>DKFQ01000075.1 GCA_002452425.1 Sulfurimonas sp. UBA6792 | reverse complement strand
GAAGTAACGCTTCCATACTCAAAAGAGAAGTTTAAAGTACCATCAAACCTCTACATCATAGCTACTATGAACTCAACGGACAAGTCCATCGCTACTATCGACATAGCCCTAAGACGAAGATTTACATTTTTGAAGATGAAGCCAAATGTTGATTTGATTTCACATGCAAGGGCAAAAGAACTGTTTAATGCTCTAAATGTGTTTATAAAAAATAATCTAAATGAAGATTACATGCTTGGGCATAGCTATTTTATGAAGATAGAAAATAATGATGATTTGGCGTTTGTCAAAGAGTACAAAATTAAGCCGCTTTTGGAAGAGTATTTTTATGCGGATGATAAAAATTTGAAAGATATTATAGATATTTTGGACAGGGAGATATAAATGGCATCAGGGATTTTTTTACTTTTAGACGATATCGCTATGTTGGCTGATGATGTGGCGGTGGCTAGTAAGGTGGCTACTAAGAAGACGGCGGCTATACTTGGGGATGATTTGGCGGTTAATGCGCAAAAGGCGACGGGGTTTGAGCAGTCTCGGGAGCTTGCTGTTATCTGGGCTATTACGAAAGGATCGCTTAAAAATAAGGTGATTATCTTGCCTGTGGCTTTTGTTTTGAGTGCGGTCGCACCCGCTCTTATCACGGTTATCCTTGTTTTTGGTGCGCTTTTTTTGCTTTATGAGGGGGTGGAGAAGATAGAGGAGTGGCTTTTTCACAAAGAGCATCATGAGGACAAAGAGGAGTTGTTGCACTCCACGCCTGAGACGATTTTGGAGATAGAAAAGGAGAAGATAAAGTCGGCGGTTTTAACGGACTTTATCCTCTCTGTGGAGATAGTCGTTATCGCTCTTGCGGCTGTGGCGGAGAAATCTTTTGGGGTGCAAGTGGCTTCTGTGGTCATTGTGGCACTTGTGGCTACTTTTGGGGTTTATGGGTTTGTTGCGATGATAGTTCGTATGGACAATGTTGGGTTTTGGCTTATCGACAAAGGGCATGAGAGAAGCGGTGGTTTTCTTATAAACGCTATGCCAAAACTTATAAAAACGCTTGCGTTTGTGGGGACATTTGCGATGATTTTGGTGGGTGGGGGCATCCTTGCGCATAAGGTGGAGTTTTTGCACCACTACTTTTTAGAGGGCGTTCCTGCTGTTGTCAATGAACTGCTGCTTGGGGTGGTTATCGGTGTGGTTGTTTTGGCGGTTGTGAAGGTTTTTCATATGGTGAGAGGGAAATAATAGCAAAGATCCTGAATCAAGTTCAGGATGACGGGTTGTTTTCAGGATGACTGGTATTTCGTCATTCCAAGCTTGACTTGGAATCTAGTTTGTGATTTGTTCAAAGTATTTGATTTTTTAGATTCTGAATCAAGTTCAGAATGACGGTTTGTGTTTCAGGATTCAGGTTCTGCGAAAGAAGTCTAATAAATCTTCTCTTTCATGTTAAACATTTGGTAGTAAACATCTATCATCTCTCTTAGTGTTGCGTCATCTAACGTGGTTTTTTCTTTGACGCCAAATCTGTTTATGTACTCGTAGGGGAGAACGGATTTGTCGGCACTTGGGTTTTTGAGGTATTCAAAGATTGCCTCTTTGATTTTGCGTTCGCTGCTGTACTTTTGGGTGTATTTTTTCATCATCATAGCAAACTTGAAGTCTCTGGAGTGGCAGTTGAGGCAGTTTTCTTCAAAGTTTGATGCACTTAGAGAAGTGATAAGCGTAAGAGCTAAAAGCGTGATTTTTACCATGTGAGTGTTACCTTTGTTCCTTTGTTTGGCTCAGAATCTATGACGATGCGTATGCCGTACTCATCAACGATGGACTTGATGATGCTATACCCGATGCCAAAACCGCCCTGTGTCTTGTCAAATCTGCTGTACCTTTCAAAAATCCTGCTTATCTCTTCTTGGCTCATGCCGCCTCCCTCATCTTGTACGCTCAAAGAGGAGGGCGTGAGCGTGATGGTTATGGTGGTGGCTCTGTTGGTGTATTTGATGGCGTTTGAGAGGATGTTGTCGATGAGACGCTCCATCTTTTGTCTATCGGCAAAAAAATGGACATCATCTTGGAGTGTTGTATCAAGGGTTAGTTTTTTAGCATTTGCCATATCTGAGAAGTAATGCACTCTTTGGCTTACAATCTCGGAGAGGTTGAGCGTTTGGTTTTGCGAGGCGACTTGATGGTTGAGAAGCAGATAGACCAAATCCTGATAGAGGTTGGAGATGGTCATGGATGCTGTTTTGATGCGCTGGAGCTTTTTCATGGACTTCTCGTTACACTCCGCACCCTCTAACGTCTCAATGTTGGTGAGGATGGTTGTGATGGGTGTGTTGAGTTCATGTGTGGTCTCTTTGATGAAGTTATCAAGCAGATGCAGGGTGTTGCGCAGAGGTCGCAAAACAAGTTTGACAAGAAAAAAGGAGGTTACAAGAGCGATGAGAACAACAAGAAGTGCCGCCATGACGAGGTCGCCCATGATGTTGAGCGGCTCTTGTTTTTTCTCTATCACGGCGTAAGCGGCACCGAGATAGTAGGGTTTGAGCGAAGCGATGTAGTAAATATTGCCATCTTCAAAGAAGAGTTCTTGCTCCAGATTTTTTGGTGGTTTTTGGAGTGTGGAGAAGATGAGGTTTTTGTCTATGTCGTAAATGGCACTCTTAAACTGCTCAAATCGTGGGTATTCGTACTTTGTATCGCTGTTTTCATGAACCTCAAGAAGTCTCTCTTCAAGCTCCAAGCTCAACTCTTTTAAAATCTTCTTCTCACTGTGGGTTCTCTCATCAAGCTTGTAAAAGTAGTAACTGCCAAAAAGCGTAAAAATGAGCAGAAGAGTGGAGCTGAGGTAGAGTCCCAGCACATAAAAAATAGTCTGTTTTTCACTCTTGTACAAATTTGTACCCCACCTTTTTGATGCTCAAAATTCTCTCTTTTCCGAGATGCTTGCGCAGGTTTTTTATGTAGGTTCTAAGGCTCATGTCGCTGTGTGATGCCTCAAAAGACCAGACATTTTGGTAAATCTCTTCAAAAGAGACACACTCGTTTTTATGTTTGAGAAGCAGTTTTAAAAGCAAAACTTCTTTTGGGTGGAGCAGAACTTTTTGGTCATGCAAAATCAGCTCATGCGTAAGCGTGTTGAAGCAAATCTCTTGTGTGATTTGCGTCACTTCGTTTTGTGTTTTAAACTCCCGCTTCAAAAGAGCCTTGATGCGAAAGAGCAGCTCTTTTAGAACAAATGGCTTTTTGATGTAGTCATCCGCACCGGCGTCATACCCCTTTGAGAGGTCGTCTATGCTATTGAGGGAGGTGGTAAAGATGGCAGGTGTCGTTATGTTTGCCTCGCGCAACTCGCTAAGAAGCTTAAATCCGTTGATGTGAGGGACGTTGACATCAAGCAAAAGCATGTCAAAATTGCCCCTAAAAATCGCTTCCAAAGCCTCTTCTCCATCATAAACGCTCACCACATCAAACCCCTCATCGCACAAAAACTCCGCAACGGTTTCAGAGAGGGCAATATCATCTTCTAGGTATAAAATTTTCATAAAAGATTATACCTAAAATTTTTTACGCATATACGGAGAAGCCCTCGCTTGGAGCTGTTTGCTTGTTTGTTTTGTTTAAAATGTCCAGAAGTGCTTGCGTGTAGTCTTGTGAACTAAGTGTAGTTGCATCCACGCTTTTCATCTCCTCAACAGCCGCTGCTCTCTCTTCTTGCGTCATAGCACTAAGCTGTTCTTTGATAGCGCTTCTCTCTTCCTCGGGAAGATTTTGCATGATATCTCTCATGTCGCCTTGTCCGCCACCTGAACCGTCCATTTTTCTCATCTGCATCTGTTGCATCATGCCATTTGACTGAATTTCCATCTTATTTTCTCCCTCCGCCGCCGTTTGCGCCTTTGTACTGGTTACCCGTACCATCTTTTGGACCTGAGCCTGATTTTCCTGAGCCATTTTGATTTTTGTTTCTTTTTTGCTCTCCTGTGCCGTCTTGCTTTTGCGTACGCTCTTGCATCTGCTGCATTTTCGCCTCATGAGCCGCAAAACTCTCCTCCGCCATACTCAAAGTGCCAAGTAACACTAATGCGAGTAAAACCTTTTTCATCTTGCATCCTTTGTTTTGATTTGAGACATTATGAGGTAAGGTCGTGAAATAATCGTGGATGCTGATGCTTTCAAAATAAGTACGAAATAGTGTATAATATTTCATATAAAAAAAGGAGTTTATTATGCAACCTATCTTAGCTAACTATACGGCAAGTATAACGGAGTTAAAAAAGTCTCCAACGCAGCTTTTACAACAGGCAGGAGATGAAGCTATAGCCATACTTAACCACAATGTGCCGAGTGCCTATCTAGTGCCGAGCGTTCTTTATGAGAGACTTATGGACATCGTGGATGACTACTATCTGGCTAAAGAGGTGGAGGAGAGACTTAACTATAAAGAAGAAGACCTTATAGAGGTTGATATCAATGACTTATAGATTAAAATTTATAAAAGAGTCTGATAAAGAGTTCAAAAAACTAACCCCCGCTCTTCAAACACAGTTTAAAAAGAAGCTTGGGGAGAGGCTTGTAAATCCAAAAGTACCCAAAGATAAACTAAGCGGTTATGAAAATATCTACAAAATCAAGCTTAAGAGTTCGGGCTACAGACTAGCTTATGAAGTAAAAGATGAAGAGATTGTCGTTTTGGTTCTAAGTGTCGGCAAAAGAGAAAACAACCAAGTTTATGATAACTTAGAGAGCAGAGTAAAAAACTCCTCCGATTAGTTATTTTATCTGATGTTACGCACAAACAGGAGCAAAGCCCCTGTTTGTGGCAGGGACACAAGTGTCCCTACAGCTCCCTAAAGCTACCCGCAGATGCGGGAGAGAAAGAAGTTTTACGCACTTTTAGTGCGTAAGGTCAGATTTTATTTTAAAGTTGTTATATAACCCTCTCCCCCTCTAACTCGTGAAACACAATCCCTCTGTTTTCTATCTTCATGATTTTGTCAAAGTAGGGGAGGATGCGGTCGTCGTGGGTTACGGTAATGATGGCTACGTTTTGCTCCTCGGCTATTTTTTTAAGCATCTTGATGACACTGATGGAGCGCTGTGCATCAAGTGCGGCGGTGGGTTCGTCGGCTAGGATGATTTGGGGGTTGTTGGCTAGGGCTCTAGCGATGGCTACTCTTTGGTTTTGTCCGCCTGAGAGTTGTGATGGCATGGCGTGGGCTTTGTCGGCGATGTCGAGGTACTCTAAGAGTTCCATCGCTTTTTGTTTTGCCGCTTTTTCGCTTACTTTGTTGGTCTGGGGCAGGAGCGTGATGTTTTCTATGATGTTTAAAAACGGGATGAGGTAGTGGGCTTGAAAGATAAAGCCTATCTTCTCTCGGCGGATCTTGCGTGTGTCTTTGGCACTCCATCTGTTGTCATAAACTTTTTCTTCGCCTAACCAAATCTCTCCGCTTGTAGGCTCTTGTACGCATCCTATCATCATGAGAAGTGTAGTTTTTCCCGCACCGCTTGGAGCTATGAGGGCTACGAGTTCCCCTTTTTTGACTTCAAAAGAGGCATTTTCTATGACTTTGACAAGGTTGTCGCCTTTGCCGAAATTTTTTACTAAATTTTGTACTTTTATGGCTGTCTCTTGCATCTCACCCTCCTATTGCCGCTGATGGGTCGGCACTGATAACTTTTTTGACACCTACGAAAGAGGCGAGGATGGAAGCGATGACAACAACACCAAAAAGCCCCCACGCATCGGGTATCTCAAGCACGATGCGTTTTGGAAACCTGTCATAGACAAGATGCGCAAAGATGTTGCCAAAGATAAAGGCAAAAACACCAAGAAGGAGTGTCTCTTTGACAATCATGGAGATGATAAGCGAGTTTGGAAGCCCCATAAGTTTCATGATGGAGATCTCTTTCATCTTTTCAAGCGTCATCGTGTAGATGATGAGCGCAATGATGATAGTGGAAACCACGACCAAAATAGCGGTAAAAAGCCCTATCTGTTTTGCAGACTTTTCTATAAGGTTTTTTGTAAGGATAGTTTTTTGCTGTTCGGCGGTATAGACACTTTTGTGCTGCCATTTGCGTATCTCTTTTGCGACATCCTCTACATCATAACCGCTTTTTATGCGTGCGACGATGACATTTACTATAAAAGTTTCGGAGTTTTTTACCCCTCTGGCTTCATTGTTTTGAATCTCTTTGTTTGAGTAGGAAAACTGCAAATCCTGTGCATCTTTTAGGCTTATGTAAACAAGCGGGTCGCCGCCGTTGGAGACCGTGCTGTGCGTGATGCCCACAACAGTGTAGAAGTTGCGCCCAAGTTTGATCTTCTCATCTAGTTTAAAGCCTGTTTTGTCCGTGACGACGATTTCATAGTGGTCGTTTTTTATGTCTCGTCCTGCTATAAGTCTTTTTGGGTTGATAGGGTTGATGACACCTCTTATGTCATACCCCACCGCCACAACACGAACGGGTTTTTCGGCTCGTGGAAGCTGGATGTTTTGAAAGGTCATCGCCTCGCTTGTCTCTATGCCCTCCATCACGTAAATGATATCTTTGAGGTCTTCATACACACGGGAAGATTCGGCAAAAGGTCCAAGCGTGTCCTCTTGTACTATCCACAAATCCGCACTGATGTCATCAAGCAAAATCTCCGCATCCACCATCATGCCACGGTAAACCCCTATCATGATAAGGACTATTCCAAGCAACATCCCCACGCCCATGGCGGTGACCAAAAACTTGCCGAGTGTATGCTCTATGTCTCTTTTTGCCAAATCAATCATCGAAAAATCTTCATTCCGTCACTTAGAGGTTTGTTGTTTATCTTTGGCACTAAAAGCTCCGCACCCATCTCTATGCCAGAGCCAATCGCCGCCTCTTCATCGCTTTGCGCCAAAACTGACACCTCTTTGAAGTACGCTTTTTCGCCATCTGCTACCCAGAGACCTTTTTTGCCATCATGTTTTGCAAGGAGTTTCAGAGGAACTTTGAGTACGTCTTTGTGTGTGGCTATTTGGATAGCCACCTCTGCTTGTTCGTTGATATAAAAAGTCTCAGGAGTAGCGTCAAAACCAATGTTTACTTCACGCTCCAAAGTCACGGCGTTGCTCATGGCAACTACACGCTGGAGTGTTCCTTTGAGCTTTTCATTTGGTTTTGAGCGGAGTTTGATGGATGCGTTTTGTCCTACTTTTACGCTCTGCGCAACTCTCTCATCTATGTTGGCACGCACCCAAAGCGTGGTGGGGTCAACGATTTTAAAGATAACGGTTGATGGCAGAACGTAAGAGGCTTTTTCCGCCTCTTTTGAGATGATGTAACCATCAACAGGCGCATAAACTTTAAGCCGTTCAAGCTTCGTTTGGAGTGCTTCTATGTTTTTTTGCATACGCTGTTCTTCTGAAGCGGCAGAGGCGATTTTTGCTCTTTGTGAGTTCATCTGCGCTTTGATGTTGTCTAGGTCGCTTTTTGCTTTATCATACTCCGCTTGAGAGACAAATT
>DKFQ01000040.1 GCA_002452425.1 Sulfurimonas sp. UBA6792 | reverse complement strand
AACTGCGTTACAAAGCCTCTTAAAACCTAAACTTTAGGTCGCTGTGTTTGTGGATGGGAATTATAGGGAAAGGATTCTTAAAAGGAGATAAAAAAATGAATGATTTTATACTACTGACAAACATTTCCATTTAATATACATGCATAGCCTGTTTCTGGGTGCACACGGATAGTTACATTTCCCTCAGCACTCAAAAGAGTAATATTACAGTTAGCAGTCATAAGATATTGTGTCGGCGAAGTAGAATCCGCAATACCATTATAAGGGCGACCTAGTTGATCGAATGCTATTACACCTTTATTACTAGAAACCAATGTGTTATCATCCAATAGACAAGTATTGTTAATATTATTAATTCCATAACTTCCTGTTAAATCCATTGCTTTGTTATTATCAGCGTTATGAAGTTTCTTGCGAGACAACGGATCAATCGCCACCTCTATTGAACCTGCACCATAATCAACATTACCCTGTTGATTATCATCAAAAAAAATAGTATAGTAATAATTATCAGGATTTCCAGTCTCATAAAAACGAATAGACCATCTCTCTTTCCACCACGTTGCATTATTTTCATCAAACTTATCATCCACCATCGCCAGATGTTGTGTATAGCGTATATGTGAAAGTACTTGTGTTGCTGCTTCGTGGAGTTTATTGGAGCCGGTTCTTGGCATGATTACTGCTGCTAGTATGCCGATAACGACGATAACAAAAATAAGCTCAATCATTGTAAATGCTTTTTTCATTTTTAATCCAATACGATACATTTGTTCTAAGTATAACAAAAAGATTTGAAAATAATGAAATATTTATGCGGCAACTCTAAAAAGAAGTGTTTGAGGGAGTTCAGAGAGAAACAATCTCTCTGAAATTTAGGAGAAAACTAGAGGTTTTCTGCTTTTTTGACATCATATAAGATATCATCCATCGGGTGTCTGTACATTGGCATTCCGAGACGTTTTTCATCTAAGATGTGACCGATAAAGCCGATGCTTCTTCCTAAGATAAAGAATGCATTTAGTGCGCCTGCGTTGATAAATACATCAATTTCTTCATCAGTATATCCGAGTGCTCTCCACATATCAACCATCAAGATACCGATAGTACCGTCAACATTGAGAATTAAGTTCTCTTTTTTAGATGTTGTCAACTGCTCAACTGTTAGTGCATAGTCAAGTAGCGGAGTTGATGGGAAGTTTGCTGCTGCAAATTTCTTTAGACCCTCAACACGTAAATCTGGGTTTTTAAGAGATTTGATTCTATGTCCGATACCTGGAATTGGAATCCCCTCTTTTTTCATATGATTTAGGAAATCATTTGGCGTAAGATTGTTATCGTTTGCATACTTAAAGTATTTTGCCGCATCGTCAATTGCACCGCCAAATCTTGGTCCGATTGTTAAAAGTCCAGAGATAAGTGAGCTGATAACATCTTTGCCTGCTCTTGCCGTTACTTTTGCGTTGTGTGCGCCTGAAACCGCTGGACCGTGGTCTGCAACTGTTTTAAGAACTGTCTCTAAAAAGTCAACTGCCCATCTTGGGTAGCGTTTTTTGAACCAAAGGATACTCATAACATCACCGATAGTAAATCCTGTATCTGGCGTTGCAACTGAGCTGATTGGGTAACCGCAATAGTGTGCTTCGTCTCCTCTGTCATCAGAAATCGTACAGATAAACTGCTTGCTTCTTCTTACTTTTGGACAAACATTCATATCAGGCTCAGCGATATCTTTGATGATGCCTTTTGCATGAAGCTCATGATAAACTGCACTGATAATCTCAGGAAGGTCGTTAAATGATGCAGGTACACGAATACCTACCTCTTTCATCGCCTTGTTTTTTGCTTCAGCCGTCTCCATGTCACCGTTTGCAGATGCTCCTGCGTGACCAAACTGCACGCCGCTGTCGTAATACTTAGCGATAGTACCGATACACCATGCAATGATTGGCTTTTTAATCTGTCCATTTTTTACCGCTTCGATAACTTTGTACTCTTCTGTTCCGCCAACTTCACCCAAAAGAAGCATATACTTAACTTCAGGGTTTGCTTCCATTCTAAGAAGGTTATCGATGAAAACCGAACCTACAAATCTGTCTCCGCCGATTGCTACACCCTCTGCGATACCATCAGCATTGATAGCGATGATGTTTGATAGCTCATTAAATAGACCGCCTGAGCGAGTTACAAGTCCGCATGAACCTGCGCGGTGGAGTTTTGACTGAACGATATTTTCAATAGTTCCGCCGATATTTGCAATCTTGAATGCACCCGGAGCGATACCGCCAACTGTTGCCGGTCCGATAACGATAACATTCTTAGCTTTAGCAGTTGCGTTCATCTTACGTGCTAGTCTCTCAGGAATACCTTCAGCCGTTACCATGATAGAAGAAAAACCGCCAAGTTCTAGCGCTTCCATAGTTACATCATACGCAGTTCTAAAAGATGCAAAGTTCAAAAGAACATCAGCTTGCGGCTGTGCTGCTTTTGCTTCTGCTGTGTTTCTATAAAGAGGAATCATAACCTCATCAGGACCATAGAAAAACTTCTCAAACTTAGAACCGCTTGTAGGTGCAACGATGGCAGCTACTGATGGTTTTGTTCTTTTAATCGTGTAATCATAATCTAGCATTCTTTGAATAGCACTTGCGTTGTTATTCCAAAAAATAGCTTGTGTGTCTCTTGTGTATAATTGCGCCATCTCTAATCCTTACTTTGTTAATGCCATACGCACGATATCTGTAACATGCGTTTCAGGTCCGTAAACTTCAATATAAAGCCCTAGTCTATCCGCCGCCTCTTTGATATCTTTGAGACCTTTTTCATAGTTTGGTCCACCGCGTCTTACATAAATCTTGATACCAACTGCTTTCATCTTCTCTGCATAGTTGTCAAATGCCTGAATGATACCTGTAAATGTTTTTGCAACATCAGTAAAGTTTGCAATCGCGCCACCAATGATAAGAACTTTATCTCTGCCTTTTGCGTCTTTGCTTCTTGTCATAAGGTCTAAGATAGTCTCAGCATAAAACTTTGTTTCGCTTGTTGTTGGTCCACCGCTGTACTCGCCATAGTTTGCAAGGTCTTCGATACCTGCTAAATCTGCGATAGTGTCAGCATAAACAACGGATGCACCGCCGCCTGCTACCATCGTCCAGATTCTTGCTTCCGGCTTTAGGATAGTAAGCTTAAGTGAAGCACCTGACTTGCTGTCTGCATCTTCGATAGCTAAAACTTCAGGAGATTTCTCTTCCATACCAAAAGATGTAGGGTACTCAACATCTCCCCACTGCTCTCTCATCAAGAAACCTGCAGTATCGTCAAGTTTTGCAACCATATCTAAAAGCTCGATTTTGTTGCCTTGCATAACAAACGGATTAATCTCTAAATATGCAAAGTTAAGCTCTCTGTATGCTTTGAAAAAGCCGATTGCAAACTCTGCAAACGCCTCTTTGTCTTTCTCAGCCACATCTTTAGGGATGCTTGCTCTAATTCCCGCTGCTATCTCATCTTCTGTAGCAGTGATAGGAAATGCAACTTCAATAACTTTATCCCAGTTCTCTTCAACTTCCATACCGCCCTCAGCAGACATGTAAAGAACATCGTTGTCCCCTACGCATGTAGCAGAGATGTAGTACTCCTCTTCTTGAGAGTGTGGAGTAAATGGCTCAACGATGAAGTGTGTAAGCATGTCAACTTTTGCTTCGCCATGAGGAGTATCGCCCTCAAATGAGAAGTAAACAGACTGCTTTTCGCTTGATTTTTCATCAATCCATGATGCCGCTTTTGCTAAAGATACATCTCCTGGTTTTTTATCTCTAAAGAGAACTAAACCATTCTTACCTCTTTTGCCAAAAAGCATGTCTGGTTTTGCAACCAACGTCTTTTCACCTAGCCATGTCTTCTCTTTTGCAGCTTTTTTAAGCTCTGATCCATTTTGAACCATTACCGTTTCATACGCGTATGTAAAGTTCGGAAAATATTTATCCCAATGCTTAGCCAAAATTGACTTTGCGTCAAATTCTCTAATCGCCTTTTGAGCCATTGCAACTCCCTGTTTTTAATATTTCCAAAATAGTATCACATGTTTTCAAATCTGATACCATTTAAGGGAATGAACTGCTTTGTAGATTTAATTTATGTTTATATTTGTAACATTAGCAGAATAAACGATTCTATTTTTGTAACTTATGGTTACATTGTTCACATCTGAAGTATTGAGATAGTTTTCTTGAAGGATATAATTGTTGCATTTAGTGACACCATAAAACTCTAGTCTTTGTCCCATTTTTTTGTTTGT
>DKFQ01000032.1 GCA_002452425.1 Sulfurimonas sp. UBA6792 | reverse complement strand
AAACTCCGCCGCCTTCTCTCTTGAGTAAAAAGAGCCATAAGTTGTGAGGTAACGCCCATCTTCAAGCTTGACTATAAATATATCCGCCTCAGGCTCATCAAGATATCGGTTTAAAAAGTAGGAAGCACCGTCATGGTCTTTTGTCAAACACATGGAGAGGGTATAGAACTTTCCATCGGCAAAACCTAAAACAGTAAAAAAGAGAGATATAAAAAAGAGTTTTAAAAAATACATATAGAATTATAGCAAGTTGCCCATGATTATCACTTCCAACTTCTCAAGCGGTGCATGGATGACACCCTCAAACTGTGTACGGTTAAAAGTCTGCTGTCGTTTTGCGAGCTGTGCGGTGTGGGTGGAGATATTTTCAAGCATCTCATCTTTTGTGACTTTTCCATCGAGATACTCTAAAACTTCCACTATGCCTATGGAGTTCATGGAGTGGGGCGCTCTTGTGTAGTGTTGCTCTAAGCGGCACACTTCGTCTATCAGTCCGCTCTCAAACATCTTTTGCGTGCGTTTTTTTATCCTATCTCGCAAAACTTCTCTTTCAACTTCAATGTTATAAATAGGAAGATTTTTTATAACGGGCTTTGGCGGATTTTGCCTAAACCACTCACTTGGAGTGAGTTTTGAAGCTTCGTAAATAAGGAGCGCTTTTTCTATCCTGTATCTGTCGTTGGCTGCTATGCTTTCCATATATTCGACATCTTGTGCGCATAAAAAATCATAACTCTCTTGCAAGCTAAGCAGCCTTTTTTCAACTCTTTTTTTTGTTGTATCATCTATCTTTGGGATGTTTGAGAGCCCATCGACAAGCATCTTTAGATAAAAGGAAGTTCCGCCGACTATGATGAGGTTTTTGTGCTGTTCTTGGCACTTTTGCACAGCTTCTTTGTAGAGCCGTATAAAAATTTCAACGCTAAAGTATTCGTTTGGGTATAAAACATCTATGCCAAAGTGGTTAACCTCTTGGAGCTCGCATTTAGATGGTTTTGCAGAGACTATATCTATCTCTTTGTAGATGCTAAGAGAGTCTATGGAGAGTATGTAAGCGTTGATTTTTTTGGCGATTTTGATGGCTAAATCACTTTTTCCCGAAGCGGTCGGACCGATAATGGCTAGTTGAATCATGACGAAATTATATCCATTTTTAAATCAACTTTGGGTAGAATCAACAAA
This sequence comes from Sulfurimonas sp. UBA6792, assembly GCA_002452425.1. Taxonomy (GTDB): domain Bacteria; phylum Campylobacterota; class Campylobacteria; order Campylobacterales; family Sulfurimonadaceae; genus Sulfurimonas. The sequence continues at coordinate 2,200 of DKFQ01000032.1, read as the reverse complement.
AACAATTTTAAGGCAAGTTTTGCAAAGATATATCAATAAACTTCGAGATTTTAACGAACTTGTGATGTTTGAGCACTCCATTTTTTCGCTTCCTTTTATCTTTATAGCTATGATAGTGGCGGCAGATGGATGGTTTGGGTTCGGGCTTTTGCTCTTAGGTGCTTTGGCGGCTGTGAGTGCTAGAAACTTTGCGATGGGGCTTAACAGATTTGCAGACAGAGACATAGATGCGCAAAATCCCCGCACCTCCTCTCGTCCAAATGTTGACGGTCGGCTTGATGCTTCAAGTATCCTTATTTTTACTCTTGTCAACGCAGTTGCTTTTGTGGGGGTTGCCTACATCATCAACCCGCTTGCTTTTGCGCTTAGTTTTCCTATCTTGCTCATACTTGGAAGTTACTCTTATTTTAAGCGTTTTTCCTCTTTGGCGCATATCGTCCTTGGTGTTTCTCTTGGACTTGCTCCCATTGCGGGCGTGGTTGCGGTGAGTGCGGAGATAACTGTTTGGTCGGTTCTGCTTAGTCTTGGTGTGTTGTTTTGGGTGGCAGGTTTTGACCTTTTGTACTCCCTGCAAGATATGGAGTTTGACAAAGAAAAAGGGTTGCACTCCATCCCCTCAAAGTACGGCGCAGATGCAACACTGCTGCTCTCATTACTTTTTCATATCCTCACCATCCTTTTTTGGGCGCTTTTTGTCTGGGTTGCGCAACTTGGTTTTTTTGCGAACATGGCGGTTGTTTTGAGTGCTGTGATGCTCTCGTATGAACACTACTTGGTACGCAAAGATTTTACGAAAATTGACCGTGCTTTTTTTACCGTCAATGGCTATCTTGGCATACTCTTTTTTATCTTAATCGTTATGGAAAAGGTTTTCTCATGAGCATTCGTTTAGTAAAAGCCCCTATCAGTTTGCTTTTTAGTGAGCGCACATTAGATGAAGCGCTCTATGCAAGAGAGTTTGACAGGTTAGGCGAGAGTGATGATGATCCCATACATCACTGGCTCAAATTGGCACGTGCTAAAGGCGATACAGCCGACACAGACCCAGTTTTACTCAACCTTATTATTGAGTTACACCGAAAGATAGATGCACTTGAGATGTTTTTGAAAAATGAGGAGCCACAACGGGTCTCTCTTATGCATGAAGCGGAGATTGAGTCCATCGGATTTGAGCATTTTAAACTCTCCACAGAGCTTTTAGAAGCTGGAAAAGAGTATTACGGAAGGATTGCTATGCCCGTACACCCAAAACGTGATATAGCTGTTTTTTTTAAAGCACTTGATGGTTCGTTGGCGCAAATCACAAAGATGCATGAGCGTGATGAGAGAGAGTGGAGTGCCTACCTTACAGCAAGAGAGAGAGTGCTTATCCGTGAAGCACGAGAGAGCAAAGCATGAATTTAGAGTCCATAAACATAGAGTATTTGGTAGTAGCCATGGCGGCGATGATTTTGTATCTGCTCTACTATGTTTTTACCAAAGATGCCCAGTATAACAAAAACATCCGCTCCGTTGCTAGCGTTGCAGAAGAGCTCAACAGAGAGATTTTTTACCTCAAAAAAAAGCTCTCGGAAACACAAGAAAATATCCAAAAAAGCGGCAGTCGTATGAGTGATGAAGAGGTTTATCAAGAGGTTGAACGAACGGTGTATGATATGGTAAAACCCCTTGCCACAAGCATTAAAAGGCTAGAAGAGAGTCTTTTGATGATAGAAGGACACATAGAATCCAGACTCTCATCCCTAGAAAACGGTGTCAAGCAGATATCCATCCCTGCTTCCATCCACGGCAATGACGATGAAAAAATCATCTCGCTTTATAAGCAGGGCATCTCTTTGGAGACGATTTCTAAAGAGTTGCATATCTCTAAAGCAGAAGTTGAATTCGTGCTTAAAATAAACAAGATAAAGTAACGGTTGATGGCGGATAGAAAATTATTTGCGCTTGTAGCAGTCTTGATTGGTATTAGTATCGTTCTGACCTATTCGCTCTCTGCATACATCACGCTTCTTTTTGATTTGCATCAGTTTCACTTTGCGGTGCGACAAGCCCTTTTTGGGATTTTAAGTATCTTTGTTATGTGGCTTTTGGCTCAGGGTGACCCAGAAAAACATCTCTCCATTGTCGGTTTTACACTCTTCATCGGTTCAACGCTTTTGATGGTAGCGATGCCCTTTTTGCCTGAATCTCTGGTTTCAGC
>DKFQ01000015.1 GCA_002452425.1 Sulfurimonas sp. UBA6792 | reverse complement strand
AGCAAAGAGAGAGGGAGAAACTGCATAACATTTGTTGTGTGCTAGCTCTCCACATTAAAGATGATTTTGGCGTTTGCAATATTTTTGTAGAGTAAAATCTTCTTTTTATAAGGCATCCACCTTATCAAAAATGTAGCAAGTGCCTCCCACAAAGAGACCCACGCTGCAACACTCAAACCCTCTGCAACAACTGCAAAAGCGATACTTTTCTCCATCCAATCACTCTGATTCATAAAAATCGACACCCCCGCAAGCACTGCCCCAATGCCAAAAAAGATAGTTGACTTACGAAGCATCTCTTTCATCTTTGCATGTTCATGCTCTTGCATGTAGAGAAAAAAGCGGTTGACACTGTTTTGCACTCTTTGGAAAAACTCCTCTTGAGTAGGTATCTCAAAGTTAAACCGGATAACAAATCTCTCTCCATCGATTTCACGCACACTCTCAATAAGATACGCAACCAAATCTTGGTTCAAATCCTTCTTCATAAAGTGCGATTTTTTGTCAAAATTGTTATACAAATCCTCGATTTTTATAGCAGAGATATCGACGATTATCTCCCCATCCCCAGTACGCTCATACCGTTCTAAAATATCTTTTTTCATACTGCTGCCAAATTTTTTCTTTCATTATACCAACGGTTGAAGCTATTTTGTTTGAATCACTAAAAATCTAGCGTTTCCCCGCATTCATTTTGTAAACATACGCAAGAACCTCTGCAACTGCGGCAAAAAGGTCGTTTGGAATGGCTTTGTCTAAATCTACCTTAGCGTAAAGCTCTCTAGCAAGAGGTGGGTTTTGGACGATGTGCACTCCGTTTTCTCTGGCGATTTTTTTTATCTGTTGTGCTATATGATCCATTCCTTTTGCCACAATAATGGGCGCATGCGACTTTTGTTCATCATACTTGATGGCAACTGCATAGTGTGTTGGGTTGGTGATGACTACATCGGCAGTTGGGATGGCAGACATCATTCTTTTTCTTGAAGCCTGCATCTGAATCTGGCGAATTTTTGACTTGATGAGCGGGTCACCTTCCATATTTTTAAACTCATCTTTTATCTCTTGTTTACTCATCTTTAGCCCGTCAAAATACTGCTTACGCACGATAACAAGGTCGATAATGGCAAAAACAAAAATGATAAGTAGCATCACAAAAGCGATAATAATCGCCTTGTCTCGTAACCAAAGCATCTGATCGCCAAAACCAAAGAGTGCGACAGTTGGAAGCTCCATAATGAAGAAAAAGAAGAAGATGAACCCAACGCCAAGTGTTGTAAAAGATTTGAAAGTTATCTTTATACCTTCGATAAGTTTTTTTAAAGAGAAGAGATTTTTAAGCCCTTTAATGGGGTCTATTTTGCCGATATCAGGAGTGATGGCTTTGGTGGTAAACAAAAACCCAAATTGTGCAACCGCCGCAACAATTCCGGCAATCGCTACTGCAATAGAGAGAGGCATAACAATCAAAAAAAACTCTTTTATGGTAACAATGGCGATATCTATTATAAAAGCCCTGTCAACACTCATCCCGATTAGTGAGAAGTAGTATTTAAAAAGCTGGAGTGTATGCAGACTCATATAGGGAAAAAGCATCAAAAAAGCCAAAATCGCCACAAAAAGCGTCACAACACCGGACGTATCCTGCGATTTGGGAACATTCCCTTCCTCTCTGGCATCCTCTATCTTTTTGGAGGTAGGTTCTTCTGTTTTTTCTAAATCATCTGCCATAAAAAGTTCCTAGAAGAATCTACTCAAATCTTTTTTTAAAAGATTTACTTTAGTAGCCATAGCGGCTAGCGTAGAAAAAGGGACGCGTTCCTTTTTCGTTCAAAAAAAATGATACTTCTGTTTTTTCTAAATCATCTGCCATTGCTTAGGATTCAATCCATCTTCATCGACAAATCAATCCAATTTGCCTGATGAATCATAGAGCCGCTGCTTATAGCATCGACACCTGTTTTTGCGTAGCTCTCTATGGTTTCAAAGGAGATATTGCCGCTTGCTTCAAGGAGGATATATGCAAAGTGTGCATCTCTATAACGCACAATCTCCTCTACCTGTGATGGTATCATATTGTCACACATAACTATGTCGGCACCTGCCGCAAAAGCTGTTTTTGCCATCTCAAAATCTTCAACTTCTACTTCTATCTTAGCAGTAAAAGGTATAACATGTCTCGCTTTTTGGATGTAACTTGTCAAATCTTTTATGGTCTTTAAATGTGTATCTTTTATCATCAAAGCATCATCAAGCCCCATGCGATGATTTACCGCACCACCGCATCTTGAGGCATATTTTTCAAAAACTCTCAAAAGCGGTCTTGTCTTTCTGGTATCTAAAAGTTTTGTTCCGTAAGGCTCGATAAGAAGCACATATCTGTTTGTAAGCGTTGCAATGGAACTTGCGTGCAAAAGCATATTGAGAAGTGTTCTCTCAATTCTCAAAAGCACATGAGAAGTTCCGCTTAAAGTGGCTATTACATCCCCTTTTTTAAAGCTCTCTGCATCTCTAAAGTTCCAAACTATCTCAAAATTCTCCAATTTTGCCAAAGCGTCACAGTAAAGCACTCCCGCTAAAACGCCATCGCTCTTTGCGATGATTTTTGCCGATGCCTCTACGCTTGGCTCAACAAGAGCGTACAAATCCCCTCGCCCGACATCCTGCTCCAAAGAGGCTTTTACAAACGCATCTATCATAGTGCCATCATCCGCTCTAAAGCGATTTTCGCCCAACTCTGCGTATCTTCATCGATAAAAATCTCATTGAGCGGCTCGCCCTCATCGATAGACTTTAAAACATCATAAACATCTTTTAGCGTCGTCTCATTCATCGTCGGACACTCAGGTTTTGTGGAAGAGAGAACATAGGTGTTTTTTGTGCGCAAACGATTGACAAGGTTAAATTCCGTCCCAACCGCCACTTTTTGCTCTTCGGGAAGCTCTTTGATATACTTGATGATTTGTGAAGTAGAGCCTACAAAATCCGCCGCATCACAGATAGCAGGGTCGCACTCAGGATGCACGACAATCAAAATTCCCGGATATTTTTTGCGGTAAAAAGCGATATCGTCCACGCTAAAGAGCTGATGCACGGAGCAAAAGCCGTTATAACAGATGATGTCCGCATCGGCAGGATTTGTTCCGTCACCTAAAACGCAAGAGCGAAGCCCCATCTGATTTGCTATATTTTGTCCCAAACATCTATCCGGCACAAAAAGTATCTTTTTTCCCTCTTGCAGTGCGGTTTTAATGATTTTTTTGGCATTGGAGCTTGTGCAGACCATTCCGCCCATCTTCCCGACTTTTGCTTTTACGTCTGCATTTGAGTTGATGTAGGTGATGGGCAATATGTTTTCGTTTGGCACTCCCGCTTCATTGAGCGCTTTGACCGAAGCATCAAACTGCATCCCGTCAATCATAGTAGCCATCGCACAACACGCCGCTTTTGGCATGACCACTCTTTTGTTTGGAGATAGTACTTTGACACTCTGCCCCATAAACCCCACACCGCAAAAAACAACAAATTCAGAATCATTCGCTCTTGTTTTTTGCGCCAACTCAAGAGAATCTCCGGTAATATCGCCTATCTCAAAAACTTCATCTCTTTGGTAAAAATGCGCAACTACCGTGACGCTTAGCTTTTTTTTGTATTCGTTTATTTTTTCTTTTAGCTCTTCATTACTCAACTGCAAAAATTTTCCTTATATTTAATAGTCAGGGTATTATACCAAATAGATTTTATATCTCTATAATAGTATCTTATGTACAATGCCAAATAAAACGACAAGGTTACTTTATGGACTTTTTATTCAATACAAACGCACAGTTTTTTATCGCAGCGTATCTTATCGGCGGGATCCCATTTGGGCTTCTTTTGGCAAAAAAGTTTGCAGGAGTTGATGTGCAATCAAGCGGCTCAAAAAGTATCGGAGCTACCAACGTCTTAAGAGTTGTCAAAGAGACAAATCCCTCTTTAGCCAAAAAACTCGGTGCGGCTACACTTGCTCTTGATGCCATCAAAGGGGTTTTGGTTCTAGCAGTCGCTCACTTTATGGGACTTAGTGAAGCGACACTTTGGGGCATATCTGTTTTAGCGGTTATCGGACACTGCTACTCTCCGTATCTTGGTTTTGAGGGTGGCAAAGGTGTTGCAACGGGGATGGGCGTGATGATGTTTATGTTGCCGCTTGAAACAGTTATAGCTCTTGTGGTTTGGGCAGTCGGTGCAAAAGTTATCCGTATCTCTTCACTCTCTTCCCTGACAGCACTCTTAGCTCTTATCATTGCAAGTTTCATCCTCCATCCCGACATGGCACACGCTCCTGTTCTTATCATCGGCTTTGTTCTTTTCTACAAGCACATTCCAAATATCATCCGCCTTATCAAAGGTGAAGAAAAAAGAGTCGTATGACCATCCACATCGAAGATCTAAAATTTCAGTGCATTATTGGAATTTTAGATTTTGAGAGGTTAGCGCCTCAAGATGTTATCATCAATCTCAAAATCGAGTATGCTTACAAAAAAGATGAGTTTATCAACTATGCTCTTGTTGCACAAAAAGTAAAAGAGGTGATGATTAAGCGTCAATTTTATCTACTCGAAGAAGCATTAGAAGAGCTATCTATTACACTTCACACAGAGTTTACTGCCAT
>DKFQ01000048.1:3397-4855 GCA_002452425.1 Sulfurimonas sp. UBA6792 | reverse complement strand
TAGGATTTGCCGCCATTGCCGACCCGCTTCGTGATGGTGTAAAAGAGGCGGTTTTAAAGGCGCAAGAGGCGGGCATCAGTGTCGCTATCGTAACAGGAGACCACCCAAACACCGCATTTTTTATCGCAAAAGAGCTTGATATCGCTCAAAGTGAAGATGAGGTAATCGATGGTTTGGAGATTTCACGCTGGATGGAGCGTGGAGGAGATAAAGATGAGCTTGCAAACAAGCGTGTTTTTGCCCGTGTTTCACCTGAACAAAAACAGCGCATTATAGGGGCGTTTCAAGAGCTTGGGCACTATGTGGCGGTAACGGGAGACGGTGTCAACGATGCACCCGCACTAAAGTTTGCCAACATCGGTATCGCCATGGGAAAAAGCGGCACGGACGTAGCACGCGAATCAAGCGACCTCATACTTACTGATGATGCTTTTGGCTCTATTGTAAATGGCGTAGAAGAGGGACGTGTGGCGTATGACAATATCCGCAAAGTGATTCATCTGCTCCTCTCCACGGGATTTGCCGAGATTGTGCTTGTCGTACTCTCTATCCTCTTTTTTATCCCCATGCCGCTTTTGCCAGTACAGATACTCTGGCTCAACATAGTTGCAAACGGCATACAAGATATGGCACTCGCCGCTGAGGGAGCAGAACCAGAGGTCTTAAAACGCAAACCACGAGACCCAAAAGAGCCGATATTTAACAAAGTGATGATAAGCAGGATTGTCGTGGGCGGCTTGTACATGGGCTTGTCGGCATTTACACTCTTTTATACACTGCTCTCGTTTGGATACCATGAAGATGCGGCGAGAAATATCACGCTTCTTTTAATGATACTTTTTGAGAATGTCCACACATTTAATTCACGCAGCGAAAATATATCGATTTTTAAAATCAACCATGCCAAAAATATGCTTTTGTGGATATCTGTCGCAGTTGCTCAAGGCATTCATATAGTAGCGATGTACAGTCCATTTATGCGTTCAGTGCTAACCATCGAACCTGTAACATTGCAGATGTGGGGAACGCTACTCTTTTTGGCACTGACACTTGTAGCGGTCATGGAGGCGGAGAAGTTTTTTAGGAAGAGATTTTCAATCCGTTAAGGGTTTTATAGTTGGGGTAATAAAATCGTCAACCTCATAAAAGAGGCGACGATTGAGAGCTAGTTACTTCTAGGACCCTTGTTGGCTCTATTTTCTTGCATCTGCTTATTTTGTCCCTCAAGCAGTTCCATCTTAGTCACTTTGCCATCACCATCCGCATCAAGAGATTTAAAATCAGGAGCATTTCCAACATTTCTCATCATTGTTTGGTTTTGGCTACTCTTTTTTATTATTCTCTCTTCTCTAACTTTGGTATGCTCATCCTCTGTTATAAAGCCGTCTTTATTGATATCAAACGCTTCAAAAGGTATCGGACCTCTATCAGGCATTTCAGCCGCATAAAGACTTGACA
>DKFQ01000048.1:0-3390 GCA_002452425.1 Sulfurimonas sp. UBA6792 | reverse complement strand
TACACCTCTTTTGTTGATATGAAAATATTGTAGCAAATTTATGTGAAATTATTGTGGAATTTCCCCCTCCAACTCACTAACCACCTGCCGCATCTTAAAGAGCGAATCAGGGTTTAGCGAGATGGAGTCTATGCCGTTTTGCACTAAAAATTCCGTGATTTCTGGGTAGTCTGAGGGGGCTTGTCCGCAGATGCCTATGTATTTGCCTCTTGTTTTGCATGCTTCTATCGCCATTTGCAGCATTCTCTTTACCGCTTCGTTTCGCTCGTCAAATATATGTGCGATTTTTGCACTCTCTCTGTCAACTCCGAGGGTTAGTTGCGTGAGGTCGTTTGAGCCGATGGAGTAGCCGTCAAATACCTCTAAAAACTTATCGGCAAGGATGACATTTGCGGGAATCTCACACATTGCATAAATTTCAAGACCATTTTTACCTTGAACAAGCCCTTTCTCGTTCATGACGGCGATGACTTTTTTGCCCTCCTCCGGTGTGCGGACAAATGGAATCATGATTTTCATATTGTCAAGTCCCATCTCCTCACGCACCCGCTTTAACGCTTCACACTCCCACTCAAAGGCTTCACGGTAGCTCTCGTCATAGTAGCGACTAGCACCTCGAAAACCTATCATCGGGTTCTCCTCTTCCGCCTCATAATCAAATCCGCCTCGCATCCCACGGTACTCATTGCTCTTAAAATCGCTTGTTCGTATGATGACGGGTTTTGGGTAAAAAGCCGCCGCAATCATCCCCACACCCTCGCTGATTTTTTGCAAAAAGAACTCTTTTGCGTCACTATAAGGGGTCATAAAAGAGCGGATCTGCTCCTCATCCTTGACGCTTTTGCCCTTATACATGTCTATAAGTGCCATCGGATGGGCGTTGATGGAGTTGTTCATGATAAACTCCATTCGGGCAAGCCCGACTCCGTCATTTGGCATCTGTGCAAAGCCAAAAGCCTCTGCTGGGTTGCCAACATTGACAAAGAGTTTGGTTTTTGTGGGTTTGAGGTTGCTGATGTCCGTTGTCTTGATGGTGTACTCAAGCACACCTTCATATACATGCCCCTCATCGCCCTCGGCGCAACTTACCGTCACTTTTTGTCCGTTTTGCAGAAGTGTGGTTGCATCGCCGCACCCGACAACGGCAGGTACACCTATCTCACGTGCCACGATAGCCGCATGGCAGGTACGGCTTCCACGGTTGGTTACAACTGCTGAGGCTTTTTTCATAACAGGCTCCCAGTCGGGGTTTGTCGTATCTGCTACCAAGATATCGCCCTCTTTAAAACGGGCAAATTCGGAGGTGTCGTTGATGATACAAACCTCCCCGCTCCCTATCTTCTCTCCAATGGCTCGTCCCGATGTGAGCAGTTTTGCACCTTTTGCGCCCAGTGAGTAGTGCTTGCTTGTCATGCTTTGGTTTTGTTTGCTCATAACCGTCTCAGGTCTTGCCTGAACGATGTAAAGTTTACCGTCATTAGCGTCTTTTGCCCACTCAATGTCCATCGGTCGCCCATAATGCTCCTCAATGATGAGTGCCGCTTTGGCAAGAGAGAGGACTTCATCATCACTGATAGAAAATCGGCTTTGCTCCTCTTGTGTTGTCGGAATATTGAGCGTTCTTGAGGCGGCGTCATAGAGCATCTTCTCTTTTTTGCTCCCCAAAGAGCGTTTTAAAATGGTGGTTATCCCTTTTTTGAGCGTGGGTTTAAAGACAAAAAACTCATCGGCGTTTACCCGTCCGCTTACCACATTCTCACCCAGCCCCCAGATGGAGTTGATAAGGATGAGATTCTCCGAACCGCTCTCCGTGTCAAGCGTAAACATAATCCCGCTTGACGCCTCATCGCTTCGCACCATCTTCTGCACACCCACAGAGAGAGCGACTTTAAAATGGTCAAACCCACGGCTTGTGCGGTAGCTGATGGCTCGGTCGGTAAAGAGTGAGGCGAAACACTTTAAAGTGCATGCCAAAAGCTCCTCTTGGCTGCTTACATTTAAAAAAGTCTCTTGTTGTCCCGCAAAAGAGGCATCGGGCAAATCCTCGGCAGTTCCTGAAGAGCGAACTGCCACATCGATATGTTGCGAACCGTAAGCGTTTGAGAGGGTTTTGTACGCTTCAAGAAGTTCGTCGGCTAGAACTTTTGGAAGGTGTGCATTTAAGAGAAGCGTGCGGACTTCAAGCCCACGCTTTTGGAGATTGTCGGTGTCGCTAATGTCCAAATCACTCAAGATTTTGGCTATCTTCTCTTTGATGCCGTTTTCTTGAAGAAGCAGCCAATAAGCCTCGCTTGTGGTAGCAAAACCGTTTGGAACAGTGACACCCTTTGGGGTTAGGTTTTGGTACATCTCCCCAAGTGAAGCGTTTTTACCGCCGACTATGGGAACATCTCCGATACTAAGTTCATTGAAAAAGCGAATATAGCGCATAGGAAAACCCTCCGATGTTAAAAAATAGAATTGTTAAAATATACCTGACATAGAGCGAACAAGTGCGTTCTCAAGAGCCGGCTTAGCCTCTTCAAACTCTAAGTTAACCTGATTAGCGGTGCTTACGATGCGGGTTCGATATGTTTTCCACTCGATTTTTCCGCCTTGGATGCTTTGTTTGGTCGTAGTAGAACTTCCTTGATTCAGATAGGCTTTTTGCGTTTGTGTGACAACTTCACCCTCCAGCGGTCTCTCACGAATCTGCAAATCAGTCACCATCACATAGAGGTTGTCTTTTACCATCGCATCAGCAGCGATTCCTACTACCGCTCCTGCCAAACCGAGGGCTGCTCCAGTTCTTCCACTTCCCGTTGCCGCATAACCAGCGGCAGCACCCAAGGCACCTCCGCCAAATGCTGAGTTGGCATAAGACTGAGACTCTCTGAGGTCAGATTTGCCTACTTTGAGGATATTGCCCTGCAACATGTAGGTTGCCTCTTTTGGGTCTTTAGTCACCTTGTAGCCTCTGTTGATAAAAGCAGCTTCAACCCTTGAGGCGATATCAACCTCTTGGTCAGAGGTGTTTTTCATATCAACAAAAATAATCTTTTTCTCTGGTGCAACTGGTTCCAAAAAGATAGTTTCAGACATCTTCGTTTGCACATCCAAATCTTTTTTGCTAATTGCCGTATCCATTGCGCTACAACCGCCTAGAGTTATCGCCACCATCCCCGCTACAAAAGAGAGGGTTAACACGCTTACAAATTTTTTCATAAAAAACCTTTTTATCAAAATATATACAAATCATACTCCAAAAACTTAAACATCACTCCTTGCAATAAAAATATGCTAAACTAGAAAAAAAATTTTCAATGGAGAAAAATATGAGACGATTTCTGGCAATGCTGCTACTTCTTGCCTTTTTTGCGGGATGCAGTTCTAAAGAGGACGCTGTTGTTG
>DKFQ01000010.1 GCA_002452425.1 Sulfurimonas sp. UBA6792 | reverse complement strand
CCAAGATATGGGATTTTGTTGACACGTGCGTATTCGATAGCTTTGATTTTGCCCTCAACGCCGCGGTTTCCAAAACCGCCTGCAACTAAAACAGAGTCGCAATCGCTAAGAAGTGCTTCTGCGCCTCTCTCTTCTATCTTTTCACTATCTACCCAGTGAATATCAACACGTGTGTCAAGATGTGCGCCTGCATGGATAAGGGATTCTGTGAGCGATTTGTAAGACTCTTTAAGCTCAAGATACTTTCCTACAAACCCAAGAACGATGCGGTTTTTAGGTTGAACAATCTTTTTAACAAGAGAGTCCCAATTTTCCATATTTGGGTTAAGCTCGCCAAGCTCCAACTCTTTTGAGATAGGCTTTAAGATATTTTGTCTTAAAAATGACATCGGAACATCATAGATAGAAGCCGCATCAAGTGCTTCTATGACGCTGTCTGAAGAGACATCACAACTCATTGCGAGTTTTTTCTTGAAAGTCTTTGGAAGTGCGTTCTCACTTCTGGCGATAATCATCTGAGGTGTGATACCGATACGGCGAAGCTCTTGAACTGAGTGTTGTGTCGGTTTGGACTTCAGCTCGCCTGCTGCTTTAATGAATGGGATAAGTGTAACGTGGACAAAAAAAGTCCCCTCAACCTCCTCGTCATGCTTCATCTGGCGAATCGCCTCCATAAACGGAAGCCCCTCGATGTCTCCAACTGTACCGCCAAGCTCGACGATAAGTATCTCGTGCCCCTCGCCTGCTTCTTTGATGCGCTTGACGATTTCGCCTACGATATGCGGGATAACCTGAATGGTTTGCCCAAGATAACCGCCTGCACGCTCACGCTCGATGACGCTTGAATAAACCTGACCAGTGGTAAAGTTGCTTGATTTAAGGTAAGAGGTATCTAAAAATCTCTCATAGTTTCCGATATCAAGGTCGGTCTCCGCTCCATCTTTTGTGACAAAAACTTCTCCATGCTCTAAGGGGCTCATGGTTCCCGGATCGACATTGATGTATGGGTCTATTTTTAACATGCCAACACGTATGCCTGAGTGCTTAAGCAGTGTACCTATGCTTGCCGCCGTTATCCCTTTGCCGAGAGAACTTAAAACACCGCCTGTAACAAAGATATATTTTGTCATAAAATAGCTCCAAAATGTCAATTAAAAAAGTAATTATAGTGAAGCATCTCTTAAAAAACATCATACTTCATAAGAGCTAAAAGCTTTTTTTTGTATAATCAACTCATATAAGTCAAGAGAGAAAATATATGGATACAACGCTTTTATATATAGTTATGGCACTGGGTGTCTCGACTGTATTTAACCTATTTTTAAAAAGAATCGGCATTTCTCAAATCATAGGGTACATTTTTACGGGAACGGTTATTGTCTATCTCTTTGATTTGCGTTATATGAGCAACTCTTCGATTTTAGAGCATATAGGAGAGTTTGGAATAATCTTTTTGATGTTTACTATCGGGCTAGAGATCTCTTTGGCAAGAATGTACAACATGAAAAAAGAGATCTTTCTCAATGGTTTTATGCAAGTTGGTTTTACTGCACTGAGTGTTTATGCCATAAGCCACTATCTTTTTAAACTTGAGTCTATCGCTGCGCTTATCCTCTCACTTGCCTTTGCCCTCTCTTCGACGGCAGTTGTTTTGAGCTATCTTAAGAGTTCTAAAGAGATTCACAACCCTTATGGACAAAGAGCAACGGGGATACTTATCTTTCAAGATATCGCTGTTATTCCTATCTTGATTCTTTTGGGATTTTTAACAAGCGATGCAAATCAATCCGTTTTCGTGATACTTCGGGATACTTTTATAAGCGCTGTCGTTGTGATAGGGCTTCTTTTTGTTGTTGGAAAAAGAGTGATGACGTGGCTTTTACACTTCTCGGCTTCTAGTGAGGTAGATGAACTTTTTATGAGTTCTGTTCTTTTTATCGTTGTGAGTGCGGCACTTTTGGCCTCTTTTGCAGGATTTACCTACTCGCTTGGTGCGTTTGTCGCTGGGATGATAATTGCTGAGACAAAGTACCATCATAAGGTAGAGACTGATATCGCTCCTTTTAAAGACATACTTCTTGGTACATTTTTTATCGTTGTGGGCATGAAGATAGATGTTGCTTTTTTTATAAACAATGTAGATAAGATAGTAGGAATTTTCTTGCTTGTTATGTTTTTAAAAACTGCTATAACTTACCTCATTCTTCGCCTTACGGGCTCTTCCAATCCGCTTTCGCTTAAAACAGCACTCGCACTCTCGCAAGTTGGGGAGTTTTCGTTTGTTATCTTTGCGGTTGCAAGTTTTGGTGGGCTCTTAGATAAAGAGTTGGAGTCTCTTTTTGTTTTGGTAGTTATCTTCTCGATGGTTATAACGCCCTTTTTTATCTCTAAAATCAACCGATTTGTTGCCTATATTACCAAATATGAGTATCTTGGACTTAACACCTCTGCATTTGAGGCTAGAAGGGATCATGTCATTATATGTGGGTATAGCGTCACCGGAAAGTTTGTAGCAAAAAATCTTGACAATATAGATGCGCACTACGTTATCATCGACAACAATCCAAAACATGTTCAAGAAGCGATTAAGGATGGCAAAGAGGCGTATCTTGGAGATATGTCAAAGCTTTCGTTGCTTGAGGCACTGCATGCAGAGAGTTCGGCTGCCGTTATCGTTACACTGGACAATATAGAGAAAAAAAGAGCTATCTGTGAAGCGATTTTAAAACATACAAAAGATATAAACCTTGTCGTTAAAGTATCTACTCTTGAGGATAAAGAGAACTTGCAGGATTTGCCAATCACCTCTGTTGTGGATGACAAGGTGGAAGTTGGGCGTATCTTGGTGGAACGAATGATGACATGCCAAATCGGAGGCAAAGGGCGACGATGAAGATTTTTATAACGGATTTGGATCATACATTTTTGAGAACTGACCTATCGCTGAGCGACTACACAAAAGAGAGTTGGAACAGGGCGGCAAAGCACTCCATCATGAGCGTGGCAACGGCTAGAACCTATAAAAAAACGCTTCAGTTTATCAAAGATATAGAGATAAACGCCCCCATGATTCTGCTTGATGGTGCGTTGGTTGCAACGGTGGAGAAGAAAATCATACAGACAAAGTTTGTAGGTAAAGAGATTGCCGATGCTATCATAGACGAGGGGGCAAAGTTTGGGATTTACCCATTTATACTCTCTTTGGCGGACGCCTCTTTACGTGAAATCTTCTCCTACTCCACCGTTTTAAATGCGCATCAAAAAGAGGTTCTCAAAAACTATAAAAATGATGACCATCACAATCAGCAGACGAATCTGCGTGCCATGGATGACAACTTTAAGATAGTCTATTTTGGGGATGAGGAGCTGTTGCGCCCTTTAGCTCTACATCTTCAAGCTCTTTTTGGCGATACGCTCAAGTATATCTTAGCACCAGAAGCGTATGTTGGTTGTTACTTCCTGACGATTTTGCATAAAGATGCGGACAAGTCGCACGGCATAAGAAGTGTGAGCGAATATGTGGGATTTGACCTTGGCAAACTAACCGTTTTTGGGGATAATTTTAACGATATCGGCATGTTTGAACTAGCCGGTGTCTCCGTGGCAGTGGCAAATGCGCAAGAAGGTGTCAAAAGGAGTGCAAAAGTTGTTTTGCCGCATACAAACGATGAGGATGCGGTTGCACGCTATCTTGAGGCGCTTAAACATGAGTAGCAAAAATTCTGCTTTGCCGATGGTTATCATAGGCGTTTTGTTTTTTATTTTTGGTTTTGTCACTTGGCTCAACG
>DKFQ01000053.1 GCA_002452425.1 Sulfurimonas sp. UBA6792 | reverse complement strand
AACGAGATAGAGAAGTTGCGCATATACGATAAGCCCATCACCACAAAAGATATCGACTCCATTATCTTTGGACTTGCAGAGGTGAGCATTGATGATTTTATAAAAAAAGTTTTGGGTAAAAAAGATTTCAAAAATGATTTGGAGAGCCTTTTAGGACATGGAGAAGATGAGATTCGCATCCTCACCGCTCTGACGTCCTACCTCACACAACTCTACATGTTTAACATCTACATACGCCTAAACGGCGCACCAAACGCCATAGAGATATTAGGTTACAACGCTCCAAAATTTGTAATAGACGAAAAAGCCGCCGCCGCCATCAAGATAAAACCCCCACTCTACTACAAACTCCATGAACTTCTTTTGGGAGCTGAGCTAAAGATGAAAAGTTCACATGTGGATAAAAATGCGATTTTGCTCTCTGCACTTTTGAGGGTGCAGCAACTGCTTTAATGCGTTCTTCTTTTTAGAGTTGATTTTTGGCTTATGTTCACAATGCCATTGAATGTAATACAAGATTATCAATCTCTTGTTCACTTATATTTTCATAATCACTTTTATCGTAAATATAAAGCAGATAAAGCTCATTATCCACTAGTTTTAAATACGAAATAAGCCTATACCCACCACTCTTACCACTTTTTTTATCAGAATTTGCAATACGAACTTTATAAGTGCCATTTCCTAAATGAACACCCAAATCATCAACCTTTGACATAGCACTTAAAAACAACTCTACATCATCTTCAATATGAACAAATCGTTTTCTTAATTTTTTAACCGCTTTTTCATAAGTTTTAACTCTAGCTACTTCTAAGCTAAATGTAGCCATTACGAATGTAGCTCTATTTTTTTACCAGTTTTTGTAAAATTACTATGCTTCATATCATCAAACGCATTTTGCAACTCTTTTTGTAGGCTATCTAGCTTTTGTTGCTTATCATTTTCTACTTCAACTCTTACTGCTTTTTTTGGAATTAAGCTTATAAAAGCCATAAAACTATCAAAATAACTATCACTAATTTTTAGCGTAACAGTCTTCATTATTTTTCTCATTTTATCTTAATTTATTTTTAATAATTATACCGAAATTATAAAAAACAGTAAACTTTTTTAAAATAAATTGCAGCAGTTTTATTCATAAATCACTCTACCTTTTTCTAAGATATCAACCTTATAAAAAGAGTCTTCTCTGTTTTGGATAAAAGAATTTGATGCAGACAAAATATCAAACCCGATATGATATTTACGAACCAAGTCTCTAAGCTGCATCATAGCAACCGCTTCATAATTGTCATTTTCTCCAGAATCTTTCACAAGAAATAGATCAACATCACTATCTTCATTTGGTTCCCCATAAGCATAAGAACCAAAGAGTATAATTTTATCTGCTTTTAGAGGCTTAAGCCGTTCGACGATTTCATGCTTCAGCACTTCTATATCCACCATCACAAAACTCCTCTTTTTAGAAGTATTATACAGAAGCTTGTGAATATAAGTCAATGAGCTTGAAAAGTGTCAGACAAAGATCTTATCGGATGGGATGGATATAGAAATATAACATTCCACCTCTGGAGAGGATGGAACGAGAAAGAGGCTTGAGTCGTTCGACAATCTCATGCTTTAGCACTTCTATATCCACCATCATAAAACCCCTCTTTTTAGAAGCATTATACAGAAGCTTGTGAAGATAAGTCAATCAACTTCAAAAGCATTAGATAAAGAGCCTATTGGAGGGGAAGGGGATGGATATAGAAATAAGCATTCCACCTCAGGAGAGGATGGAACAAGAAAAATCAAACTCTGTTCTTCCATTGTCGATCCTTGATATTATTTTATCAGGTTGACAGAGAATTTCTAGGATAAGTTTTAATATCGATAAATATTCATATTATAATTTTTAGGTGCGTAAATTTCCTGCATCTTTAATCCTGTTTCATTCATTTGACGAGACAGGTCATTCAGTGCCTTATCATTTTGTGCTTTTTGATTCATGTGCATTTGTAGCTCTTGATTACTCATTGCACTTCTGTAGCCTGTATCTTTGCCATCTGAATCTATGCATATAATTCTATTATCGTCATAAACTCTATATCTAATACAAGAGTCATCACCTCCCATATAATATTTACCATTTACTGATTGTGGACTTGCGCCTCTACTGCACCCACTAAACAACATAGCCGCAAATAACAAACTTCCTATAGTTTCTTTTTTCATTCATATCACCTATTTTGACAATTATTTCCAGACCTTAAATTTTGCAATTAATCCAGAAATAATAATTGTTGGAATTGCTGCATATGTTAAATAAACTCCAACATATGGAACTGTAAATAGGGTTATTAAATACAATCCTAATGTCAAGAAAAACACAAATTCAGCTTTTTCACCCATAAAACACCCTTATTTAAATATTCAAAACGACAAAAGTATATACATAACGACCTTTATTATTTCTTATTATTGACCAAAATATTTCGTTTTGACTAAAGGTTTGGATTTTATGGAAGTTTGGGAAAAAATTAACTATCTGCTTGAAGAAAAAAAGATGACAAAACAGGAGTTTGCGAACAAACTTATTATGCTAGAGCCTAAGCTTAAAAGAACTTCTGAAATCCCATCCGTGCAAACCATACTTGGATATCTTTATGGCAAACGAGAACTAAAAGTAGAACTTATCCCTTACATAGCTGAAGTTTTAGAAGTGGATGAGCAGGAACTTTTTCGTTTTGACATCGAGTATGCTTCGGAGTACAACATCCGCTATTCTAAAGACGCAAGAGAGATTTTAGAGCTGCTTTACTATACTCCAAAACCTATGATAGAGCATATAAAGGCGGTTTTGCGGAGGTATAAAAAGAGCTATGAGGATGGGGTTAAGGAGTTACACTAGCTTTTTAAACTTATAGTCCCAAATGTTTACTCAACTTCTGTTCTACTATTTTTAGTTCTTCTTGTGTGAGGGTTGTTAAAATATTTTCAAGATAGATTCTGCTTACATCTAGTGTATAAAGCTCGTTTATACATATTTCGCTTGTAAGTTCAAGCTTCTCTCGCTTTAAAATCAAAACTCTCAAATCGCCGCCACAAAGATTTGTGGATATCGGTATCACCGTGACACCTTTAAACTCCACATGAACAATATTTCTATTTGCAACATCATTTTGGATAATGAGAGCTGGTCTTATTTTGCCAAACTCGCTATTGTGCTTTTTGCCAAAATTTACAAGATAAATCTCACCTCTTCTCATCTTGCCAACTCTTCACAAACAGATTCTATCTCCATAAATGCATCATTCGATGCAGCTGATAGTGCTTTTTTATTGTTAAAGAGATAAAGTTCATCTTCGATTTTTTCTTTTACTTTTTCATACAACTCATAAGGAAGTACGACACTCCTCGTGATGTGCTGTTTGGCATCTTCTATAAATGTTATCTCTGTAGGTCTTGTAACGAATGATGGTTTTTTAATTACATCGCTTGAGCTTATTGTTAACATAAATATTTCTCCTACTTTATCCATAGTATATATTCTACTAATATTTTATACTATTGTCAATATATGTTTATAGGACAAAAAAAATTAAAAATTAAAATAGCAATGGAGTTAAAAGTGCAGAGTGAGAAAGTATGTAAAAAGTAAAGGCAACGCATCTAGCGATGCGTAGCTTTGAAGAAAATTTAGTTCTTTGTTGTGTCGATGATTTTGTTTGCTGAAATCCATGGCATCATAGATCTTAGTTTTACGCCTGTTTGCTCGATGAGAGAAGCTCTTGCGTTTGCACGTTCAGCGTTCATTCTAGGATATCCTGCTTGACCTTCAAGGATAAAGTCTTTTGCAAATCTTCCGTCTTGAATCTCTTTTAGAATCTCTTTCATTGCAGCTTTTGACTCTGCGTTGATAACTCTCTTACCAGAAACATAGTCGCCGTACTCTGCTGTGTTAGAGATAGAGTATCTCATATCAGCGATTCCGCCTTGGAACATCAAGTCAACGATAAGTTTTAGCTCATGTAAACATTCAAAATATGCAAGTTCAGGAGCGTATCCAGCTTCTGTTAGTGTCTCAAAACCAGCTTGAACAAGTGAAGCAGCACCGCCACAAAGAACAGCTTGCTCTCCAAAAAGGTCAGTTTCTGTCTCATCTTTGAAAGTTGTCTCGATGATTGCAGTTCTTCCGCCGCCAATAGCTGATGCGTAAGAAAGCGCTAGCTCTCTAGTTTTTCCGCTTGGGTTTTGTCCAACAGCGATAAGGTCTGGAATACCACCGCCACGAACGAACTCAGAACGAACAGTGTGTCCTGGAGCTTTTGGAGCGATCATAGTAACATTAACGTCAGCTCTTGGGTGGATTCTTCCGTAGTGAATGTTAAAACCGTGTCCAAATGCGATAGTTGCGCCATTTTTTAGGTTTGGTTCAATCTCGTTTTTGTAAATCTCAGCTTGGTTTTCATCTGGTAAAAGAATCATAACTAAGTCAGCGGCAGCAGAAGCTTCGCCAACTGTCATAACTTTAAATCCTTTTGCTTCAGCTTTTGCCCAGCTAGAACCATCTTTTCTCAAACCAACAACAACCTCAACACCGCTGTCTCTTAGGTTTTCCGCATGTGCGTGACCTTGAGAGCCAAAGCCTATCATCGCAACTTTTTTGCTTTTAATTATATTGATATCACAATCTTTATCGTAGTAAACAGTTAATGCCATTGTTTTTTCCTTGGGTTTTAAGCTTAAAAGTACCCTTAAACGCTTAAAAAATTTTCGGCATTATACTCAAATAAAGCAAAAACTTTTATAATGTCGCTAAAAAACAGAGGCGTATTTATGAAAAAATTTAATCTTTTTAAAGAAATTATTATTGCAAATAAAGAGGAACTTCTTGAGGCTGTAAATAGTGACAAAATCTTTGGGATACGGGTTGATGGTTCCATCTGCTATGAGCCTTTTGGTGCGCATGATGCTCTTATCTTTAGTGGCATTGCCCAGATGAAAGGCTCTCTTGAAGAGGCGCTTGGAAAAAACTATCAGGTTGTAGAGGATGAAGAGCGTGTACTTATAAAAGCGGCTTCAAACTGGCAGGAGATCATCGGGTTTAACAAAACAAGAGCAACCTATGATGACACAACCGCCGATGGCGTGGATGAGTTTGCGACGAAAGATATGGAAGCCATAGGTTGGCATGCGACGGAGTTTAACATCAGCTACAGAACACTTGTGGAAGCCTTGGAAGAGGAGTGTGAGGGTACGCTTTTGTGTATCGAGTATGAAGAACCCTACAGATTTAGCGGGCTTGGGTTTGTGGATGATTTGGATGAGGCGAGAGATGTGTTGTTTGCATTTTGCCAAAAAGAGATTGAGAGGCTTATCGAAACTGATGATGACTTTCAAAAAGAAAGTTTAAGTGATGATGAACAAGAGGCGGCGGAGTTTTTTGGCATAGCAATATAAATTGCTACGCCTTTTTCTCTTTCGTCAGTTTTGAAACCAATATATAAAAAAGCGGTATAAAAACTATCGCCAAAAAGGTAGCTGAGAGCATTCCGCCTACAACTCCCGTACCTATGGAGTGTCTGCTTGCCGCTCCTGCTCCGCTACTTATAGCCAAAGGAATAACTCCGAGCGTAAAGGCAAGAGAGGTCATGATGATAGGGCGCAAACGAATCTTTGCGGCTTCTAAAACTGCCTCGACAAGCTCCATGCCCTGCGCCCTTTTTTGCATAGCAAACTCAACGATAAGAATCGCATTTTTGGCACTAAGTCCTGCTAAGACAAGGATACCTACCTGAAAGTAGATATCGTTTTCAAGTCCTCGCATGCTGTTTGCCACAACTGCCCCAAAAACGCCAAACGGCACGGCTAAGATGACCGATATAGGCATCAACCATCGCTCATATTGCGCCGCTAAGATGAGATACAAAAAGATAATTCCAAAGAGAAATGCCATATTTCCCGCACTGCTTATCTGCTTCTCCTGAAACGCCGTACCAATCCAGCTGATAGCGTACCCCTGCGGTAAAACCTCGGCGGCAACCTCTTCCATAGCTCTTAGCGCATCGCCTGAACTGTAGCCCATATTTGCCTGCCCTGCTACTTTTGCGGCACTATAGAGATTAAATCTCTCTACCAAATCCGCTCCGACAATCTGCTTGAGCGTGACAAAAGAGCTAAGAGGGAGCATCTCGCCTTTGTTGCTTCTGACATAAATCTTCTCCAAATCCTCAGGTGTTTTTCTAAAAGAGGTATCCGCTTGCATGTTCACCATATAAGTTCTGCCCATAAGGTTGAAGTCGTTGACATAAAAGCTTCCAAAAGTTGCGTTGAGCGTTTGGTAAATCTGGTCGATGTCTATCCCTTTTGCTTTTGCTTTGGCGGTATCGACGCTGATTTTGTACTTTGGAACGCTTGTGTTTAGTGTCGTTCTTACCCCTGCGAGTTCTGGTCTTGTGCTTGCTTTTTGGATGATTTCATTGACATATTTTTGAAGCTCTTTGACATCTGTGCCGTTTTTATTCTGCACATAAAGCTCAAATCCGCCTGCAACTCCCATCCCCATGATAGGCGGGGGAACAACGCCAAAAGAGAAACCGTCACTCGTCGCACTGAGTTTTTTGCTCATCTGTGCGGCTATTTGTCCCGCATGTTGCTCAGGTTTTGTTCGCTCATCCCATGGTTGGAGTTTTAAGATGGTAGCCGCCGCATTTGTTCTCTGCGCAAAAGTTACAAAGTCAAGTCCTGCGAACTGAACGATGTTTTTTATGCTCTCTTTATCTTTTGAAGCGATGTTGTAAATCTCCTCTGTGAGCGCGTCTGTTCTGCTAAGTGCCGCACCTGGGGGATTGTAGCTAAAGACAAAAACCGTTCCTTTGTCCTCTGATGGCACAAGTCCCGTTTTGAGGTGGATAAACATATCGTAAGTGACATAGATAAGTCCGCCAAAGAGAAGCAGGCTTAAAAATGCGTATCTGATGGTAAGTTTTACCGCCGCCGTGTAGCCTCTGGTCATAAAATCAAATGTACTGTTGAACCATTTGAAAAAGTATTTTGGCTCATTGTGCGTCGGTTTTAACATCAAAGCACACAAAGATGGGGTTAGGGTAAGTGCCACAAACCCAGAAATAGCCAACGAAATAACGATAGTCACGGCAAACTGTCTGTACATCTCGCCGCTTAGTCCGCCCAAAAATGCAACGGGGATAAAGACGGCAGAGAGTACCAAAACGATAGCCACAAGCGCACCCGAGACCTCTTGCATAGCCTTAAGCGAGGCATCAAGCGGAGAAAGCCCCTCTTTGATGTGTCTCTCGACATTTTCTATAACGATAATCGCATCATCCACGACGATTCCGATGGCAAGAACAAGCCCAAAAAGGGTAAGCAGGTTGATACTAAAGCCAAGCATATACATCCCCGCAAACGCTCCGACGATGGAGACGG
>DKFQ01000087.1:6471-15428 GCA_002452425.1 Sulfurimonas sp. UBA6792 | reverse complement strand
GTGAATTTTACCCAATGCAGGCAGTTCAAACAAATGTCGTCGGTACTGAAAATGTGCTCAATGTAGCTATAAAGTATAAAGTAAAAAATGTGATAGTCTTAAGCACGGACAAAGCAGTTTACCCTATAAATGCGATGGGTATAAGTAAGGCTATGATGGAAAAAGTGGCAGTTGCAAAAAGTAGAAATGTAAGAGATGACGAAACGGTCATTTGCTGTACAAGATATGGAAATGTAATGGCTTCAAGGGGTTCTGTTATACCGCTCTTTATAGACCAAATAAGAAAAGATAAAGAAATAACCATCACCGACCCAAACATGACTCGCTTTATGATGAGTTTGGATGATGCGGTTGACTTAGTGATGTTTGCATTTGAAAATGGAGAAAATGGAGATATTTTTGTACAAAAGGCACCAGCCGCAACTGTAGGGTTGCTTGCAAACACGATGACTAAGATGTTTAAAAAGCCTGAGCATGCTATAAAAGTGATAGGCACAAGACATGGTGAAAAGCTATATGAAACGCTTCTGACAAGAGAAGAGATGGTGCATGCTGTGGACATGGGGGAGTATTTTAAAATACCTGCGGACAATAGGGATTTGAACTATGGGAAATACTTTGAAGAGGGTGAAGTGATAGCTGAAACTACAGATTATCATTCACACAACACCAAGCGGTTAAATGAGGATGAATTAAAACAAATGCTTTTAAGCCTTAGAGAGATAAAAGAAGATTTAGAAGAACTTGGGATTATGGCATGAAAACGGTAATGACAATAGTAGGAACTCGTCCTGAAATCATCAAACTTAGCCGTGTTTTAGCAGAGCTTGAAAAATACACAAATCATATACTTGTGCATACGGGACAAAATTATGACTATGAACTCAATGAAGTGTTTTTTCAAGAGATGGGTATCAAAAAACCTGACTACTTTTTAAATGCAGCAGGCGAAAATGCAGCTTTGACTATAGCAAATGTCATAAGCAAATCAGATGAACTTTTTGAGCAAGTGAAGCCTGATGCTGTTTTACTCTATGGAGATACAAACAGCTGTTTGTCTGTAATCTCTGCTAAAAGAAGAAAAATCCCGATTTTCCACATGGAAGCTGGAAACAGATGCTTTGATCAAAGAGTGCCAGAAGAGATAAACAGAAAAATAGTTGATCAGCTAAGTGATATAAACATGACCTTAACTGAACATGCCAGAAGGTACTTAATAGCTGAGGGAATTGCTCCTGAGACAGTCATAAAAACAGGCTCTTCTATGCAAGAGGTCTTAGAATATCATAGACAAGACATAGAAAGCTCTAATGTTTTAGAAAAACTTGGCTTAAAAGAAAAAGAGTTTTTTATAGTAAGCACGCACAGAGAAGAGAATGTTGACAGTGAACAAAACTTTAATGATTTGCTTGATTCTCTCAATGCTATAGCGGATAAATACGGCAAAAGGATTATCGTCTCAACGCATCCACGAACTAGAAAGAAACTGGAGAGTTTAAGTGATAAAAAGTTTAATCCGTTGATTGAGTTTATGAAACCGCTTGGTTTTTTTGACTATATTGCATTGCAACAAAAAGCGTTTTGTGCCATAAGCGATAGTGGTACTATCACTGAAGAATCTTCCATACTTGGTTTTCCAGCTATTACAGTACGACAAGCTCACGAAAGACCAGAGGGGATGGATGAGGGAACGCTTATAATGTCTGGACTTAAGAGTGATGACATTATCAATGCTATAGATGTAGTAACAGAACAATCCAAAGAGCGGCAAATGCCAATCGTGAAAGATTATGACACAAACACCGTATCGAAAAAAGTTGTGAGAATTATATTGAGTTATATAGACTATATCAATCGAACAGTTTGGAAAAAATACTAATATGAAAAAAAGAGTTGTAGTCTTGGGTGCATTAGGAATGGCTGGACATATTATGTCTCAATATTTAGATGAAACAAATGAATATGAAGTTTTTGGAGTCGCAAGATCTAAAGATACGAAATATATAAAAAAAGAGCTGGATGTTCAAAATTTTAATGATTTAGAAAAATATCTTGAAGAGATAAAAGCAGATTTTGTAATCAACTGTGTTGGAATTTTGGTGGCTAAATCAAATAGCGACTTAATAGCAGCTATTATGATAAATAGTTATCTTCCTCATTTGTTATCAAAATTAGGTCATAAGTTGAACTACAAATTAATTCATATAAGTACAGACTGCGTGTTTTCTGGTAAAAGCGGTGGATACAAAGAAGATTCATTTAGGGATGGGGATGATAATTATGCAAGAACTAAAGCCTTGGGTGAAGTTATAAATGATAAAGACTTGACAATAAGAACTTCCATAATCGGTCCTGAATTGAAAGAAAATGGAACAGGTCTTCTGCACTGGTTTTTAAATCAAAGCGGAACCATTGACGGATACACAAAAGCATTTTGGTCTGGTGTTACTACTTTGGAATTGGCAAAACAAACTCATGAGATGATAAAACAAGATGTAAAAGGACTTTTTCAATTATGTCCTAATGACAAAATCTCAAAATTTGAGCTTCTAAAACTTTGTGCAACTATATGGAATAAAGATATTCAAATCAATAAAAACGAATCATATGCAGTGGATAAAAGTTTAGTATGCACAAGAGAAGATTTTATCTATGCAGACAAAAGACCAACATATACTGAGATGCTAGTCGAATGTAAAAAATGGATGGATGACCACAGATTTTATTATGCGCATTATGAGCTCTAAAATGGTTGTTAGAAAAAAAATTTTAATAGTTACTGAGTATTTTTACCCCGAAGAGTTTAAAATCAATGAAGTTGCGTTAGAGTGGAAAAACAGAGGTTATGATGTAGATGTTCTAACACAAAATCCAACTTATCCTCATGGTGAAATCTTTGAAAAACACCATAATAGTTGGTACTCAAAAGAGCTTTGGAATGGGATAACCATATACAGAGTAAAGGCTGTGACGGGATACAAAACAAGCTTATTTAAAAAGCTTTTAAAATATTTTACTTTTATGTTTTTGGGAAGCCTAGTAAGTCTAAAAATTGGTAAAAAATATGATTATATTTTTGGTTTTGATGTTGGGGCATTGAGTGGAATGGTGCCTGCCGTAGTTTTAAAGCAGTTCTATAACAAGCCTGTAACTCTTTGGGTGCAAGATATTTGGCCAGACAGCGTGTATGCCTATGGTTTTAAAAAAAGTAAAGTGTTGGAGTTTTTTTTAAATGGTTTTGTTCGATATGTTTACAAGCATACATCTAGTTTCGCTATATCCGCAAAAGGGTTTGAGCAAAAAATAACACCATTTTTAAAAGACACAAAAGAGATGCTCTATGCTCCTAATTGGGCGGATGCTTTAGATAAAAATTTAGAACCATTTGAGTTTAGTAAAGATAAAAAGATTCACTTTACTTTTGCTGGAAATATTGGAAAGGTACAAAACCTAGAAAATATCATAAAAGCATTTGGAAACCTTGAAGAAAACTATTTGAAAAATGCTCAATTAAATATTATTGGGGATGGCTCTTATTTGGATTATTTAAAAGAACTTGTCCAAAAAAATGGATTTAAAAATATTATATTTTGGGGAAGAAAACCAAGAGATGAAATATACCGCTATTTACAAGCTAGTGATTTTTTGATAGTTTCACTAACAAATGAGCCAATTTTTTCTCTAACAGTTCCTGCCAAAACTCAAACATACATAGCATCAGGAAAACCTATACTAGCTATAGTAAATGGTGAAGCCGCAGAGCTAATAAAGGAGTACAATTTGGGCTTTTGTGCAAAACCAGATGATATAGAAAATATTCAGAAGATTTTTGCAAATGCAGTAGAATTAAGCGAAATAGAAAAGCAACGATTTACTAAAAATTGTGAAACTTTAACCAATACTCTGTTTGATAAAAACAACATAATCGGTAATTTGTTGCATTTACTACAAAAGAAGAGAGCATGAAACTTTTACTTACTGGCTCAAACGGTTTCGTAGGAAGCTACTTCATAAACAAATACAAAGATAAGTACGACATCCAAAAGTTTAGTTTTTTAAATGATGATATAAATAGTTTGGATTGTAGTGATGTAGATGCAGTTTTTCATCTCGCAGCATTAGTGCATCAAATGGGTGGAGCGAGCGCTGAGGAGTATGAGAGAGTAAATGTCACTCAGACTTTAGAGTTGGCAAAAAAAGCAAAAAATTCAGGTGCTGGGCAGTTTGTTTTTATGAGCACGGTTAAAGTATATGGGGAAGAAACTACTGCCAAGTACACTGAAAATAGCACATGCGTGCCTGAAGATGAATATGGTAAAAGTAAATTAAGAGCAGAGCTAGAACTGCAAAAGCTAGAAGATGAGACTTTTAAAGTAAGTATTATAAGAACTCCTATTGTTTATGGATATGGGGTAAAAGCAAATATAAAAAATTTTGTAAATTTAGTAAAAAAAGTCCCACTATTGCCTTTTGGTAGGATTAAAAATAGACGAAGTATGGTTTATGTAGGCAATCTTTGTCATTTGGTAGATGAGGTGATTGGATTCCAAATCAAGTTTGGAATGACTAAGGGCAATGTATTTCTAGCAAGTGATGATGAACCTCTTAGCACTTCAAAGTTGATAGAGTTAATAGCTAAAAGCCTTGATAAAAAGATATATCTTGTAAAAATACCGTTTTTTGAAAGTTTACTAAAGTTGCTTAAGCCATCGTTTCACAAAAGGCTGTATGGAAGCTTGGAAGTTGACAATACTGCTACAAAACAAAAGTTGAATTTATCAAATCCGTATAGTGTAGAAGATGGTATCAGGTTGATGATAAGAGGAGAAAATATTTGATTTATATTATTTTATTTTTAATATCTTTTGCCCTTACATACTTCATAAAAGAGTATGCTATAAAAAAATCACTTGTTGCTACTGTGAATGAACGAAGTAGCCATACGGTACCAACTCCTCATGGTGGTGGGATAGCGGTCGCAGTTACTTGGTTTGTGGGGCTTATTTATCTGTATCTAAACGAACAGATAGATTCTACACTCTTTTTTGCACTCATTATTGGTGCAGTGATAGCTGTAGTTGGACTAGTAGATGATCTAGTAGAGCTTAAGCCAAAGACTAGAATGATAGTGTTTACACTAGTGGGGGCTGCTGGGCTTTATATCATAGGCGGACTTGATGCTCTTACCTTTGGTTTGTTCGATATATCAATTCCTCTTATCACCTCTGCTTTTGCGATGCTTTTGATTCTTTGGTATATAAATCTCACAAATTTCATTGATGGCATAGATGGTTATCTGGCTATGAAATTTATATTTTTAAGCGTAGCTGGGCTTGTTATTTTTGGCGGAGCACATTTTGCGGTGCTTGGAGTGTCTGTTTTAGGTTTTTTGTACTGGAACTGGCATAAAGCAAAGATATTTATGGGGGATGTGGGGAGTACGCTTTTGGGATATACCATAGCCATCATCACTATCTACTATGCAAATATAGAACCAACGAACCTGTGGATTTGGATAACGCTTTATGGGTTATTTTGGTTTGATGCTACATTGACGCTGGTGCATAGAAAACTAAATGGTGAAAAACTTAGTCTTGCACACAGAAAACACGCCTATCAAAGACTTACTCAAGCTGGATGGAGCCATAGTAAAGTTACGCTTTATGCACTTGGGCTAAATGTAGTGATATTTTTACTAGTCTATTTTATACCAAATATTGCTGTAAGTTTTATGCTTAGCTTACTATTGCTTTGCGGTGCTATGAAGTTTGTAGATAAGAAGAAAAAATTTGAGTAAGAGATGAGAAAAGTTGGTAAAATGATAAAAAATATGAGGAAAAATGTAAATGCATAGAAATTGGATGAAAAAATGTTTTATATAGACAAAAGAATCTTAAATTTTTTAGTAATTATCTTTCTTACAGTTTTAACTTTTTGGTGGACTTTTTTTATATTTCATCAACCAATAGAGTGGCAAGTGGTCGCAGGAGTAATTGTGGTGCGAATATTTGCCTCTTTACTCATCTTTAAAGATTATAGTTTAAGCTGGTCAAAAGCCACTCAAAGAACATTTTTACTAAAAAGTGTTGTGTATATAGCTGCATTTTTAGTTTATACGCCTTTCTTCTATGCAAAAGTACGCTTCTCGCTTCTGGCAAGTGAACTTTTTTCATATCTATTTAGTATAAACTTTTTGATGTATGTTTACTACTACTTTATCAACAAAAACACAACAACAAAAACAAGATCGGCAGTTATATACGGTGCAGGAAAAGCTGGTATAAAACTTGAAGAGGAGTTTGCTAACAGTGAGTACAAAGTAAAATACTTTGTGGATGACGATGCCATACTTCAAAAAAGATCCATAGACGGGATTAGAATAGTCTCAAAGGAAGAACTAAAAGAGCGCATATCCAAAAATGGCAAATTAGATTTGTTGGTAATCGCCATGCCCTCAGCATCTAAAGAAAGAGTGAGGGAGATATATGAGAGACTTAGTGCATATTTTAAAGCCATAAAGGTTCTTCCCTCTTTTGATGAGATACTAAAAAGTAAAGAGTTTTCTGCTCAGTTAAAAGATATAAGTGTAGAAGATTTGCTTGCACGGCATCCAAAAGATTTGGATACGGCAGTTATTAAAAACTTTATAAATGGAAAAAAAGTGCTAATTACAGGCGCTGGTGGAAGTATAGGAAGTGAGATAGCCAGACAATGTGTCGCCTTTGGAGCAAAAGAGTTGATTTTGCTTGACCACAGTGAGTTCAATCTCTATGCTATTGCCGAAGAGCTCTCTGGTTTTAAACCGACTCTTGTGATGCAGTCAGTAGTAAATAAAGAACTTTTAGATAAAACTTTTGAGATACATAAACCAGAGATAGTTATCCATGCCGCTGCCTATAAACATGTACCGCTTGTAGAAGATAATATTGCCGAAGCTATCATGAACAATGTCGTAGGAACTAAAAATACAATAGATTGCGCCATAGAGCACGGTGTTAAAAAGTTTGTACTTATCTCAACCGACAAAGCGGTAAGACCTACAAACGTCATGGGGACAACAAAGCGAATTTGCGAGTTGTATGCCCAAAACGTAGTTTCTTCAGAAAATGTGCTCTCTTTGGATAGTGGCAAAGTAAATGAGACAGAGATAGTTGCTGTACGATTTGGAAACGTCCTTGGAAGCAGCGGCAGTGTGATTCCAAAATTCAAATCTCAAATAGAGCAGGGTGGTCCCATTACCGTTACGCATCCTGACATTACACGCTACTTTATGCTTATACCAGAAGCATGCGAACTCGTACTTCAAGCAGCTTCCATCGGCAAAGGGGGAGAGATATTTATCCTTGATATGGGAGAACCTATCAAGATAGCAGACCTCGCTAAAAAGATGATAGAACTTAGTGGGCGGGATGATATAGCCATAGAGTTTAGCGGACTTCGCCCCGGTGAAAAACTCTATGAAGAGCTTCTCATAGATGATAGCGACGCAAAAACAGAGTATGAGTCTATCACTGTTGCAGGAAGAACAGCGTATGATATAACGAAGCTAAATCATGATATATCTGAGTTGATTAGCACAAAAAAGAAACTAGAAAAACTTAAAGAGATAGTTCCTGAGTTTAATCATCAAGTAAATTATAGGGTGTAAGTGATACAATTTACGTAAGTTGGACATAATAAATTTTATGAAGGAGTGACAAATGATTAGAGTTTTAGTACCGTTGGCGGATGGGTTTGAGGAGATAGAGGCAGTCTCTATCATAGATGTTTTACGCCGTGGCGGCATTGAGGTTATCACTGCTTCACTAGGACAAAATCTCTCCATCAAGGGAGCGCACGGTGTGGTTATGATGGCTGAAGTGGAGATTACCGCTGTGGCTACAGAGGCTCTTGATATGGTGGTTTTACCCGGTGGTTGGGATGGAACGCTGGCTTTGCGTGATGATGCCAATGTGCAAAGAATGCTCAAAGAGATGGACAAAAAAGGAAAGTTCATAGGAGCGATTTGTGCCGCACCGCTCGCACTTCAGAGTGCCGGTGTGCTTAAGCACAACTACACATGTTACCCCACCATTGAACAGCAGATACGAGAAGATGGCTTTCATGAGAGCAAGATGGTTGTGGAAGACGGCAATGTACTTACTTCCCGCGGACCTGCAACTGCCATCTGTTTTGGGCTTGAAATCGTGAAAAAACTCTGTGGAGAGGAAAAATACTTAGAGGTAAAATCTGCTCTTTTGGCTACTTACTGCGAATAAACACAAGATTTTTCAAGCTTCGCTCTTCCTCTTGGCTTGCAAACTCTTGTACGTTTTCAAGCCGTTTTACAAAGGTAAACTCCGGAGCGAGTTCGCCAAAGAGGCGGATGAGAAAGTCACTCTCAAGTTCCGGAGCGTTGAGGCATGCTAAAACCATAGAACCCTCACTGCTCATCTCATGAAGCCGTTTGATGATTTTCTCATAATCTTTTGTTGCTTCAAAGCTTCCTTTTTGCAGGGTAGGCGGGTCGATGATGATAAGGTCGTAAGGGGCATCTTTTCTGATGCGTGAGAAAGATTTTAGGATGTTATGCGGCAGGAAACTTACCCCTTTTGTGTCGATGCCGTTTAGGTGGTGATTTGCACGTCCCACTGAGAGCGCACCTTTGCTCATGTCCATGTTTAGCACGCTTAGCGCACCGCCTAGCTTTGCCGCAACGCTAAAAGCGCAGGTGTAACTAAAGAGGTTTAGCACTCTTTTGTCACGTGCGTTTTCTCTTACAAACGCTCTGCCGTTTTTCATGTCAGCAAAGTAGAGGCTGTTTTGGTTAGAGAGGAGGTTGAGCTTAAACTTCATACCGTTTTCAAGCGCAAAAAGATTTTCTGGTACTTCTCCTATCAAAACATCGCTTGGTGCGCCTTTAAGGTAGCGTCTTTGCACCACGAGCGTCGTGTAGCGGCTTGTTGATACAAAATCTC
>DKFQ01000087.1:2736-6418 GCA_002452425.1 Sulfurimonas sp. UBA6792 | reverse complement strand
CCTCAAAAAGTCCGCCTCGTCCGTGAAAAACTCTCTTAAATTCTTCGTTTGCATTTTGTGTGTTTTCTTCTAAAAGTTCTCGGAGTTGTTCAATAGTCATTCTTTGCCTAAGTAATTTTTTGTATAATTTTAACTGAATCTTCTGATTAAATCATAAACTAGATTCCAAGTCAAGCTTGGAATGACGAGGTTTATGAGCTTTCGTCATCCTGAACTCGATTCAGGATCTAGGTTATGAAAGAAATCTATTAATTCCATTAAAGGCAAAAAGTGAAGAAAAAAGTAGTTGTTATCGGCGGAGGATACGGCGGGCTTCGTGCTATTGAGCATTTGGCTCTGCAAGCGGATATGGATGTAACACTTATCGACAAGCACCCTTATCACTATCTTCAAACAGAGGCGTATGGCTATATAGCGGGGCGATTTGATCTGCATGATGTGGTTATCGACTTGCAAGATTGGTGCAGCGGTTTTAAGAAAAAAGTGACTTTTATTTACGACCATGCGACGGATATTGACTTTGCATCGCAAAAGGTCAAGCTTTGCAGCAGCGAGGTTGCTTACGACTATCTTATCATCGCAACGGGGGCAAGAACAAACTTCTTCTCTTTTATAGAGGGGCTGAGAGAGCATAGTTTTGGGGTAAAAAGTCTTCATAGAGCACACAATTTCCGTGCTGAATTTGAAAAAATCATCTACAAAAAACTTCAAAATGAGGATGATGCGCAAGAGATAAATCTAGCCATCGGCGGAGCGGGTCTTAGCGGTGTGGAAGTGGCGGCGGAGATGGCAAATGTGGTTGCGGTTTACAAAAAAACACTTGGCAACAGAGTAGCAGGTATCAAGATTCATCTCATAGATGCCAGCAAGACGATTTTACCCGGAATGAGCAAATTTTTGGTAAAAAGTACGCAAAAACGGCTCAAATCACTTGGTGTGCATATCTTGACAGATGCATTTATCCAAAAGATGGATGACTCGTTTATCTACTTCAACAATGGCGATACACTTGCGTACCATTTTATGATTTTTACGGGTGGTATCAAAGCATCGGATTTAAATGAGACGATAGATGTGCAAAAAAATAGAATCTTGCAGTTTTTGCCAGATGAGAAGCTAAACATCGGTAGTTATGAGAATGTTTTTGCCGTAGGTGACTGTGTAGAGATAAGAGATGCAAACGGGCGCATTCTCCCTCCAACAGCGCAAACTGCCGAGAGAAGTGCGGAGTATGCGGCAGAGGCCATCCGCAAAAAAATAGACAAGCAAGAGATAAAACCTTTTGATGCAAAAGTGCTTGGGGTTTTTATCGCTCTTGGTGGACGCTATGCCAGCGGAGAGCTTTTTGGCACTATAAAAGTAACAGGATACAGTGCCTATCTGCTCAAAAAAGCCATCACATACGCCTACTACCTCGGACTAAAGCTTCGTCTCAATACGGGTTATAAAAACAGAACCAAAACGCTCTAAATCTTCTCCCAAAATGTGCCTTGCGGCGTATCCATAATGCTCACGCCGTAAGCTAAAATCGCATCACGGATTTTGTCGGAGGTTGCAAAATCTTTTGCTTTTTTTGCCTCGTCTCTTTGCATGATGAGTGCGTTAATTTTCTCTTTTGTCGCCTCATCTACCCCGAGCTGAAAATACTCAAACGGGTTTTTTCCTCCAAAACCCAAAACTTCATCTATGTAAGCGAGGTTTGAGAGTGTTTGGGCTTTTAGCTCTTTATGTTTCCCTGCTGTGTCAAGTGTCTCATTTGCTTTTGCAATCATGCCATCCACAAGTGCCAAAGAAGCGGAGATGTTTAAATCATCGCTAAGTGTTTGTAAAAGCTCCTCTTGAAAAGCGGTTTTTACAGGCTCATAAGCTAAACCAAAAAGACGCTTTTTTAGTCTGTAAATTTTATCTAAACGCTTTTTAGATGTCGCCAAATCTTCGGTGTTGAAGTTGAAATTGCTTCTGTAGTGCGTACTTAGGAGATAAAAGCGCAAAACCTCGCCATCATAAACTTTAAGCGCATCTTTGAGAAAAAAGCTATTTCCAAGGCTCTTGCTCATCTTTTCGCCGTCTATGTTGACAAAACCGTTGTGCATCCAGTAGTTTGCGAGTGTATGGTTAGTAGCGCATCTGGTCTGTGCCGCTTCGTTTTCATGGTGTGGAAAGAGCAAATCCGCTCCGCCGCCGTGGATGTCAACGGCAAACTTTGCGCCATGTTTAGCCAAATGTTTTTCTATCATGGCAGAGCACTCTATGTGCCAACCGGGGCGACCTTTGCCAAATGGAGAATCAAAAGTCACACTGCCGTCTTTTACGCTTTTCCAAAGAGCAAAATCTGCGGAGTTTCTCTTCTGGGATGAACTCTCAACTCTGTTTTGTTTTTCGCTCTCCTCTTGAACCCTGTGAGAAAGAGTTAAATAGTCGTTATCGCTTGAAGTATCAAAGTAAACATCGCCATCAGCGGTAGTGTAAGCGTGTTTTGAGTCTATGAGTTTTTGGATAAGTGCGAACATCGCCTCAAGAGATTCTGTAGCTTTTGGCTCTACATCTGGGCGTGAAATGCCAAGCTCCGCCATCTCTTTGTGGTACGCCTCTGTATAAAAGTCTGTAATCTCTTTTATCTCTCTTTTCTGTTCAACGGCTTTTTTAATGATTTTGTCGTCAATATCGGTAATGTTTCTCGCATAAGTCACATCGTAACCGTTAGCCTTTAAGACACGTGTAAGAAGGTCAAAAACCAAAGCACTCTTTGCATGTCCTAGATGCGCATCATCATAAACCGTCGGGCCGCAAACATAGAGGGAGACTTTGTTCTCATCTTGCGGGATAAACTCCCGTTTTGTTTTTTGTACTGAATCGTAAATTGTCATTTTAAAAACCTGTTATCATAAAATCAACTGCTGCAATAATTTCATCTCTTTTGTCTTGAAGTGAACAAATAGGTGTTCCTAAATGTTGTATGGATATACCCGCCAACTCAGCTGTTGACATAGTAACCTCCAAACCTTCAATTTTAAAAACAGGATGCAATATCTTTGCAGGTTTCATATCTAGTACCAAAGGCACAACTACTCTTGTGGTGAGAGATTTAAGAATATCGTTTTGTATATCTAGCAAAAAAGGTATCTCTTTGTTTGTTTTTGGATTTTTGTTTTTATAAACATCAAATTGAGCCATTAAAAACTTCTCATTTCATCGCTAAAAACACCATCTTTTTCGACTCTTTCGTTGTAACTGTTGATAGCGTTTTTATTTTGTGTCTCCCATTTTTTCATCTCTTGTTCTTTGATAAGTTCAATAAGTGTTTTTTCTAATGAATTTGAGATGTTAATATGAAGCTCTTTTGCCTTTTGAAGCAGGTCGGAATTGATACTTAGATTTGTCGCTTTTTTCTTTGCGTAGGGATTATAAAGTGCTGTCATGTTTATTCCTATGTGCATAAAGTATGTGTATGATTGTAGCGTATTTGAAAAAAATATCAAATTATTGTCGCTATAAAATCCTTAAAAAGAAGAAGTAAAACCGTTAAAACAACAGAGCCGCCTAGAAGATATAATGCGTTTTTGGATGCAACTATGGCGTAAAAGTTTTTTACACCAAACGCCTTGATGGTCATGACAAAGCCTACAAAACCGCTGATAGTGCCTGCTAGTGCCAAACCGCTTGCTCCCATTGGGGTGATGAG
>DKFQ01000087.1:0-2714 GCA_002452425.1 Sulfurimonas sp. UBA6792 | reverse complement strand
TTGCGGCACGGAGCTGCTGTTCGTTAGCATAGAGCCAGAGTAAAAAGAGTTTTTGCAGTCCTAGCGGGAGCAGTCCTACCATGTACATTTGAAGCACCGATGCGGTTACAAGTGTGTCGTTTGCTCCAAATGAGCCTCTCTCGAAAAGCAGCCATATTATTTCATATGAGAGAATATATCCGCCGATGGTGCTGGCAGTGAGCAGATATGCCAAAAACCAAAAGGCATGCTGCATGTACGCTCTTGCTTTTTGCTCATCGTTGTTTTTGATATAGCGTGCTATGCTTGGAAAGAGTGCGATGGAGGTGGCGATAGCAAAGATGGCAAGGGGGAGTTGAAAGATGCGGTTGCCGTAGTAGAGGTAGCTGATAGAGCCGGAAGCCAAAAAAGAGGCTAAAAATGTATCTAAAAAAGCACTCACTTGTGGCGTAGAGTTACCCCACATGGCAGGGAAAAACTGCTTTTTAAATTTTTGTGTCTCCGCTTTAACATAGTTGGCTTTTTGTCTAAAATATTTCAACCCACCCGCCAAAGGTTTCCAAAGCCCGAGATGGTGTAGTGCCACAAGGTGGGAGAGTAGCTGTAAAATCCCGCCTATAACTACCCCAAAACTAAGATAATAGACGATTTGGCTATGGCTTTTATCTTGCGAGAGATAGAGTGCGCCGATGAGCGAGATGTTAAGAAGTGCGGTGGAAAAAGCAGTAGTGGCAAAATGGCGTTTGTACTGCAACATAGCGCTTAAAAATGTAACCGCAAAGATAAGCGGGAGATACCAAAAGTTGATGGCAACATAGGGGGCAGCGAGTTCTATGGTTGCGGCATCAAAACCGACCGCTATGGCTTCTGTTGCTAAAGAGGGCAGAATGTTAACAAGAAGTGTGAGTGTCAGGATGATGGACAAAAAGAGCAAAAAGATATTTGCGCCAAAGACACCTTTGTGTTTTGAGTGGGCATAGGCAGGGATAAAAACCTGTGTAAAAGCCCCCTCTGCAAAGATGCGGCGGAAGAGATTTGGAAGTTTAAAAGCGACAAAAAAGATATCACTATAGATATTTGCTCCAAGTGCCGAAGCGGTAAGCATATCTCTCAAAAATCCTAAAACTCTTGAAAATAAAATGCCAAAACTGTTGGTGAAAATCGCTTTAAACATAGGCTTCTTTATATTTTTACGAGATTTTAACAAATCTTTGATTAAAATGGAGAGTTTAATTTTTTGAAAAATTTAAGTTTAGGCAAAAACATGGGATTATTTAGTTCAAACACCAGCAAAGAACAAACTGTCAATAAAATTCGCCCTACTGTTGTAAAAACTCAAAATGTTGCCAAAGAGTTGATGGAGACGGCAAAGAGAAACAATGTTCATGCTAGCTCTTTGGACTTTGACATCTTGGAGGTAAAGACATATACAAGAGTCAACACAGAGAAGATGGAGTCTGACTGGGAAGAGATCGGTGCAAGTGAGTTGCATGAGCTTGATGACGCTACAGCTATTTTAAACAAAAATTTTCAAATCAAACAAGTTTACGAGATAGAGATTTATACAAAAAACGAAAATGATATTTTTAAAAATTTTCATGCGGCAGTGGGTGCCAACGCTACAAAATGCAAAGTCTATCTTAGCGTAAAAGAGGGCTCTGAGGTCGCAGCAGTTCCTAAGTTTGAAGAGGAGTTTTTAAGATACATCAACAAAAGCAAGATTCGTGCAGGGATTCTTGTGGGGATGTTCGATGAGATGGTCTTTGATGTGATCTCAAGAGCTTCTGCACTAGCAAAAGTGGGTGGCGTGATAAAGTATGAGAAAAACCAAACGATTCTTATCTCTGAAGCCTACGAGCCAACACCTACCATCAATGATGCGTTTATAAAACATTATGAAAAAGAGAGCGCTCCTGCTGGAGAGCATGAAAAAGTGGACTACTCCAAACGCGGATTTATCCATAGTGTGCTTGAGGGAGATACTCTTTTGGAGTACATAAAACCACGTAAAGGCAAGGCGGGGAGAAATTGTCGCGGTGAGTATATGGAGCCGACAGAACCTCTTGTAAAGTACGCACCAGATTTTAGCGTTGATGAGACCATTGAGGTGATTGACAACGTTGAAAACATTCTTTATCGTGCCAAAAGAAGCGGATATATCAGTTTAGAAGCGGGTAAATACCAGATAAAATCAGATATGGATGTTGGTGAAATCTCTTTTAAGACAACTGGTTCTGTGCTCACTGGTTTAGGTTCTGATGTCTCACTAAGCGTTAAAGAAAATGACTCCCAAAAAGATGCCATAGGTGCGGGTATGGAAGTGCAAGTAAGCGAGATAGATATCAAAGGAAACGTAGGTCCAAACTCCAAAGTGTATGCCAACAGAGCTACCGTAGAGGGGCAGACGCACAAAACATCTCACATAACAGCCAATGATTTGACCATCAATATCCATAAAGGGTTCGCTTCAGGAGACAACATCAAGATAACCAGATTAGAACATGGTGTAGCAGAGGGAAAAAAAGTTGAAATAACGCAGGCGATGGGTGGGACTATCAGAGCAAAAGATATCGAGATAGGGCAGTGTACATCTTATGTCAAGGCGACAGCTTCACGGCTTATAGAGATTAAAAAGCTTCAGGGAAGCGAAAATATTTTTACTATCGACCCTCTTTTGCAAAAAGAGAAAAATGAGGATTTTGGTGAGAAGAAACATGAGATTCATGAGCTTCAAA
>DKFQ01000004.1 GCA_002452425.1 Sulfurimonas sp. UBA6792 | reverse complement strand
GGTTATCATCTGGTTTGCGATGCCTCAAATGATAAAGCCCTTAAACTTCTGCGAGAGAGAAAACAACGACCCTCAAAACCTTTTGGAGTGATGGTAAAAGATGTCAATGCGGCTAGGCAGATTGCCTGCATAAACGCAAAAGAGGAAGAACTGCTTTGTTCAAACAGACGACCGATAGTTTTGCTTAAAAAAAGAGACGATAACTCTCTTAGTGATTTTGTCGCTCCAAATATCAACCAAATCGGTCTTTTTTTGGCATACACTCCGCTTCATCATCTTATCTTGCAAAAGTTAAACCGCCCCGTAGTCGCTACAAGCGCAAATATCTCTGATGAGCCATTATGTACTACTTATGATGATATTATGAAGCTGCGGGGCATTTGGGACTACTGTTTGGAGCATAACAGAGAGATACTAAACAGCTGTGACGACTCGGTTGCCTTTGTTGAAAACGAGAGAGTGTTTATGCTGAGAAACGCAAGAGGATACGCGCCTCTATACCTAAAACTTCCGCAAAAAACAGATAAAAAGATTTT
Source organism: Sulfurimonas sp. UBA6792 (assembly GCA_002452425.1). GTDB lineage: Bacteria > Campylobacterota > Campylobacteria > Campylobacterales > Sulfurimonadaceae > Sulfurimonas. Next base: position 9,537 of record DKFQ01000004.1, on the reverse strand, counting down.
GGCACTTGGAGCAAATCAGAAAAGCACGGTTGCCATAACCGTAGAAGATAGCGTGATTCTCTCACCCTATATAGGGGATTTGGGGAGTTTGTCCAGCATAGAGCATTTCAAATCACATATAGAGACGCTAAAGAGGATTTATGATTTTACTCCAGATATAGTCGTTTGCGACAAACATCCAAACTATGAATCCACCAAATACGCCAAAGAGTTAAAAGCGCAAAACAAAGATATAGAGTTACTACAAGTTCAGCATCACTATGCGCATATTTTGGCAACTATGGGTGTAAATGGTATAACGACAAAAGTTTTGGGCGTGAGTTTTGACGGAACTGGGTATGGGGATGACGGCAATCTTTGGGGCGGAGAGTTTTTTGTTTGTGACAACAGTTCTTATGAGCGAGTAGAGCATTTCAAATACTTTAAACTTCTTGGCGGTGAAAAGGCTATAAAAGAGCCGAGGCGTGTTGCCCTTAGCTTCTTGTTTGAGATATACGGTGATGGAGTTTTTAATCTTAACAATCCGACAATCGCCTCATTTAGAAAAGAAGAGATAAAAACACTCTACACGGCATGGAAGAATGGACTAAATGCACCTCTTAGCAGCTCATGCGGACGGCTATTTGATGCTGTTGCATCTCTTTTGGATGTTGTTCAGGTTTGCAGTTACGAGGGCGAGAGCGGGTTGCTTTTGGAGAGCTTCTATGATGAAAACAGTGCAGAGTATTATGAGTTTAGTATGCAAGATAACGAGATAGATTTTAGCCAAATAGTAAAACAGATTTTAGATGAAAAAGATGTACGAGTAGCAGTTTCAAAGTTTTTTAATACGATAGTCGAGATTATTTATGGGATGCACAAAAAGTACGATTTGCCATTGGTTTTGGGCGGAGGAGTGTTTCAAAACAGAGTGCTTTTAAGGTTGATTATGAGAAAGATTCCCGATGTTATTTTGCCTGAATCGTTTGTCAGTAATGACGCCGCAATCGCTTACGGACAGTCGATTGCGGCGATACAAATCACATAATTTTTGCTATAATAATTCTTATGCAAAAGCCAGTATATGAGATAGAACTTCTTCAAAATGTCGATAAAGAACTTGAGGGTGATTTTTATGCTTCTTCAAAAAGCGTAGAGTACAAAAAAGGCACTTCACCGTTTTCTACAAAAGATTTGCTTCACCATTTTTATATAGTGTTAGATGGCAAAGTTAAGACATATCAGATAAATTTTGAGACATCCAAAGAGCAGACCCTCTTTATCTATAAGCGGGGAGATATGTTTGATGTCCTCTCTTTACTCGACAAAAAGCCTCACGAGGTTATATATGAGGTTTTAGAGGATGCAAAACTGCTTCAACTTTCGATAGAGAAGGTTAGATACTGGATAGAAAATAGCCCAAAGTTTAACAAGATGTTTTTTCCCTATCTCGCATCACAAATGCGCTATTTGGAGGATTTGGCAACTGAGGTATCGCTTTACGATGTAAAAGAGAGACTTGTACATCTACTGTTGCAAAACTTAGATACAGAGGAGCATTTTAAATACAATCTTTTACAAAATCTCTCAAATAGCGAAATTTCAAAGCTTCTTGGTAGTGTTAGGCATGTGCTAGAGAGAGCTATCAAAGAGCTTAGAGACGATGGCTTGGTCGAGACAGGTAGAAAAAATATAAAAATATCAAATCTTCAAAAACTTTTAGAAAAAAACTCCAAAATGCTACTTAAGTAGCAAAACTCTTTTTCAGATTTTACTATCATTTCAGTAGCTTAAAGAGTGATTTGAGCTATAAAATTTTATTTAAAAGAGGTGTTGTGATGTTAGTTTCAAGATATTTAAATCCTCAAGGTTATAGAAGAAGAGGTTATGATTTTTTTAAAGAGGGTGATGTGATGGTTGACTTTAAGCCTGCCGTAAACACGAGAGAAGGCAGTGATGCGTACCATGTGGATGTTGATTTACCGGGTGTCAAAAAAGAGGATATCAGTATAGATGTCGAGAATAATGTTTTGACTATTTCCGGAAAAAGAGAAACTAAGAGTGAAGTAAAAGAGCAAGACTACTATAAGATAGAGAGTAGTTATGGGAAGTTTCAGCGAAGTTTCACTCTACCTGAGAAGGTTGATGTAGAAAATATCAGAGCAGCAACACAAGATGGTGTTTTAGAAGTTGTCATACCAAAACTCCAAATTGCTCAAAATCCAACTAAAAAGATAGAAATCAAATAAAGTAAGGAGATTTTCATGGATTTAGTTAAAACTTCAAAAAAACTGGTTGATAAAGTAGAAGAAAAAGTGGAGCAGGGATTGGAAGTGGTAAAAGAGACATTTGACAACGTCGCAAGACATCTCCCTTTTGCAAATCTGGCAAAGCACTCAAGCGATATTTTTAGCATAGAAGTAGATTTGCCAGGTGTAACAAAAGAGGATATTGATATCAAGGTGGAGGGCAACTACCTCACCATCAGCGCAACCAGAAAATACAAAAATGAGACAAAAAAAGATGATTACTATCTTTGTGAGTCAAATTTTGGGCTTATCTCAAGAAGCTTTATACTCTCAGATACGATTGATAGAGAGAAGATAGATGCAAAATATGAAGATGGAAGGCTTTATATAACTCTAGAAAAGGTTGAATCCAAAAAATCAAAGAGTATCACCGTAAAATAGGGATACTCTTTTAAATCTCAAAACTCTTTGACATATAGGTTTTTATGGCATCGGTTTTTAGTGCATGTTTTACTAAAAGTTCATTTGCCAAAACGCCTTGCCCCAAAAGCATAGCGGCACCGTCTTTGCAGGTAATATTTTTATCTTTAGAGAGTTGCAAAAACGGTGTGACTTTGCCATAAATCGCATCTGCGACAAAAGAGGTGTTTTCCAAAATTTCTTCTATTAACGCCAAAGGTGCGGGCAGCTCTTCATCTTTAAGCCCCGCACTTGTCGTGTTGACTACCAAATCATATTTGTCACTTTTAAAATCATCCCACGTAAAACACATACACCCAAGTTCTCTAAAATATACAAGCCTCTCTTTGCTTCTGTTTAAAACGCTTATTTTTATGCCATCTTCTATAAATCTTGCACAGAGCGCTTTTGCAGTGCCGCCTGCACCAAGAACTAAGATGTTTTTCATAGCACCGAACTCTTTTATAGCAAACATAAAACCATCCGCATCGGTGTTGTAGCCGATTAACTTGCCGTTTTCATTTACGATGGTGTTCACCACTCCAACCTTTTTGGCAAAACCGCGAACTTCATCGCAAGCCGCATATGCCGCTTCTTTATGAGGAACGGTAACATTTGCTCCGCTGAGACCAAGCGCAAAAAAAGTCTCTCTGAGTTTTGAGCCATCCGTTAGATGAACTCTGGTGTAACAAGCTTTGTAATTGAGGTTTTTAAATACACTGTTGTGCATAAGCGGAGAGCGAGAGTGCGCAACAGGGTCGCCAAAGATGGCAAAGAGTTTTTCCAAGAATGTCTCCTTTTTTCCGAGCAAAGCCCGGCAAAAATTCCTCTCACTAAAGCTACGGCTTCGCCGAGAAAAATTATAAATTTTAGTCTAAATCTTCTAGTGAAGCAACAAGTGCGCCGAGTTTGTTTTTGACTTCCAAGTACTCAAGTTCGTTTTGGCTATCGGCAACAACACCAGCACCCGCTTGAAGAACGACTTTGTCCTCTTTAACGAGAGCAGTTCTGATGGTAATCGCACTATCCATATTGCCATCAAATCCGAAGTAACCGACACTTCCGCTATAAAAACCGCGTTTTAATCCCTCATACTGGGCTATAAGTTCCATCGCTCTTATCTTTGGAGCACCTGTCATTGTTCCTGCTGTAAAGGTTGCCATAAAGAGGTCAAACATATCTTTGTCATCCGCAAGCGTAGCTGTGACGTCTGAGACGATATGCATAACATGGGAAAATCGCTCAATGTGCATCATATTTTCAACTTTCACGCTTCCCGTCTTTGCAACGCGGCTCACATCGTTTCTGCCAAGGTCTATAAGCATAAGGTGTTCTGAGAGCTCTTTTGGGTCAGCTAAAAGTTCCTCTTCAAGCTCTTTATCTCTGGCTTTTGTAGCACCTCTTTTTCTTGTCCCCGCTATAGGACGAAGAAGAAGCTCCCCGTTTGTAAGCCTTACCATAACCTCTGGAGAAGAACCCACGATGTTCAAATCTTCATACTCCATCAAAAACATATAGGGAGAGGGATTTTTACTTCTTAGAATTCTGTAAAAGCTAAAAGGGTCAACTTTTATCTTTCTTGTAAAACGGTTAGTGATGAGGATTTGAAACACATCCCCGCTTCGTATCATCTCTTTTGATTTGTCAACCATCTCAAAGAACTGCTCTTTTGAAAATGCAAAACTCCCTTTGTCCTCACCGATATTTCGCTTCATGTGGACATATTCGTATGAGTTTTTTAGCTCTGCTTCAATCTCCTCAAACTTATCACACATCTCTTTTTGCGTGCTTATAAGCGTGAGTTGGTAGTTTTTATGCGAGTAAACAAGAACGATTTTTGGAAGTATGAGGTCAAGGTCTGGAGTGTTGAGTTCATCTACGAGAGCATCCATAGTGTTATGAAGCTTTGGTTCAAATACCTTGACCATATCATAACCTATGTAACCGATAAAGCCGTCAACGTAGCCGACTTTAAGTTCGGCAGATGCTTTTTTATAGATTTCTGTGTCAATGTTTTTATAGTAATTTTTTAAAAAAGTAAAAGGAGATTCCTCTTTTGTGTGCGTTACGCCATTTGCGTCGGTGTAGAGAGTTTTCGCATCTATATACTGAACTCTCTCCCGCGCGCCAATGCAGATAAAACTGTAGTTGCCATCGCTCGCTCCTGCGCTCTCAAAAAGGTAGGAGATTTCATTTGGAAAAAGTGCTTTTAACTTTGCGTAGATGGCAACAGGAGCTAACTGGTCTTGAATAAATTGTTTAGAATAAATCAAAAGAGTAACCTTCATTTGCTCCACAAGCGGAGCTTAATTGTTTAGATTTTCGTTAAAAAAGCAGCTGGTTCTACAGAAGCTCTTACACTTTTGAGTGCTTTTCTCGCCTCGGCTTCACTCTCAAAAGGACCGACAAGTACTTTACTGATAGGTGTTGCATTATTTGAAACTTTATGAAATGTATAGCCATAACCAAGTTTTGTGATAGAGCCTAAAAACTCTTTGTCAGGCTGATTTTTAGAAAAAGAACCAACTTGAACATAGTATCCAGAGGGTGCTGTTGATGATGACGATGATGATGGAGCTTTTGGTTGTGCAACACTCTCTTTAGGCGGAGTTGCTTTTTTAGCTTCCAGAACTTTTTTTGGCTCAGCTTTTTTCTCAGCCTCTGGCGTTACTTGTTGTTGTGCTTGAGCTGCTTGATGCGTCGAAGTGCCTTCTTTTGTACTCTCTTGTTTGAGTCTTTGAGCTATTTCATCTAAGGAACCGTTCTCTTTATTTGCTTCTTGGATGACTTTTACATCTTCAAAAAGTGGTTCGCCTGCTATTGCTTTTGTCTCTTTTTGTGGTTCAGGAGGAAGGACTGCTTGTGGGAGATTGTCCGTGTTGCTTGATGTTAACGTATTCATAAGCATAACAACAAGGATAAGTACGATGCCAAGTGTTGCAACTGCTAAAACTATTCTTCTGCTGTTCGCAGATGCGTTGTTTTTGTTGAGGATAATATCGTTCAATTCGCTTTTTTCTTCCATAATCTCTCCTTTTATTATCTACCTAAAATCATACCAAAAAGTTGTTTACATATGCTTTGACCACGAAGCTCCACGCTCTTTTGCATATACCTCATAAGGAAGTGCTAAGATATTGTACTCATCAGGCATATCTGGATTTGGAAACATGCGCCACTGGTTTGGTTGTTTTGCCGCCAACTTCATACTTATCATCTTTCCAAGCTGGATAGCCTCTTGAAGCGTCGTGTGTCCTTTGTGGATATAGACGTGAAGATGCCCCTCTGTTTTTGTTTTATACGCTGTAAAGTTGATGAAACCCTCTTCGCGAAGAAGAAGTTGCGTTTTATGGTAAAAACGCTCAGGGTCGCGTCCGTTGTAGTCAATAACGATGTTTTCCACTTTGCCAAGCTTGTTGATGAGTGAATGCGCGACAGTTATTTCACCTTTGATGTGTTGGTTGATGATGGCATGCGAGAGCGTAGAGTTTACTTTCTCAAATTTGTTATAAAACGTACGACCTTTGAAGATAATCTTTTCAACTACCGCATCTCTTTTGATCCAGTAGTGGTCTGTTACCATTTTTATGAGATTTAAATCTGCTGCCGTCATCATCTTTTGCCTTTAGTATGTCGATTGGTGATAAACCACAAAGTTTTGTGCCAACTCTTTGAGCTCTTGTTTGACAGACGCTTGAAGCTCTGTGTTGTTGATATTATCAAGAACGTCAGCGATTTTGTTTGCTATAAACTCAAACTCTTTCTCTTTCATGCCTCTTGAAGTCAGAGCAGGGCTTCCGATACGGATACCAGAAGTAACAAATGGACTTCTAGTCTCCCCTGGAACTGTGTTTTTGTTTACTGTAATACCAGCATTTCCAAGAGCGATATCTGCATCTTTACCTGAAAAATCACGGTTGATGAAAGAGAGAAGAACTAAGTGATTATCTGTTCCGCCACTTACAAGTTCATAACCTCTCTTAACTAAAACTTCTCCAAGAACTCTAGCATTTGCTTTTACTTGCTTAGCGTAATCTTTCCACTCAGGAGAGAGGTTGTACTTAAATCCTACTGCTTTAGCAGCGATAACATGTACAAGCGGTCCGCCTTGGATACCTGGAAAGATGGCAGAGTTGATTTTTTTAGCAATCTCCTCATCATCCGTCATAATCATACCGCCTCTTGGACCTGCAAGAGTTTTGTGTGTTGTTGTCGTTACAACATGTGCATGAGGGAATGGACTAGGGTGTTCACCCGCTGCCACTAGACCTGCAACATGGGCAATGTCAGCAAACATGATAGCTCCAACCGCATCTGCAATCTCACGGAATTTTGCAAAATCTATCTCTCTAGCATACGCAGAAGCACCGCAAACGATGATTTTTGGCTGTACCGCTTTTGCGATTTCCATAATCTTCTCATAGTTCATACGACCATCAAGCTCTACACCGTAAGTGAAAGAGTGGTAGTTTTTACCAGAAAAACTCGGCTTGCTTCCATGTGTTAAGTGTCCGCCATGGCTCAAATCCATTCCCAAAAGTTTGTCGCCTGCATTTAAAAGTGCCGCATAAACTGCTGCATTTGCTTGGCTTCCTGAGTGTGGTTGAACATTCGCATAGTTACATCCAAAAAGTTTGCACGCTCTGTCAATCGCCAACTGCTCAACACCATCAGCGTACTCACAACCACCATAGTAACGCTTCCCAGGGTAGCCCTCTGCATACTTGTTTGTGAAAACAGAACCCATAGTCTCCATAACAGCAGGAAGTGTGAAGTTCTCACTCGCTATCATCTCTAAGTGCGTTGTTTGTCTCTCTAACTCTTTTTCGCATAAGTCGAAAATTTCTTTATCGTAATCCTGTAAAAAACCCATTTTTCTATCCTTTTCTTATTTAAATTAAACTATTTTCTTCGTTTTTTTCTTCAACATGCAACGGTTTCATAGCAGGGAAGAGCAGAACATCTCTGATGGAGTGTTCGTTTGTAAGCAGCATCACAAGTCTGTCTATACCTATGCCTTGACCTGCCGTTGGAGCCATACCGTAGCTTAGTGCTTCTATGAAGTCCAAATCCATCTCATGCGCTTCATCATCCCCGTTTTCTTTCGCCGCACCTTGCGCTTCAAATCTTTGAAGCTGATCTACAGGGTCGTTTAACTCGCTAAAAGCGTTGGCAATCTCTCGTCCTGCGATGAAAAGCTCAAACCTCTCAGTAATAGCGGGATTTGCATCGCTTCTTCTTGCAAGAGGCGAAATCTCAACAGGATACTCTGTGATAAAAGTTGGATTGATAAGTTTTTCTTCAACAAACTCATCAAAAAGCTCGCCTTGAAGCTGACCTAAGTTGAGGCCATTTTTTACCTGAATGTTTTTGCTCTTTAAAAATGCAATTATCTGCTCTTTGTCGTTTACTATCTCTTGCGGAACTCCGCCGATGGTAGTAAGAGACTCGATAAGAGGCACTTCGCTAAAGCGGCTAAAATCAACCTCCATCTCTCCGTAAGGGAGTTTTATAGGGAGATTTAGGTGGTCAAAAAGATAGGTAAAATACTCTTTTGTAATTTCAATCAAATCTTTATAAGTTTTGTATGCCCAGTAAAACTCTATGGATGTAAACTCAGGGTTGTGTGTAGCGTCCATACCCTCGTTTCTAAAATTGCGGTTTATCTCAAAAACTGCTTCAAACCCACCGACGATAAGTCTCTTTAGGTAGAGTTCAGGAGCGATTCTTAAGTATCTGTCGATGCCAAGTGCATTGTGATGTGTTACAAACGGTTTAGCATTTGCACCGCCTGCTATGGGGTGCATCATAGGCGTTTCAACCTCTAAAAAGCCTTTGTCTTCAAAGAAACGACGAGTTAAGGAGATAACTTTTGAGCGGATTTGGAATGTTTTGCGGACATCTGCATTCATGATAAGGTCGAGATATCTTTTTCTGTATCTTGTCTCTTTGTCCGTTATGCCGTGAAACTTCTCAGGCAGTGGTGCAATGGCTTTTGTTAAAAGTCTTAGTTCATCTGCATGAAGCGAAAGCTCGCCTTGACCCGTTACAAAAGGGTAACCGCTTACTTCTACGATATCGCCTGTCTCTATGTTTTTTTTAAAAGTCTCATTATAGAAATTTTCAGGAAGGTTGTCACGGGCAACATAAACTTGAAGAACGCCGCTCTCATCCTCTATCTGGATAAAGCTAGCTTTTCCCATGATACGAAATAGCTTGATGCGTCCGCTTAGAGTGTAGCGGCGGTTTTCATCTCTTTTGCTCTCAGTGTGAGCGATGTCTGTGTTTACATATAAAAACTTCTCAATAGTTGTATTTCTCTTTGAGTCGTTAGAGTAGGGGTTAATCCCCTCTTTTTTTAGAAGTTCTGCTTTTTCGATTCTTTGTTGAATAAATTTGTTTTCAAAAACCAATACTATTTCCTTTTACTTTTTTTGGCAATTTTTGCAGATACCATAAATCTGCATAGAGTGGTCTTTCATCTCAAAACCAAGTTCCTGTGCTATTTTACGTTGTCTCTCTTCTATCTGTTCATCAACAAATTCTGTGATGCTTCCGCAAGAAGTACAGATAAAGTGGTCGTGATGGTGTTTTGCACCTAGTTCATACTTTTTTCCTTGCGCACCAAAAGAGAGTGATGTGACCATATCTGACTCTTCAAGCAGAGATAGCGTTCTATAAACAGTCGCGATTCCAGTTTTAAGATCTGGAAATTTTTTTTGGATAAGGTTGTGGAGTGATTCGGGAGTTAAGTGCTCATCGGCGTTGTAGAGCGTCTCAAGTATCACTTCTCTTTGGATGGTAAACTTTAGGTTGTTCTTTTTAAGAAGCTGCTTAAAGTCCTCTAATA
>DKFQ01000151.1 GCA_002452425.1 Sulfurimonas sp. UBA6792 | reverse complement strand
CGCTGATACTTCTTTTTGCATTTGCCATAGGAGAGATGACGACAGAGCTTAAAACAGGGCACTATTTGGCATCACTTGCTACTCAAAATCTAAGTGTTACTCTTTTGGCAGGGGTCATTTTTCTCATCGCTTCTGTTATCTCTTTTTCTACGGGGACGAGTTGGGGGACATTTAGTATTATGATTCCCATCGCTCTTCCTATGGCAGTAGCCATGGACGCAAATGTCGCTCTTTGCATAGGGGCGGTTATCTCCGGAGGGGTGTTTGGAGACCACTGCTCGCCTATCTCGGACACAACTATCATCTCTTCAATGGCAGCTGATTGTGAGCTTGTGGAGCATGTAAACACGCAACTTCCATATGCGCTTATCAGCGGAGGAGTTGCTTTTGTGTTGTTTGTAATCTTTGGATTAATTGGCTAAAAATTTATTGATAGAGTACTTCATATCCTCATCAAGATTTTCCATAGAGTTAAGCATCCATCTAAGATAAGCGGCGTCGCTTGAAGCTACCTCTTGTAGTGTTTTGCCTTTGTACTTTCCAAAATTGAAAGATTTGATTAATATAGGCGTTGCGGTAAGTTCTACCATCTTGGTAACTGGGTTTTTACCCTGAAACTGGGCTGTTGTAAGCTCTTTAAGACGGCTTAAGAGAAGTTTTAAAACAAGTACATCGCCGATAGCATCATGAGCTTTTATCTCTATGCCAAGAAGGTCAGCCTCTTTTTTCTCCTCTTTGTAAAGCTCCATTTTGTAGCGAAAATATTGAAGTCGGTGCGCCTCTTCGTCTGGGAGCAGATGTTTTGCGACACGCAGGGTGTCGATTACCTGCATTTGCGGTACAAAACCCTCTTTTTTGAGCATCTCTATATCAAACTTTGCGTTGTGGATGATGAGGTAGTTTTCGGCAGTGTTGAGTTCAAGCAGCTTTTTGTAAGCGCTACTCTCTTTGCAGGCAGGTTTGCCCTCAAGCATCTCAGGTGTTATGCCGTGTGTCTCCATCGCACCAAAACTGATGGGAATATCGCTTGCGCAATACTCATTGTAAACCTCCACCTCTTTTGCACCTAACACCATAAAACCTAACTGTATAACTCTGTCTTGTTCACCCGTTCCTGTTGTTTCCGTATCAAGGATAATATATTTTTTTGCCAAATCCTCTCCTTTTTTTCTGCCTCGAAAGAGGCAAGCTTTAGTGCCATAGCGGCTAGCGTAGCTAAAGGAATTACTTCTTTTAGCGTTTTATATCAAAAAAGAAGTCTAACATATACTCTCTTTGAACATGCAGATATTCGGGGCTTATTTCTATAATTATGCTCTCTTTTGTGATTTTGTAGGTGCAAAACTGAACAAATTTGAGCTGTGTTTTCTCGCCTCTAAATTCAAAATTTCTCACGGCAAGAGGTTCGTTGAGCTCTTCAAGCAGCTCTTGAATTTTGTTGATAGACTTCTCGCACGGGTCAAGGTGGAGAAGTTTGTAAAAATTGGTGATTTTTATCTCCATCGGAGACTCTTCATCCTGCTCAATATAGGTGTTGTAGATACCGTGAGCAAGCCTCAGTGCATCTGAGCTTAGCGGTTCATGGAGAAGATTTTGCTTGATTATGGAAAGTGTACTCATAGGCAAGATGATATACCCGTACCCATTAAAAAGAGATAAAAGTCGGTATAATATGAAACTTTTCTTAAGGTTTTTTTATGGGTAAATTTTTATCATTTCTCCTTTTTTTACCGCTTTTTTTGGCAGCCTTTGAGATAAAACAGACTCCTATAGAGTTTGGAGAAACTAGAGTGGAGCTTACAAAAAAATATATAAAATCTCACTACGCCTTGGATGTGCAAGATATAAAAATAGTCCCAAAAATCATTGTGATTCACCATACGGCGATAGATGATTTTAACGACTCGCTCTCTCGGTTTGCCTCTGAGACATTGCCAAGCATCAGAGCCGATATCAACAACGGCGGAGCGCTCAATGTCTCTGCACATTTTATGGTTGAGAGAGACGGAACTATCCATCAGCTAATGCCCCTTGATGTGATGGCACGCCATGTTATAGGACTGAACTATAACTCTATAGGTATAGAAAATGTTGGTGGGCAAAACTCTAAAGATAATCTGACAAGAGAGCAGTTAGAGGCAAACATAGCCCTCGTCAAAGAGCTTCAAAAAAGATTTTCAACCATAGAGTACTTAATAGGGCACTATGAGTACAGGTGTTTTGAGGGGCATGAGCTGTGGCTTGAGAGAGACAAAGGCTACAGAACACACAAAGATGACCCATCGCAAAGGTTTATGGGCGAACTTAGAGCAAATGTGAGCGGTTTTAAATCTGCTCCATGTAGGCAAGGACAAAAATGATTAGCTCGCCGCTTGTTTACCTCTTCTCTTTGGCTTTGTTGGCAGCTTTTGTCGCACTTGTTGAGCAAAAGAGCAAACTAAAACTCTTTCGATTTTTTCCTGCAGTAGTTATGATATATCTCTTTAGCATGGCACTAGCCTCATTTGGCGCGTTTGCACAAAATGAGGCCATCGATGCTATCTATGAAAATACGAAAAAAAACCTTCTCCCCGCAATGCTCTTTTTGATGCTTTTGCAGGTGGATTTGAGAGACTTTTTCAAGCTTGGAAAACATCTTCTTATCGCGTATGTTCTGGCTGTTCTCTCTATTGCAATCGGGTTTATCTTAGTCTCTTTTGCTTTTGATTTTGATGCCAAAATCGCCTCCGCATTTGGGGCTTTGAGCGGGAGCTGGATGGGTGGTGTGGCAA
>DKFQ01000080.1:1261-5535 GCA_002452425.1 Sulfurimonas sp. UBA6792 | reverse complement strand
TTTGTTATGGGCGAGGGTGCTGCTGCTTTAGTGCTTGAAGTGTATGAAGATGCTGTAGCTCGTGGTGCGCATATCTATGGTGAAATCATCGGTTTTGGAGAGAGCGGTGATGCAAACCACATCACAACTCCAAGTCTTGATGGTCCTGCGCGTGCGATGAAAGCAGCATACGCAATGGCTGGTAAACCGAAACTTGACTATGTCAATGCACACGGAACAAGTACGCCTATCAACGATAAAAACGAGACGGCTGCCGTTAAAGAGCTTCTTGGCGGTAAAGAAAACTGTCCTCCAATGAGCTCTATCAAAGGGCAAATCGGTCACTGTTTAGGTGCAGCAGGTGGTATAGAAGCGGTTGTTTGTTTGATGGCGATGCGCGATGGAGTCATTCCTCCAACTATTAACCATGAAACACCTGATGAAAATTGTGATTTAGATATCGTTCCTAATGTTGCAAGAAAAGCTGAACTAACGACTGTAATGAGCAACTCATTTGGTTTTGGTGGAACAAACGGCGTTTTAATCTTTAGAAAAATCTAAGGAGTCTCTTTTGGCAACATATTTAGAGTTTGAGAGCAAAATAAAGTTTATTCAAGAAGATATCATATCTGCTCAAGTGCGCCATGATGAGGGACTTGTAACAACACTTAGAGCAAATTTAGACAGAGAAGTTTCAAAGATTTTTAACAACCTCTCGCCTTTCCAGCAGCTGCAATTAGCGCGCCACGTGGACAGACCATATGCCCTAGACTATATCAATCTTTTGATGCGTGATAAGTATGAGATTCACGGAGATAGACACTTCCGTGACGATGCTGCGATACTCTGTTATATGGGTTATATTGGCGATGAGAAAGTTGTGGTAATTGGTGAGCAAAAAGGGCGTGGAACGAAAAATAAAATAAAAAGAAACTTTGGTATGCCCCATCCTGAGGGGTATAGAAAAGCTCTTCGTGCTGCAAAACTCGCAGAAAAGTTCAACCTTCCTTTGCTGATGCTCATAGACACTCCAGGTGCTTATCCAGGGATTGGTGCTGAAGAGAGAAACCAAAGCGAGGCGATAGCAAGAAATCTTTTAGAACTCTCCCAGCTCAACACGCCGAGTATCTCTGTTGTTATAGGAGAGGGCGGAAGCGGTGGTGCTTTGGCCATCGGTGTTGCTGATAGACTTGCTATGATGCGCTACTCCGTATTTAGTGTTATCTCTCCTGAGGGATGTTCTGCTATTTTATGGAATGACCCTGCAAAAGTAGAAGCCGCTACCAATGCGATGAAGATTACAAGTAGTGATTTAAAAGAGCTTGGATTGATTGATGCTATTATCAAAGAGCCTTTAATAGGAGCGCACAGGGACAAAGAGGCCGCTGCCGCTGCCATAGGGGAGTACTTTTTAGAAGAAGTTGCAAAATTACGTGCAATGAGCGATGAAGAGCGTATGGAGCAGCGATATAAAAAACTTACCGGCATAGGCGCATTTAGCGAGTAGAGTTTTAAAAAAAACTACTCTTGTGCCTTCTACTCTTCCACAAACAAGAAGGGATCAAATTTTGGTCTCTTTAACCTCTCTGCTTTTTTTACAAATGATATAAGTTCTTCTGTTGTTTTGATTTCACTGCCTAAACGGCTCAGTGATATCTTGAAGAGTTCATACGTTGTCATCACGTCGCTCATCGCACGATGGTGTGTTGCTTCTGGGTGCAAATCAAGAAGTTTGTTAAGGTAGGAGAGGGCGTATCTGTAAGATTCGATTGTTCTCTCGGCTAGTGAGATAGAGCAGAGTGAGCGGTTGAGAAGTGGCGGAAGTCCTATTTTTTGCAGACTTTGTGAGATAAACTTGTAGTCAAACTTGACATCATGAGCCACAAAAACAGCGTCGCCCAAAAAAAGTTTGAAGTCATAGAGAACTTTTTTGAGCGACGGTGCATCTTTTGTATCTTCGATACTTATACCTGTGATTTGCGTAATGTGTTCGTTAATCTCGTCGCATTTCACAAAAGAGTCAAAGCTGCCTAAAATCTGCCCATTTTTTATCTTAAGTGCGGCAATCTCTATAATTTGGTGTTTCTCTATCTTAGAACCGTTTGTTTCAATATCAACGATGCAAAAAGTTTCATCTTCTATTTTTGTAAATTTTGTGGAGAAGTAATAGTTGCTAAAGTGTTTGACGATGTTTAGCCCTTGCGAGTGCCAAAGCTCCAGATAGTAATCAAGGTCGTTTTTGAGCCTTTGCGAGAGGGCGTTTGCTCCTATGCCGTTTGTTGAGAGGAGATGGAGCGTTTTGTCGTCAAGTTCAAAACTATTTTTTAGCATTTGCTATGAACTCTTTTACTTTTTTTGCATCTTTTTTACCATAAGAGAGTTCCACCCCGCTGCTCACATCAACGCCGTAAAAACCATATTTTTTGACTAAAGCGACATTGTCTGCATCAAGACCGCCGGCTAGTATGATTTTAGAGCAGTCAACCCCATCAAACCACTCTAAGTTGACCCTTTTACCGCTTCCGCCGTATGATTCGCAGTAGGCATCGACAAGTCTGTATTCGTCACTATATGCTAACACATCGTGAGGCTCTTTTGCACGTACAACTTTGATATGAGGGATAAAAAGATGCTCATAAAGTTTCGGCGCTGCTTCAAAATGAATCTGTGCGAGAGTTGCTCCGGCTTCTTGGCAGTAAGAGTTGATAATCTGTGCATCGGCATTGACAAAAAGAGCCACTTTTTCTACAAAAGGCGGAAGTTTTTTGATGATAGCTCTCGCATCGCTTGGCGAGATATATCTCGGAGAGGCTTCATAAAAGACAAAACCTAGCGCATCTGCTCCTGCATCTATTGCCATCATGGCATCTTTGTAGGAGGTGATACCGCAAATTTTACAGCGCATTAGATTTGCAAACTCGTGATTGCTTCTTTCATGTTTGCATGAGAGAAGACATAGCTTCCTGCAACCACGATATCTACCCCTGCATCTTTGAGTAGATGGATATTTTTGTCACTCACGCCACCATCAACCTCGATAAGACAGTTCGGGTTTATGGCATCTCTCATGGCGCTTAGTTTTTTGGCTTTTGGTACAACAGTGTCTATAAAACTCTGCCCTCCAAACCCAGGGTTAACACTCATAAGTAGCACCATGTCCAAATCTCCAAGCAGATACTCGATAGCCTCAGGCGGCGTGTGCGGGTTAAGAACGATAGCAGGTTTTATGCCTAAAGAGCGAATCTTTTGGATAAGTCTATGCGGATGTTTCTCCTCTTCGATATGAAAAGAGATATACTCAGGTTTAAGAGGTGCAAAAAGGTCAACAAAAAAAGTGTTGTTTTCTACCATCAGGTGGATATCAAGCGGTTTCGTGGCAACTTTTGCAACACTCGAGACAACAACAGGTCCGATGGTAAGGTTTGGAACAAAATGACCATCCATGACATCCACATGCACAAAGTCACACCCTGCATCGCAAATAGCTTGAACATCACGCGCTAAATTGCCAAAGTCGGCAGATAAAATACTTGGGGCTACATACACAATTTTTTCCTTAATTTTGCAAGAAATCTCTTTAATATTGCGCGAATTCTACAGTTTTATATCTTTTATCTTGTTAAGAAGAAGAGAAATTTGTCGTCGTTAAAGGAGAGATCGACCTGAACTCCTTTTCTGTTTGCAACAACTTCCATCAAACTCTCTATATCTTGGTAAGTTCTAGGAAGAGTGATATTTACACTGATACTCTCATCAGCAAGCAGTGTTTTTATCCTTCCTCCTACGATATTGACAAGCTCTGCTAGCGTATCTAAAATCAGCTCTGTGTCATTAGTGCTTTCGCCAATAAGCAGCTCACACGCTTTTTTAGCAATCCCCTCTGGAAAAACTAAAACGACCATTCCATCCATATCGCCATAGTAGCCGATGGAGCTGGCAATTTTTCCATTTGTATCTTCAATAGTTAAATTATGGATACTTGCGCTCTCTTTCATAGCTTTTGCGTTGGTCATCATCTCTAGCGTAACAACAGTTGCATCGATAAATTTTGGCAGTTCAGAGACCGTCTCTTTGTTAAGCACTCTTTTGTTTTTGACGTTTGAAGCACTGCTTGCACCAAGTTCTTTGAGAAGCTCTCTGTTTTGTAAGATGTCATCCATCTGCTCATAAAACAAGATTCCCGCATCTTCCATCGTCTCTTTAAATGCAAGAGGCGTTTTGTCAAATTTCATTCCAACAAAGCAGATGGTCGCATTGTATTCAGCTCCAGAACTCGCAAGCTTTGAGAAAAAGTT
>DKFQ01000080.1:607-1187 GCA_002452425.1 Sulfurimonas sp. UBA6792 | reverse complement strand
GCATCCAAAAAAGAGGAGATGGTGTAGATGATGGCATTTCCCGTGACGCGTGCGGCGACTTTTTGACCCATCTGCCCTAAAAAAGTCGAATCAACGATATAGTCATAAGCGTTTTTGTTGGCTGCTTTGGTGTTAAACTCCTCGAAGGATTGCGCAACTATGGGGTTATGTCCGCCATCGTGCAGCTCTATCGCCATAGCAGAGCGTTGTGACTTGTCACCGCTGTAGAGTAGGATATTTTTCCCCAAATTTTTAAAACTTGGCGAAAATAGGTGGGCAATTTCAAGAGTTTTAAAAAGCGAAAAGTTCAGTTCATCGTGAAAAAACTTCTTTATCGCCTCATACTTTTTACGGTCATAGTCGCAAAACCCTACAACCGCTTGGTTTTTTTTGCGAACTTTTACGAAGAGCTTGACAAAGATGTCCAAGCCGTTACGATTGAAAAAAACCACTTTTTTAAGTGAAACCAAAATCATGTCTGCTTTTATGTTTGCTGTGGCTTCTATATCTTCAAGGCTCATAAAAGCGTTAGAACTGTTTCCATCTAAAAAACCTTGAGGCGAAAAAACCGCTATACCAT
>DKFQ01000080.1:0-601 GCA_002452425.1 Sulfurimonas sp. UBA6792 | reverse complement strand
GGCTGAAAATCAACAAAATCATTAAGTCCCGCCGTTATAAATTCTGGTTGTGAAAGTTCGTAAAAAAGCAAAAGATGCATCCATTTTCCAAAGTTGTCACTCTCTTCGTCCTCTGATGGTTTTACACCTGAGGCTGCTTGAATTATTTGGGCTATCTTTGGGTGCATCTCCCACTTCTGTGCGATTTGCTCGCAAATATCAAAAAGTCCCATGCCACAAAGACGCTTGAGGATGGTGTTGTAGTCAAGCGCTTTTGCGCTTCTAAGCAGAGCAACATCCTCTTTTTTTTGTGCAAAGAGTGCTTCTGTGACGATGATACTCGCAGGTAGGAGCGTTATTGCCGCATAGACATTTGCATCTTTGCAATCAAGATGCTTGAGGATAGTCTCCCATTTTTTTGAAAGATTTGCTTGAAGGTCATGAAAAAGTGTAGTGTTTAGTCTGAAAAGCACCCATTTTTTGGGGTTGAGTAAAGAAATCATATAGTTATAAACACTCTGTTGTGCAAGCGAAACACCCAATATTCCAAAGATTTGCCCGACATCACTCACCTCATTTTTAAAACCATAGATAGGTTTGTTGACGATGCTCTTAAGATAAG
>DKFQ01000101.1 GCA_002452425.1 Sulfurimonas sp. UBA6792 | reverse complement strand
TCAAGCATCGGCTTGTTAAACCATCTCACACCAACAGCTACAAAAAGTTCCTCTGGAGAAAAGTGCAAGTAAAATGATGACTTTTGCAGTCTGCACCCATTCCATCCACCCTGAGGAAAAATGATACCGATTTTAGACTTGAGAGGCTCTTTGTTCTCACCCATACGTCTTACATCTCGGTACATCTTAAAGAGTGATTTGTTCATTTTAGGCTCTGCTTCAACAGTTGGCTCTAGTGCCAAAAGATGCTCCCCCATCTCAACGACAAACGCTTTTGAGGGATTTAGAATAGTTTTTTCATACACATCCCTATGCGCCTCAAACCACTCTTTGTTGTTGTTTTTGCGAATCTCTTTTAAAAAATCAAGCGTACCTTTAAAACCTTGAAATTCCACCTTTAACCTCTATGCCAATTTTCTATTTCTAAACGCTACAGCTATCACGATAAAGAGAATTGTGTAGGTTATAGGTACAAAATCAGGAATCGGCACTGGGTCGCCTTTTGCGTAGGAGTGCATACCTGCTAGATAGTAGTTTACTCCAAAATATGTCATGATAACCGAAGTATAAGAGAGCAACGAAATAACACTAAAGTTAAACTCGCTATAAATGGATTTGACAAATCGCAAGTGAACAACAGCAGCATAGATCAAAATCGTCACTAGAGCCCATGTCTCTTTTGGGTCCCATCCCCAGTAGCGTCCCCAACTCTCATTTGCCCAGACACCACCGATGAAGTTTCCAAGTGTTAACAATGCAAGACCAATCATAAGTCCCATTTCATTGATGGAGTTAAGCTCTTTGATGGAAAGTGAGATATGTTTTTCATTTTTCTGAGTTTTAAAGACAAAGAGAAGAATCGTTACAAATCCCAAAAGTGCACCAAGCCCCAAAAAGCCGTAACTTGCAGTAATGACGGCAACGTGGATACTTAGCCAGTAGGAGTTAAGAACTGGCACTAAGTTTGTCACTTGCGGGTTCATCCAGTTTAGGTGTGCTACAAAGAGGATAAGCCCCGTTAAAACTGCCGTGGATGCCATCGTCATGGAAGAGCGTTTTGAAAAGAACATCCCCGCTAAGATAGTTGCCCAACTGATGTAAATCATAGACTCATATCCGTCAGACCACGGTGCATGTCCTGCAACGTACCAGCGAAGTCCAAGCCCAAAAGTGTGTGCGACAAAAAAGATGCTCAGCACTCCAAGTGAGACTTTTGACAAAATGTTGATGTTGAGCGTTGGTTTAAGTATCTTGATAAAACTCGCTATAAGAAGTATAAAGCCCACTAAAAAGTACAGAGGGTAGATGCGTTCAAATATATTTGCATAGTTGTAAAACATCTCCGCCTTGATGTGCTCCTCTGATGGAAGCACCGCCGCACCGTAAAACGTCTGGTAGCTTACTATTTTCTCTATCGCACTGTTTGCCCCGCTCCAGTTGCCACCAGCAAGAGCACTATCTAGTGCTGAGAAGTAGTCAAATGCGATAGTTCTAATTTTTTCTGCAGTTTCAGGCTCAAACGTCTGGAGTGCTTCTACTGTTTCATACCATTTGTTGTTGACATCGTTTGGCTTTGGCCAGATTTTGATAAGTGCGCCAGAGTAAACAGCGTACGAGATGTTTACACGCTCATCCACTTCCAAAACTGCTTTATCGAAAAGGTCTCTATGTTTTGGCTCTTTTCTTATCGCTTCATTGACCGCTTCGGCAAGTTTGTACCCCTCAAGCGTCTCTGGGCTTAGAAAAAACTGTGAAAAAGAGGCATGTTTCGTATCTGCGGGTACGCCGATTCTTTTGTTGACCTCTTCATTTTTTGTTGCGATAATTTTCAAATCTCTATAAACATCGGGTTTGAGCATCATCCCTAAAATAACTTGATTGTTGTTTAGCTTCTCTTCGCCGATAGCTACATAAGCTTTTTTATGAATCTTTGCGACGATTTCTCTTGAGAGAGTATCGAGCGGTTTCATCCTTCCGCCGCTGTCTTGAATGATGAGCTCACCAAATTTTGCGGCATGCTCTTTGTCAAAAGAAAGGATGGTTTTAAGAGCAGGATTTAACTCTTCTGCGTACGACGGTACAGTACCAAAGAGTAGTCCCAACCCAAGAAGAGCACTCAGCATCTGCTGCGCACTCGCTTTTCTAGCACGTTCCGAGAGTTGCGCAAAGCGGTTGTTTCTCGAAAAGAGCGCCCAAAACATCCCCAAACCTAGAAGAAAATAGCCTATGTATGATGGAAGTGTCCCAGGGTCGTTGTTGACCGAGAGCACTGTTCCCATCTCGTCTTGATCATAAGAGGATTGGAAAAAGCGGTATCCACGGTGTTCTAAAATGTTGTTCATGTAAATCCTATAAGGCATGTGGATATTTTTTTCATTATCAACAAGCTCAACTTCACTTGCATACGATGCAGGAGACATTGACCCTGGGTATCTATCTAGCTGAAAATCGATAAGTTTTACTCCAAAAGGAAGCTCTAACCTCTTTGCACCATACGAGATATGTACATCCACGCCATTGATAATATCGTGGCTCTCTTTAGCAACTCTGCCAGCTTGTCCAAAAACCATCACCTCTTTAGCCACGTCTGCAACTTTTACGTTAAAGACAAACGCATCACGCCCAGGGCGCATAGGAGAGGCGTTTGGATCGGAGACGATTTTTGGTGTCGCATGCTTGAAGTAGCTTCGGACTACAAAGTTGCCGCTCTGGGTTCCAAAAAGGGTTCTTGAGTGGAGTTTGCTCTCTTGGCTTGGAGCGATTTCGCCCTGCTCTTTACTATCCATGTTGAGAAATCGTAGCGGTATTTCATGTTTCATAAAAAGTTTGCCGTCTTGTGAAAAGATAGAGATTGTAGGAACTAAAAACATTTTTCCTGAACCAAAATCGATGGCAAACTCACTGTTTTCGTAAAATTCACCTTTTTTAAGTCGTAAAGGCTGGCTTGATTCATTCGTTGCAACCATCATCTCAAGCACCTCTTCTCCACCCTCACTGCCCTCTACAAGGGTTTCAATAGCATCTGGAATATACTGTGAGAGTGAAACTTCTACTTTTTTGCCACTCGCATCAAGGGAAGCATCCAGTGTGTTTTTGCTCATTTTAGAGAGATAGACTGATTTAGAAGTAGAGACAACCTCTTCACCCACTTTTGCACTGACACTAAAGTAGTTTTCCATACTAACCATCGTGGTTGCTGTATCCCCCTCGCGAATATGCATCGTTCCCTCAAAGCCGATATATCTTGTTACCGCGGCACCTAAGAGGATGATTAAAAAGGAGAGGTGAAAGATGAAGATAGGAGCTTTTTTTACGCTAAACATCTTAAATCTGTACATGTTTAAGGCGAGATTCAGACCCAAAAGAGCCATAAGTATTTCAAACCACAAAGCGTTGTAAACCTCCGCTTTTGCAGTCATCGTTCCATAATCGTTCTCTATAAAAGTAGCATAACCAATCGCTGCTGCAAAAATGAGCATCATAACAATTGTACTTTTTAGAGAGTTCAAAATCGAGAGAAGTTGTTTCATGAATATCCTTAAATGAAAAAGGATATTCTAGTAAAAGTTAGATAATGAAATATAACTTTACATACTTATTCT
>DKFQ01000120.1 GCA_002452425.1 Sulfurimonas sp. UBA6792 | reverse complement strand
AGAGTGGGTGGTAATGCCTGCCGGATAGAGTTTGATAGCCACGATCTGCTCCGCCACGCTTGCAAGAAACTTGTTGTCATAGTTTTTGTCAAAAAGTGTCATGTATGGTTCAAAGTAGTCATTTGGCACAGACGCCATAATGCGTGCTTTGTAAGCTTTTATGTCCTCAAGCGTTGAAACCGGCGGTACGAGGTTTGGCATAACCAAACCACCGCTAAAACTGTAAGCACTCAAAGGTGCAATATTTTCAAGCATCACACCGTCTCGCAGGTGCAGGTGCATATCCAAAGGCATCAAAAGTGTATGAGTTTTCATCATTTATCCTTTATTTCTATCGCAAATATTGGCGCAATTATAGCAAGTCTCTTTTTAAAGAGCGTTTTTTGCCTCTAAGATAAGTGCATTTATCGCCTCTTCATACTCTTTTGCCTCTTCTTTTGAGGTCGCTTCAAAACGAGTTACCAAGATAGGCGTTGTGTTTGAAGCTCGTACAAGTCCCCATCCATGCGCAAAGTTGATACGCACGCCATCGACATCAATGATGTTTTTGATAGCAGGGAAAGATGCAGGAGGGTTTTTGAGCAACTCTTTTACCTTGTCGATGATTTTAAACTTCTCAGCTTCTGTTGTTTTTACTTTTATCTCTTCTGTCGAGAAAACCTGTGGAAGTTTCGCAAGCTCTGCATCAAGGTCAATCCCGTCATGAACAAGCTCTAACATACGAAGCGTTGCGTAGATAGCGTCATCATAGCCAAAATAGCGGTTTTTGAAAAAGACGTGACCGCTTACTTCACACGCTAGGTCTGCTCCTATCTCTTGCATCTTTACTTTAAGATTTGAGTGTCCTGTTTTGTACATTACCGCTTTTGCGCCACGACGCTCTAACTCATCATACATCACTTGAGAACATTTCACCTCGCCTACAACAGTCGGTTTGTCCATCTTCATCGCATATAAAAGAGCCATCATATCGCCCTTGATATTGTTTTTGTGTGTAAGAACGGCTATGCGGTCTGCATCGCCGTCATAAGCAAAAGCAATGTCGCCCTCTTTTGCGAGAAGCTCTTTGATATCTTCAAGGTTATGCTCGTCTGATGGGTCCGGATGGTGGTTTGGAAATGTTCCATCAGGGTCAACATAAAGTCCTTTTGTATGAAGCCCAAGCCCTGCAAAAATCCGCTCAGTCACTATGCCAGCCACACCATTGCCGCAGTCATAAACGATGCGCGAGGGCATCCCTTTGAGGTGTGCAAACTCACTTACCAAAAAGTCAACATAACGTGAAGTAGCGTCGATTTTTGTCACATCTCTCACGGCATCGGGAACATTCGTCATCGCTTCACACTCACGCCCAAGAGCATAAATCTGCTCTCCAAAAAACGGCGCTTTGTCTATGGTAACCTTAAAGCCGTTGTATTCGCTAGGATTGTGTGAACCTGTAATCATCACAGAAGCAGAAGCAAGCACGCCATCAAACTCGTTGTAGTTACAAAAGTAGTTTACGGGTGTCGGAACCATGCCCATGTCCAAAACCTTTTTCCCGCCAGCATTTAACCCATGAACAAGGTACTCAAAAAGGATTGGCGAATGGCTTCTCGCATCATACCCGACCGCAACATACTCACCTTTGATTTTTGACGCAAGCGCATACCCGATGCGTGTAACACTCTGCTCATTCAACTCTTTTTCAAAAATCCCTCTGATGTCATACTCTCTATAAATACTCACTGCTTTTGCCTTTTGTTGTTTTATGGTGTAATTCTATACCAAACCCCATTAAAAAAATGTCAAGCGGATGATTTTGTTCTGTTTTTTATGATATACTTTTTTTCGTAAAACACAGGAAAACTTGTCTGACTGATTATCAGACTACTATAGGTAAAGGCTAGAGCTTCGGCTTTAGCCTTTTTTTTTGCCTTTTTTTTGGCAAGGATGGGGTGGGTGGGAGCCTGTAGGAAAGGAATTCCTAGTGTTTTATGAGATAATAGTAGCCTTTTTAATTCTTATGGTGTTCGCACCCACTTTGAATTAATCAAAACAGAGGACTTAATCACTCCTCTGGCTACTATGCCTTACGAAATGTCATTTCCCCGACTTCATCCTATTATGCAATTTACACAACAGCTGACAATTGTTTGGTTCAGTTTTTCCGCCATCATGCCATGGAGTGATATGGTCGGCTTCCATTTCATCTAGTCTATAGCGGTTGTTTGGCTCTACACATTTTGGGCAGATTCCGTTTTGTCTCTCATACGCTTCTCTTTTTTGTTTGTCATTAAATGTTCGGATGTTGAGGTACTTTTCTCTGCCCGTAAGCAGATACTCATATATCCCTTTTTTGCTAGTGACATCCTCATCTTGCATAAGTGCCGATATTTTGGCTTCCAATGTTTTTGGGTCTAAATTTTTATCATTTTTAAAATCATTGTGCAAAATCCCCCACTCTATGCCTTTCATCTCTTTACGATATTTTGGAAATATAGCACCCACCCAGTCTATAACACTTTTAAAATAGAGCCATAGTTCAGTGGCATTTGGCTCATGTTGATGCGTTGCCATATAGTTTTCTACGGTCGTTTTATCTCTTGCGGCAATCCATTTTATAGCCGTCTCAAGATAATCTTGACGATTTACCGCACCGCTCATATAGTGGTTTGCCAAGCTGTATGCCACACAACCGTTTTTGCTAAAATATTTTTTTGCCTCGCTCACCCAAGAGCCGCTATACACAGCATTTCGCAACTCTTGCTCAGTCAGCTCTTCACCTGCTATGTTGATGGTTTTAAACCACTCCAATTTTTCGCTATCGCTTCCGCTGCAAAAATAGACCATAAGTTTATAGTCCAATATCTGCTCTTGCTCATCTTTTTGCAAGTTGTGAAAATAGCGCATCATGTAGGCAAAATCGCCGTTTATGTATTGAGAGATGGATATAGTTCTTTGCTGTCCGTCTATGACCTCATAACTGCCGTCTTCTTTCAATGCCCAGTACATTACATTGAGCGGAAAACCCTTTGTTACGGTGTCTATTACTGCTTCTCGCTGTTTGTCTTTGTAAACAAACTCCCTCTGATACGGCGGTCTAATGTCTAGTTTGCCGCCGTATCCGACAACTCCACTTTCATCATTATCCATATAATTGAAAAAAACGAGAAGAGCTTACATGAGCTAAAAGAGCTTAAAGAGAGTTTTAATGTCAAGAAAACAATAAAGTAGAGATTTGAAAATATATGAGTGTGTATGACGCTGTTGTGTTAAGAGGTTAACTAAGTGAACTTCATGACATAGTTGGTTGATGCTTGAAAAG
>DKFQ01000037.1:2419-2799 GCA_002452425.1 Sulfurimonas sp. UBA6792 | reverse complement strand
GCTTTGATGCGCTGCATGTATTTGTTGGAGCCCTCTTTTCTCGTAAAGAGGTCGATGTTTAGGTTGATGATGGAGAGCGGCGTGTTGATTTCGTGGATAGAGTCTTTGATAAAGTGGTCAAGTCTTTTGTTGACCTCTTGAAATGGCGAGGCAAATCTGTTGAGAAAAAAGATACTCAGCAAAAAGATAAGCACCACGATGGAGAGCAAAATAAGCGTTGCTTTTTCATACACCTCATAGTAGGAGAGTTTGTTGGCAACGACAAGATACTTTGCACCAAAATATTTTCCAAGCGCAAGCTCCATCACATAGTAGGCATCCTCCCCCTCTATGTGGTACCCCTCCTTAAAGTCAACGATGGGTTCTTTGATGAGCGAAAA
>DKFQ01000037.1:0-2254 GCA_002452425.1 Sulfurimonas sp. UBA6792 | reverse complement strand
GCATAGCGCAGCGCATAGTTTTTATCTCTCAATGATATACCCCATGCCTCTTCTGTTTTGGATGATGGACTCTGGAAGTTTTTGTTTGAGGTTGTTGACCTGCACACGGATGGTTGCAGGCTCTACATAGTCGCCCCAAATCCCCTCTTGAAACATCTGCATCGAGACGACAATGTTTTTGTTTTTGATAAGAAGTTCTAAGATATCTTTTTCTATCTTTCTTAGAACAATCTCTTTGCCGCTTTGTGTTAACTTGCCGCTGAGCATATCATAATGGACATCTTCACCAAGCGCGATTATCTCATCGTTTTGAAGGTAAAAACTCTTTACCGCCTGCTTTATGCGAAGCTCCAACTCTACAAGGTCAAAAGGTTTACGGATATAGTCGCAACACCCTTTTTTATATCCCTCTTGAAGGTTTTGCATATCGACCATAGAGGTTAAAAAGATGGCTGGGGTTTTGTTCTCATCTTTGCGTATGGCTTGAAGCAGCGCAAATCCATCCATAGAGGGGACATTGACATCAAGAAGCAGCAAATCATAGGACTTAGAGTAGATAGCGTCATACGCCTCAAGCCCATCTGCAAAATCATCTACTGCATAGTTACAATCCTCTAAAAACTCTTTTATGCTGAGCCTAAGTGAATATTCATCTTCTAAAAGCAATATTTTCATCGTATCTTCCCATCCACTTTTTTGATAATCTTCTGCTCTAAGAGCAACTCCATAAGCTCCTCTTTGGTGTAACCATCGAGTTTTTCATAGAGCTCTTTTTTGTATCCCTCCATCTGCTCTTTTGGGATTTGCTCTCTTAGCTGCAAAAGTGCGCGCATATCTATAAACTCCTTTGAGAGGTTCTCTTGCTCTTTACTTTGGACTATCTCATACAAAGAGCTTTTTGTTAAGTTGATGAAAAACGATGCCTCATCCTGCTCCTCTTTAAAGTAGTTCAGGTACTTCTGGCGCAAAACAAAAGCAAAAACCCCGATAGCATCACCATTGCCATTGCGCATAGTCTCATAAAAAACGTAGTTGTCTCTTACTCGAAGCACTCTATCTCTTTTAAGGGTTGTAAAATTGATGTTTTTTAAAAGCCCGATATTGTTGTGATTGTAGTTTCGATTTGCCACGACATAGCCACTTAGCATCTCATTTTCTTGCATAAATACCGCCCGCTCAAGGTAGTCATCATCCATAAGCACATAAAAGTCGATTCCCATATTTTTAAAAAAGTCAGTGATGGTATCAAAAAAACCGATAATCTCCACAAAGCCCAAAACCTTCTCATCTTTTAAAACAGGAACGGTCGTCTTGATGCTCAAAAGTCGTCCCGTCTCTATGGAGGAGCGCGGTGTTTTGTTGTGTTTGAAGTACTCCAAATCGCTTCTAAAATCCTCTAGTGGCATCCCTGTGTAGATATCATCCCAACTACGGGCAAAGATATGGTAGTCACTTGTGAGTATTTGAACTCTTATGTTGATGTTGGTATTTTCTAAAATTTCGCGGGTAATATTTGAGAGCACTTTGTACCCAAAATCTTCATCATCACGCTCAAGTGCATCCACAAGCGCGCTATTTTTTGAGAGTGATATCGCCATCTTCATAGCATCCATCTTCTCTCTTTGCACCTGTGCTTCAAGCGTGAGGAGAAACTTATCTAAGATAACATTGACATCTTGCGTTTGGATAGCGTACCTTATGGAAAAAAGCACATAGAGCAAAACCACCATGATAAGTAAAAAAGCGGGAAGAACTTTTTTAAGCATTAAAGAGCGTTTCTAAAAGATAGGAATATAGGAGTGTCCACTGTTTTGCGCATCGATAAGCCCCACCATTGCGCTTGGCACAACCTCAACAAACTCATAGATATTCTCCTCTTTGATCTCATATTTTTTCATCCCCATGCCACACATTTGAAGTTTTACGTTGTAGGTTTTGACTAAAGACTCTATTCTTTGCTTTAACTCATGGAGCACTGCAGCCTCTTTTGCGTCTATCTTTATGGCTGTTTTGCCAATCTCTTTTACAAAAAACTTATACGCACCCCCATGGATAACTACAACAATCTCAAGCTCTTTAAATTTACCCTCATAGTGCGCCTTATGAAAAGCAACTCCTTTGAGAAGTCTGCTCTCAAAGGTCTTTGCATCCGCCGTAGTCAAATCAAAAACAGCACGCACTATACCCTCTTCAGCTCTTAGCATTCCCACAAAAAGAGCCAAAATCAAAAATATTTTCTTCATCTTTCACCTCA
>DKFQ01000071.1:171-3616 GCA_002452425.1 Sulfurimonas sp. UBA6792 | reverse complement strand
GCTCGCATCTCTGAGAGAAGTGTAAAAAAGTATCTTCAGTTTGCATGGTTTTATCAAAAAATCCTCTCCAATGTTGAGATAGTGTATGCACAAAGCGAAGCAGATAAGAACCGTTTTTTGGCACTCGGAGCTAAAAATATAGAGGTAATCGGAAATATAAAGCTTGCAGGCAAGATTTCCAAAACAAAAGAGTACCAAAAACCTCATGAAGAGCTTATCGTCGCAGGCTCTACGCATGAGGGCGAAGAAGAGAGCGTTTTAAAATCATTCGTAGAGTATAAAAAGCAGAGCGACGCAAAGTTAGCGGTTGTCCCAAGACATCCAGAGCGGTTTGAAGCCGTATATGAGCTTATGAAAAAGTATGCCCAGACAAACTCTTTATCACTAAGTCGCTTTTCTCAAGATAAAGAGTTTAATACGGATATGATTTTGGTCGATGTCATGGGAGAGCTAAACAACATCTATGCCATCAGCGACATAGCGATTTTGGGCGGTGCTTTTAGAGAAGATGTAGGCGGACACAACCCGCTTGAACCAGCCCATTTTGGGTGTAAAATCATTACGGGAAAGCACTTTTTTCATCAAAAAGAGCTTTTTCGTTATGTGCATCATGTCCAGTACGTTGAACCATCAGAGATTCATAAAGCGTTGATGAAATGTAAAGAGCTGCCGCCAAGCATGGTCGAAGAAAAAATCAACCTAGAACCTGTTATAGACAGAATAAAAAATTAAGGAAATAAAAATATTATGGCACTAGAAAAAGCATATAAACTTTTAGCAGCACAAGAGGGAATCTCAAATTCGGAAGCAAAATCAATGATTGACCGTGGGTTGGTCTATGCCGCAAACAAAAAAGTGATGATTGCCCGTGGAGATATCGACACAAAGACAATTTTTAAAGTGGAGAAGATAGAAAAGATTAAGCCTCTTTTTGAAAATGATGATTTGATTGTTGTGGACAAACCAGCACACGTCAACTCTGATGAGATTGAGAGACAGTTCAAACCTGCCGTACTTTTGCACAGACTTGACCGTGAAACAAGCGGCGTTTTGATGCTTGTAAAAAATGAAGAGTTTAGAGAAAAAGCGATACAAGAGTTCAAAAGAGACAGGGTTTACAAAGAGTATATCGCATGGATAGAGGGGATTTTAAGTGAGCCAGTCGATATTGACAGACCGATACTCACTACAAAGAAAAACAACCGCGCATCATCAAATGTATCATCAAAAGGCAAACCAGCAAGAACAGAGGTTTTTCCAGATTTAGTGAGCGCAAACAAGACGAAAGTAAAGTGTATCATCCATCATGGAAGAACACACCAGATAAGAACGCATCTAAGATATATAGAACACCCGATTGTAGGTGATGAACAGTACGGCGGCAGACGAGCAAAACGTGTCATGCTTCACGCATATAAAGTCAGACTTTTTGATATGGAGTTTGTAGCACCTGAACCAAAAACTTTTATCCATTTTGAGTAGTAAAAAGCTATGTGGCACATCTACATGCTAAAATGCAGTGATGACACACTCTATACTGGAATCACAACAGATTTATCCAGAAGAGTTGGCGAACACAACAACTCTTCCAAAGGGGCAAAATACACACGCGTAAGAAGACCAGTAGAACTCATCTACTCTGAGTCTTGCCACGATAAGAGCAGTGCTTCAAAACGAGAGTACCAGATAAAGCAGCTCTCAAAAATCCAAAAACTCTCTCTTTTAAAATAATGCGTATGTTTGTTGATGGAGATGCTTTTCCAAATCTGCTCAAGCCGATTCTATTTCGCCAAATCGAGAGATTGCATATAGAAACATTCGTTATTTCAAACAAGCATATAACTATCGGCAAATCTAAACTTATCTCTTATATCGTGGTAGAACAGGGTGCAGACGAGGCAGACAACCATATTGTCGCACTAGTAAAAGAGGGTGATTTGGTCATAACAGCAGATATACCACTCGCAGATAGAGTGATTAGCAAAAATGCACATGCGATTGATCACAGGGGCGAGCTTTATAGCACTGATAACATTAAGCAGTATCTAGCTGTAAGAAATCTAATGGAAAAGATAAGAGAGAGCGGAGAGATGACAAGAGGTCCAAAACCGTTTGACCAAAAAAATGCACACCAGTTTGCAAATCAGCTCCATAAGTTTTTGACGAAATATTGCAAAATTTAAAGCAAACTTAAAGTAACTTTCAGCTAAAATTTGCAACTTTTTACATCCAATAGATAATTTAAAAGAGGAGGGCTCATGTTTGATATATTAACAGATTCGTTTACCAATGCTATTAAAAAGATTCGTTTTCATGATGATGACAAGGCTCTGACAAAAGCCCTTGACGAGCTAAAAAAATCTCTTTTAAAAGCGGATGTGAACCATAAAGTCGTAAGAGACTTGATAGCAAAAGTTCAGATAGAGACGAGAAAAAATGGCATCGGGAAAGACCAATTCCTGGCTGCTCTAAGAGATGCATTACACGAACTCTTAGAGATAGGCGGAAGCAGAGGCTTTGTTTTTTCTTCAAAACCTCCGACCGTTATCCTTATGACAGGACTTCAGGGTTCTGGAAAAACAACGACAACTGGTAAGTTGGCAAACTACCTAAAAAACAGACAAAAAAAGGTCATGGTTGTAGCAGCAGACCTTCAGCGTTTGGCAGCAGTAGAGCAGCTTCGCCAAATTACTGCTCAAGTTGGAGTTGAACTTTATGAGGATGAGAGCAGTAAAAATCCTGTAGAGGTTGTAAAAGCCGCACTTCAAAAAGCACACAACGGTATCTATGATGTAGTCCTTATCGATACGGCGGGACGTTTGGCGATTGACAACGCACTTATGGATGAGCTTGAAGCAGTCAAAAAAGCGGCAAATCCAAGCGAAATCTTTTATGTCGCGGACTCTTTGACAGGACAAGATGCGATTAAGACAGCAACGACTTTTAAAGAGAAAATCGGAATTGACGGCGTTATTTTAAGCAAATACGACGGTGATTCCAAAGGCGGTGTTGCGCTAGGTCTCTCATCACAAGTACAAGTTCCATTACGCTTTATTGGTAGCGGTGAAAAGATGGAGGATTTGGAAGTTTTCCTTCCAGATCGCGTTGTCAACCGTCTTATGGGCTTTGGAGACATTGAGGGACTTGCAGAAAAAACAGCTTCTGCGATTGATGAAAAACAGGCTAAAAAGCTTACCTCAAAAATCAAAAAAGGTGAGTTTAACTTCAATGACTTCTTAGAGCAGATGGAGAGCATGAAGAAGATGGGAAGCATGAAATCCCTTCTTGGTATGATTCCGGGTATGGGTAATATGTCCAAAGCACTCAAAGACTTTGACCTTGAAAACTCAAGCGAGTTAAAAAATATCAAAGCGATGGTCTCTTCTATGACGATGAAAGAGAGAGAAAACCCTGATTTACTCAACAACTCTCGCAAGTTAAGAAT
>DKFQ01000071.1:0-151 GCA_002452425.1 Sulfurimonas sp. UBA6792 | reverse complement strand
AAAATGGCGAAGAGGTTTTCTGGAAAAAGCGGCATGAAAGAGCTTCAGTCGATGATGGGACAAATGGGTGGAGCAGGGGCGCTCAAAAGATAGCGCTTCTGTTGCCTTGAGCGTAAATCTATGAATTTTTAGAAGTTTATAGATTTGCATT
>DKFQ01000020.1 GCA_002452425.1 Sulfurimonas sp. UBA6792 | reverse complement strand
TGGGATATGTTCAAGACCTACATAAGTAAATCTGTAACGCATCTTTAAAACTACTTCAAAAAGCGTCCAAAGAGCTAAAATAAGGTATCTCTTCAAAAGCAAAGCAAGCAACAAAATCGCTACACCGCCCATCACAAAAAAGAGAACTTTTGCATGCATGCCAAAGTAGGCAAAGAGCGTTGTAAGCATCAAAAATGAGAACATAAAGAGCGTTTGGACAAAGTTATTTCCCGCCAAAACCGTTCCAAGATGGATGTCGGGAGAGAGGTGCTGAATCTTTGCATTTAGCGGCACCAAAAGCATTCCGCTAAAGAGTCCAAAGAGGACAAATTCTACACCCAAAAGAAGTATGTTTACAGTAAAAGGAATCATAAAAAGCAAAAGTGCAATCCCGAGTGCGCTGAGTGCTGCAAGACCGCTGTTGATGTAGTACTTTGAAAAAGCGGACGATAACATCGAGCCGACAACTATGCCTACAACCGAAAAGGTCATAATTCCCTGAACGACAATCGTATTTGTGATTTCAAGCTCACTCTTTGCGTATTCGCCGAAAATCGCCAAAACGACTTGAGAGATTGACCAAAAAAGGCTAAGTGCTATAACTGAGTCAAAAACCTCTTTTTTTCTTCTAAGCATTATTAGGTTTTTTTTGAGATAAAACCCTTTTATATATTTTGAAAATTCAAATTTTTTGCGAGTTGTCTTTGCGCTCATATTTGGCAGTTTTAGAGCAAGCCAATACTCGATAACCGAACCTAAAACCAAAAGCCACCCAAGCGGTGCAATAGTTTTTAATATATCCTCTTTAGTAGCAAAAACATCGCCCAAAAGTGTCTCAAAAAGTACGGTATAGACGATGATACCAAGTAAAATCGCACTTGTCGTAACCGCCTGAAGTGCAGCATTTCCGCTACTGAGATATTGTGTACCGACTAACTCTTTTATATATCCATATTTTGCGGGACTGTAAAGAGCACTTTGAAGGGCAAGCAAAAATGTAAGAGCAAAAGCGGTAAAGAACCAACCCTGATAGTAGCAAAAAGTGATGGCAAGAGTGATAAAAACAGCCAAAAGAGCGGCATGCTTCATCACAACATTTTTTGCAAATCTATCACTTAGATAACCAGAGGGAGAAAATGCCAAGATAAAAGGAAGAAGCATCAAAGCATTGACAACTGCCGTAAGCATGATTTGGGTTGTTCCGTCATACACCTTAAAAACGGTGTTTTGAATGATGATTTTATGACCCAAATCAGTAAATGCGTTTAAAAAAACTACCAAGAGATAGTTAAAAACTCCGGCAATGGCGAACATTTTTTTCATTTAACTCTGTGTGTCCACCAAAACTGTACTCCACCCCTCATAGTAGCCGTGCTCTTTTTTAAGAAGCCCATAGAGTTCTTGCACAACTGTTGCAACAGCCTCTTTTGTGACTGGATGGTTTTTTACAACCGCCACGCCATACTCAAACTCTTCGCTGCTGATATCATCTTTGAAAGCAAAACCACTCTCTAAAACATTTTGCAAAAATCTCTCTTTTTGCGTTGCGGTATCAAAAGAGATGTAGTGCTCCACCTCTCTTGGTGTCTCAAGCACATCACCCTCTTCTTCAAGCATGGCTATGATTTTATCACTCTCAATATTATGAAATTCCAGTTCGGTTGGAGAGAGATTTTTATGGTAAAAATCCCATTTTGCATCTTTGACAACACTGTTCTCAAACTTGCAGCCACCTTGTGAGAGCATTTTTGTAACCACTGCCTCAAGATTTTTCGCACTTTTAACATAAAAGTAAAGTTCACTCCACCCATCTTGCTCTCTTGAGCCGACATAAAGGGCACTTCCATCATGTTCTAGCGCTAAAATCAGAGACTCCTTTGTCTCCAAAAATGTCTCTAGTGCATCAAACTCATCATTAGAGCCGATAGCTTTGATGAAAATACTCAGTAGCCAAGGATACGACTTTCTATCGTACTCCAAATCAACTTCTGCCTCAATAACGACTACCGAATTTTTTTCACTTCTGCTAAAAATTTCTCTCATATTTCACTTCTGCTTTATTTTTTTTATTATAGCCAACTTCTCCAAAAACAAATTTCTAAAAAGCGGTATTGACGCACTCCATTGACAAAAATAATTTAATTTTATACAATCCTCTCAAAAATGAGGAAAATTTTTGAAGAAATTTTTAGTATATCTCTTTCTCTTCTTAGCCCTACCTGCAAGTGCACAAATGCTTCTTTCCCCAACAGATGCTATGCTCAAAAATTACGGTAATAAAAGTAAAATAAGCGAAGAAGTTGTCGCGCTTACTCCCTCTTTGGTACAAAAAATCCAAGAGAGTTCATCGGTAAAAGTTGAAGCAAAAAATATTCAACTCTTTAAAGCTACGCAAGATGGCAAAACTATCGGTTATGGCATCCTTCTCAACAGAAAAATTCGTTCTAAAAATGGTGTTGTTCTCTATCTTATCTCAAAAGATGCAACACTTAAAGCCATTGAAGTTATCGCATTTAACGAGCCTCTTGAGTATATTCCTTCAAAAACATGGATGGCGCAGTTTGAAAATGTTAAAGCAGATACGTCTCTCACGCTTACCAAAAACATTGCTAACATTACGGGAGCAACATTGAGCGCAAAAAGTTTTGTTGATGGTTCAAGGATTGCTCTTGCTTTTTATGATGAAATATTAAAAGGCAAATAGTGAAATTTACAGTTATAAAGAGCCTTCAAAAAGATAGCGCCATGAGTCTTATCCTAAGAAGTTTTCTTCTTTTTATCTCTCTTTATCTTCTCTCTGATATTTTTGTGATGCATACAAGTTTTGGCATAACGCCACAAGCACTCAAAACAACACTTTTTGGCGATGAGACACTCTATATTGACCCCATCAATGAAGCCTCTTTTTTGGAGTTTTGGCATACGCAAATCTTCATCGTCATGATGCTTTTGCTCACGCTTAGCTCCATTTTTATCAGGGTTGCAAACAGAAGCAGAATCATCATAACAAATGTAGTGATGCTTAGTGCTCTTGTCTCACTTGTCGCTTTGCCTTTGGCATTTTACCTCTCAAACTTTTTTATCCACATCTATATAGTGACCTACTTTTTGTGGCATTTTACGGCTCTGTATATGATTTTTTACTCTTTTTGGAAACTTCATGCAAGAAGCGTATAAACTCTCTATTCTCCATTATCTGGGGTTTTCGCTTCTTCTTATCGTCAGTGCGATTATGCTTTTTGAACATAAAATAGGTTTTAGTTTTGAGGCTGTTTTGGACTATTATGTGGGCAATGAAGAGAAGTTTGTTCCAGCTCTAAGCGGTGGCGGCATTTTAAAAATCATCCTGCCGCACATCTTTGTTTTTGGACTCTTTGCGATGGTGCTTTTGCACTTTTTGGTTTTTACACCTCTAAGACACAAAAAGAGCTTGTTTGTGCTTATCTACGCAACTTTTGGCGTTGCACTGCTTGAGATGCTTACCCCTTTTTTAATCATCAATGGATGGAGTTTTTTCGCCTATGTAAAACTTCTCTCATTTTTTCTCTTTTTGGGGCTCATTCTTCTCATCTTGTGGGTACTTTTTAAAAGGATCAGATAGAAAGTCTATTTTCATATACTTCTCTCTATTTGGGCTAATGACCATTTTTTTATCGCTTTGCACAATGATATACCCTACCCCCAAACTCTCCAAAAATGCGTATGCCTTTTGTGGCGGCATAACGGAAGCGGCAGTTGCATAAGCGTCCAAATCACTGCTTTTTAGCTCCCCTACAAGCGTGATGGAGACAAACGAGGATTGCGCTCTTTTTGTTTTTGGGTCTATGAGGTGATTGTTTTTTATGGATGTGACATATCTGTTGTAGTTTCCGCTTGTTGTTATGCCAAGATCGGGTTTTTGTGTCTCAAAGGAGAGCAAAATTTCCTCATCACTAAAGGGGTTTTGCACATCCACCCTACATAGACCAAGACAACGCATATCTCCGCTTGCCGCAATCACCGCCGAAGATACGCCGTTTTTTCTGAAGTGTTCTGCCACTTTGTCAACACCGTATCCCTTCCCCATACCGCCCAAATCAACCTTGAACCCTTTTTGCAAAAAAGCCTTATCTGCATCAAACCAAAGCGCTTTAAAGCCGACTTTTGCGTCATCAAGCTCATCTGGTGTAGCTACGCGTTCATCTTCTCCAAATCGATAGAGATCTTTTGTGATGGAACCCACCGTAATGTCAAAATAGCCATCCGTTTTCTCATAATACTCTTTGCTTAACAAAAGCGCTTCATAGAGGTAGTTGTCAACTTGGGTATGTAGATTTTTGTTGAGTAAAAAAACATTTGCTTTTGGGTCGTAAGATGAGAGTGACATCTCAACGCTCTTCATGATGTCAAAACCATCTGCCATAAGGTTTTCATCCTCTTCATCGGCTGTAATAGTTACCAATGTAGCCATGATAACTTGCGTACGCAAGAGCGTTTTAGCATCCAAGAGCCAAAACGTCAAGAGTAAAAGAGCGATAAATTTCAAAAGCGGGAGTTCTTAGATAGAGATGATTTCGTTGATTTCCAGCCCAAATCCACTTAAACCAACAAACTCAGTATGACTTTTAGAGGAGAGAAGATTCATCTTTGAAACACCAAAAGATTTGAGTATTTGTGCACCGATACCAAACTCTTTCATTGCCGCATTGTCATTGTGAGCCGGTTTATTGATAAAGATAAGCACGCCGCCGTTAAGTTTGAGATACTCTATGGAAGCAACAAGATTGTTGTACTTCTTTTGGTTTAAAAGCAACTCTATATCTGGTATGACATTGTGAACCCTGACATTAGAAACTGAACTTACTTTATGAAAAACAATAGCCGTATGTTCTATGGAATCGTGGTCTGCAAAACTGTATTTTTTTACCTTTGTACCAAAAAATTCTACTTCTTCAACGCATTTTTCATTTACAAGCCTCTCATTTGCAAGGCGGTACTCAACCAAATCAGAGATAAAAACTGTTTTGAGATTGTGTTTTTCACCAAAAATATCCAAATCATCACGGCGTGCCATTGTGCCGTCTTCTTTGATGATTTCACAGATAACCGATGATTCGCTAAGACCTGCCAAACGGCAAAGATCCACAGAACCCTCAGTATGTCCCGTTCTTACAAGCACGCCTCCATCTTTAGCGATAAGAGGAAAGATATGTCCCGGTTTGACAAGCTCATCCGCATGACTGATAGGATTTGCCAAAATCTTAATGGTGTCGTCCCTCTCTTTTGCAGATATCCCAGTTGTTGCACTTTTTGCGTCAACTGAAACCGTAAAAGCCGTCTCATGCGTAGAGGTGTTGGAACTTACCATCGGGTTCAATGCAAGACGTGTTGCAATCGTCTTGCTAATGGCAACGCAGATAAGCCCTCTTGCGTGTGTCGCCATAAAATTGACATGTTCAGGAGTTGAAAATGCAGAGGCATAAACCAAATCACCCTCATTTTCTCTATCCTCATCATCCACCATGATGACCATACGCCCTTTTTTTATCTCATCAATAGCTTCTAAAACTCTTTGTATAGGTGTCATAACTCTTCTTTATAGTTGAATGTGCAAATTATAGTAAATTGTTGATTAATTTTCTATTTCACAGCTTTTTTCCTTGACAATAAGAGTGTATTTGCCTATAATTCCACTCCACAAACAGTTTAAACGTTTGTTTTTGACCGCGGAATAGAGCAGTTCGGTAGCT
>DKFQ01000006.1 GCA_002452425.1 Sulfurimonas sp. UBA6792 | reverse complement strand
GCTGATTTACATAAATCGCATTTGCCACTAACCCTACCGCCATAACATTCCCTTAATTTTACTTTGTAAAATGAAGGAAACCCTTCATTTATTTTAAAACGATGTCGGAAGTAATTCCGCCATCCACGCTAGCCGCTAAGGCACTAAAGCTTGCCTCTGAAGAGGCAGAATTTACCTCGTATCTATCTCTATAGTTTTGTATTTATTGTAGAGCACATTTGCTCTCTCTTGCACACTTACTTCTCTTCGTGGGGTATAATCGACCAAATATCTGTCTTTCTCAAACATTGTAAAGTCCACACAGAGTCTTGCCGCCCCTTTTATAACTCTCTCCGGCACATTTTGCTTATCGGTGGTGATGATAACATGCGCTGAGGGACGCTCTTTCATGTGAAGCCAGATATCTTTTGCTTTTGCATTTTGAAGCAGTTCGATATTGCCTTTTTCATTTTTACCAAGGCTCACTTTGTACCCCTCTATCCAAAAAGTCTCGATAGAATCGTTGGTTTTTACCTTTTTAGCCTGAACATTTTTTGGAAAGAGAAGCTGGATTTTTGCGGTATCTTTCACCTCTTCAACAGTATGGATAAAGAGTTTCATATGCTCTATCTTTGAGAGAAGTGACTCTCTCTCAATATGCAGATACGAGGCTCTTTGTTTGGCTTTTTTACTTCTTGTAAAAAGTGAATTTGCCATCATTGCAACGGAAGAGAACTCTTTGTGAAGCTCTATTTTAACCTTTGTTCCGTCATAATCATCTACTTCCACAACTCTCTGATATGGTTTGACATTGTGCATATTTGCCAAAAGCAGATTTCCAAAATGGTTGTATTTCGCTGCTTGAGCTTCTAGCTCCACTTCATCATCGAGTGCAGCATAAAGCTCTTGAAGTTTTTTTAGTTTTTTCTCAAGAAGTGCGATTTTCTGCTTTTTTAGCGAGGAGAGCTTCTCTTGCATCTCCGCTTCATACTCATCATACAAAAACGCTTCAACATCCTCAAGCGGGTACTCTTTTGCCTCATACGGAGCTACAGGAGCGTTTAGAAGTTTTTGCCCTACTCTTACCTCACGAAATGATGAGAACAAATCAACATGACGGAGTGCTTCAAGCACTATCTCGTTTTCATCGAGGATAATCACATTGGTATATTTGCCCGTAAATTCGAACTGCAAAAAGCTTTTTTCCTCTTTGTAAGCCGAGGCAACAGAGGCTTCAAAGCGCAAAATCTTATCTCCGCCCACAAGAGAGATGTTTAAAATATTTGCACGGTTAAACCGTTTTGCCAAAAGCACATCAAAGGGAGCGTTGTAAACTTTGGAGCGCTCATAAGAGGCGCACTTGAAGATTTTGGAGTTTGAACGCTGCATCTCAAAGTAGAGTTCATCTTCTCTCTCAAAGACAACTTTTATGGTTGTATCGCTCACTCTATAGACAGCAGAAATCTTTGTAAATTTTTGCAGATACGTAACGATTTGTTTTAGGTGTGATAGTTTCATAAGAGGATTTTAGCATACATAGAGGCAATTACAGTCGCAGCAGCTTCTCCATCTCGCTATGGGGCAACGGTTTGGAGTAGTAGTAGCCTTGGATGGAATCTATGTTGTTTTGTAGCAAAAAGCCCTGCTCCTCCTTGGTTTCTACGCCTTCTGCTAGTATGTGTATGCCGAGCTCTTTTGCTAGAAAGATAATGGTTTTGACGATTATCTGGTTTTTTGGCTGTTCTGTTATGTTGATGATAAAAGATCTGTCGATTTTGAGCTTATCTATAGGTAGGTTTTTGAGATAGGAGAGTGAAGAGTAACCCGTGCCAAAATCATCCATGGAGATATGAAAACCCATCGCTCTTAGCTCTTCTAGGAGGTGAATGACAAGTTGAGGATTTTGTAAAACAGAACTCTCTGTGATCTCAAGCTCTACCCATGAGGCTTCGCATCCGCTCTCTTTAAGCATTCCTTTGAGCGTGTCGATAAAATCAAGATGGGTGAGTTGGCGTGCTGAAATATTGATAGCGATTTTACTTTTTAAGATTTTTAGCGTACGCCACTCTTTGACTGTTTTAAGGGCAGAGTGAAGCACAAAATTTCCTATTTCAACTATCAGTCCGCTTTTTTCCGCAAGCGGTATGAAGACATCGGGCGGTATCATCCCCTCTTGATGCCTCCATCGCAACAGTGCCTCAATACCGACTATATTTCCACTTTTTAGTTCATTTTGAGGTTGAAAGTAGAGCTCAAGTTCGCCATTTTCAACAGCTTGTTTGAGGCTTGTAACCATCTGCGTATAGGTAAGCGCCTCTTTTTTAAACATAGCGTCATAAAAGCTAAAGTTATTTTTCTCTACCTTCTTGGCATTATACATAGCAGTATCGGCAGCTTGATACATCTCTTCCATATTTTGCGCATCATCTGGGTAGAGACAAATCCCAGAACTTGCGGTGATGTAGATGTCTATCATCTCTATTTTAAAAGGGTGCTCAAATCTACGATGCAGTTTTTGCATCAACTTCTCTATCTCACTTTTGTCACTCTGGTTGAGTGCTATAGCAAACTCATCTCCACCCATTCGCGCTATAAATGCACTAGCATCAAAAACTTCTTCAAGAAGCTTGGAAACCTCTGTGAGGAGTTTGTCCCCAAAACGGTGACCGTAAGAATCATTGACGATTTTAAACTCATCCAAATCAAGAAGCACGAGACAAAATGGGGTATTTTGGGAGCATTTTTCTACCAAAAATTCGCTAATATGCAGTCTGTTTGGTAGTTTTGTAATCGTATCAAGATGGGAGAGACGGTAAAATCTCTCCTTAGACTCCTCTAAAAAATGTTCGTACTCTTTTTGGTTAGTAATATCTCTGGATATGCCAAAAACACCGAAAGCTTCGCCATTTTTATCCAAAAGAGCACCTTTTGTAGCCAAAAAAATTCTCTCTTTACCATTTTTGTCAAGTGTCGCCTCTTCAAAGGTTATAATCTCTTTGTTTGCTATAACTTTTTTATCGATTTTTCTAATCATATCTGCCGTTTTAGGTTCAAAAACAGCATCGTCATCCATACCAATCGCCTCTTCTTGACCCAAATGCGTTACTTCTACTGCACCTTTGTTAAAGAGAATGTACTTTCCATCCAAATTTTTTGCAAATATGGCATCTGGAGAGCTGTTGAGGATGCTGTTTAAGAGCGTGTCATACTTGGAGAGTTCACTTTGGGAGATTTTCAAGGATGCTTTCATCTCTTGATTTTTTGCAATATGTTCTAAATTTTTATCATACTGCACCTTCATAGCAGTAAAAAATTTATAGGTCAAAAAGTACAATATCAGCGTTGTCGCCACAACAAAAAAGATGCCCTTATACATCCCCACCATAACAGCTTCACCCGTATTGCTAATCACAAGCCCCACCGCATAGTCTGAGACAACTATCCATAACGCCGCTGCAATAAAATAGAGCAAAGAGATAGCAAAAGCACCCCTGTTGCATGTCGAGTATTTGAAGCGCACGGTATCTATCCTTGTGTGAGAACTTTTCACAGACATTATACAAGATTGTCCAAAAAAAGAGAAAGGCTGCAAAAAAATCTCGTTATACTTTCAAAAATAAACATACGAGACACCCGTGAAACTTCCAAAAGGCTTTGGCAAAAACTACTTTACTTTGCGTGCGATAACCGCAACTTCCAACCAAGTAACGCTGCATGCCATCACTTCACGAGTGGAGAGTTTTCATCTGTTTCATTTTTTAGGTGATGACTCCAAAGAGGAGCTTGAAGAAGAAGCCGCCGCCTCGCTTGCTCTGCTTGAACTCTCCGCAAAACCTTGCCATTGCAACTGTTACTATTTTAAACGCACACGAAAAACTCTTCTGCTCCACCCTACGCAAAACTACTTTTTAAACTATTTTCAAAACCTCAACAACGCCATCTCTCCGCCATATTTGCACTTTTGCTAACAAACAAATTTAAAATATGGAAAAAAGATGAAAAAAAGAGAGTTATCATTTGTAGCGGCTATGGTTGCAACTGCACTTTGTGCAGACAATCAATATACACTGGAAAAAATCGATGTTGTAGCCTCACAGGGAACAACGCTGGAAAAAAAGGATGTGACTGACAGTGTCATCGTCATCACAAAAGAGGCTATCGAGGAGTCGAGAGTAACGACCCTTGCAGATGCACTTAGTCGTCTAGGCAATATCGCCATGACGCAAAGCGGCGGTGCTGGGCAAAATGCTTCCATGTTTGTACGGGGCATGGACAACAAAAGAACGGTTGTTCTTATAGACGGTATTCGCTACAACGACCCGACGGCGGTAAGTTCAGTTGCACAGTTTGAGCATATCATGCTCTCAAATGTCGAGCGCATCGAGATTATCAAAGGGGCGCAAAGCGGTGTTTGGGGTGCGGATGCAAGCGGTGCGGTGATTAACATTGTAACGACTAAGGCGGCAAAAGGGCTTCATGGGGCTGCAAATGTAGAGTATGGCTCTTTTGAGACAAAAAAAAGTGCGTTGGAAGCTTCATATAAAGAGGAAGGATTTGATTTTTCAGCGGGTGGCTCTTACTACAAAACAGAGGGCTTTTCAGCAACAGAGCCAAAACAGAGTGAGGCAAATTATGGCAAAAGAGGCGATGAGCTAGGCTTGGAAGATGACGGCTACAAAAACAAAACCGCCTATGCAAAAGCAGGCTTCAACCTTGATGCAAACAACCGTTTGGAGTTTGGAGTGCAAACCATCGACGCTCTGGCGGCATTTGACGCAAGCAGCGGTGCAAGCGGGGACTCTAGCGTGCCGCAAAGCGATATCCACAACCATTTTTACACTCTTGCATACAAACTCAAAAGCGGCATTCATGACGCTACGCTCTCCTACAATCGTTCCACATTTGACAGAGTGCTTGATGGCAACGGATGGAGTGCGGCTTACAAAGGTTTTATCGATGAGGTAAAAGTGCAAGATTCTATCTCTTATATGAAGGAGAGTTTTTTACGCCTCGGTGCTTCTTATGGGGAGTTTGCGCAAGAAAATGTGGCTACAGGCGATGAGAAAAAGTATAGCTCAAAAGCACTCTTTGCGACAAACTACAACAAGCTTGCCCTTTTCTCCTCAGGCGAGACGATAGTAACCGAGTCTCTGCGTTTTGATGACTACGACAGTGTTAAAAACTCGCTCACGGGCAAATTTGGGGTAAAACAGTATCTCAAAGATGATATCTATCTAAGCACAAACATCGGCACGGGCTTCAATGTTCCCACACTTGATGAACTATATGGCGCATGGGGTTCCAACCCAAACCTAGAGCCGGAAAAGTCGCTTACCATGGATATAACGCTTGGAGATGATAAACTATACGCAACACTTTTTCAAAACCAAATCCGCAATATGATAGAGTACGACATGAACACATGGAGCTATGTACAGAGTTCGGGCGAATCCAAATTTCGGGGCGTTGAGGTCGGCTACAAAGATTATCTAGCTCAAAAACTCGGTTTTGAAGTCGCCTATACATACCTTAGAACAAAAAACCCAGACGGAGGCACACTCGCCCGCCGCCCAAAACATCAAGTCGATGCCAAAGCATCCTACTATATAACAGATGATATCGACATCGGCATAAACGCCCACTACATAGGTGAACGCTACGACTCTGCAGCAGATAGCGGCGCGCAAACAGGCAAATATATAGTCGCAAACTTTGTAGCAAACGCACAGCTAAACAGATACGCAACCATCTACGGTAAGATAGACAACATAACAGACAAATACTATCAGTCGGTGGACGGCTACGCTACGGCGAAGAGAAGCTTTTTTGTGGGACTACATTTAAAATACTAGGCTAAAACTTGCAAAGAAATAAAATAAACCTCAGAAGCTTCCTCCACTACAAGTTCCTAAACTCCCTCTTTTTGGGGGTTTCTGTTGGGAGTATCTTTACGCTTTACGCTCCGCTTGAGCCGTCCGTCTATAGTTTGGGCGGGATTGTTTTGGCTCTTGGGATGCTTTTTGTGGCGAAGCTTTACCATAAGATACTCACGCTTGGCTACTTTTTTGTCATCCTCGCACTTGTGGAGGCAGTGATACTTCTAGCGGTTTTGTACTTTTTGCTCTTCTCCTACAGCTATACAAGTGCGTTTTTGTTCTATGCCTCTTACCAATTCACCTTTATTTTTGGCTCTTACCTCATGCGTGCGGAGACACTTTTTCTCAAAAAAAGCATGTTGCTCTCTTTAGTAGATGTGACAAAGCAAAAAGGGTATCTAGCAGGAATGTTGCTCTCTTACCTTTTTTACCAGTTTTTGGAGGTGGCTTTTGCTATTGCTAACAAAGAGGAACAGGTTTACGCTATGCACTTTTTGCTTCTCTTTGTGCAGATGCTGATTCTCTATTTTTTGGTAAAATCGTTCAAAAGGAATAAAGAATGAACCTACTATCAAAAACCGCTCCGCTAGAAGAGTCCATCGCTAAGATGCAAAAAGTGCTTGAGGATGTGGGGTGCAAAACCATTTTTTCACAAACAAAACATCCACTAACAAACTGTTATTCCCTAAATCTTGCCTCCACCGAAGCACCAAAGCATATCTACTCAAACGGCAAGGGGATTTCAAGCGAAGCCTCTATCGCCAGCGCACTTGGCGAATACATAGAGAGACTGCAAACAAACAACTTTTTTAGCGATTTTTATCTTCCCTCACGAAAACACTACCCCGATGAAGTCGCTTTTGAGTTTGGCGGGGATTTTTTGGATGACGAACTGCTCAACATTTACGACCCGAATGGCGAACTAAGCGATGAAGATTTGGTTGATTTTAACAGCGACTATGAGGACAAAATCGTTGCTCTACCCTTTGAACGGTTAGAAGATGGCGAAAAAATCTATTTCCCCGTCAATATCTTAAACAACCTCTATGTCAGCAACGGTCTAGCGGCGGGCAACTCCAAAAAAGAAGCACTTATCCAAGCACTTAGCGAGATTTACGAGCGATACGCAAAACTCCAAATCATCAAAAATGGTTACGCCCTCCCACATTTTCCTCATGAAGTTCTTGCATCATTTGAAAAAGTTTATGCCGATGTAACGGCACTAAGAGAGAGAGGCTACATCGTTGAGGTGCTTGATGCCTCTTTGGGCGGAGTGTTTCCCGTCACAGCCATCTCACTTATCAACCCAAAAAACGCAACGCTTTTTGTCTCTTTTGGAGCGCATCCCATCCTAGAAGTCTCTTTGGAGAGAACCATGACCGAACTTATGCAGGGGCGGGATTTGGATAGTTTGGATGGGTTTGAGACACCGACATTTGACATGAGCATCGTTGCTGATAGTTTCAATCTTGAGTCCCATTTTGTCGATTCCAACGGAAAACTCGGATTTGGATTTTTGAGTGCAAAAAAGAGTTTTGAGTTTGCGCCATGGCGGTATGAGGGCGAGGGCAGAGAAGATGAATTTGATTTTTTAATCGCTATCGCAAAAGAGCTAGAAAAGCAGATATATATAAGAGAGTACGATTATCTCGGATTTTACGCATGCCAGATTCTTATCCCAAGCCTCTCGGAGGTTTACCCCATAGAAGACCTCATCTATAACAACAAAAACAGTGGCAAAGCCATTCGTGATATGGTTTTGAACTTTGATGACTATGATGCGGAAGATATTTTAGATGCCATAGAGCCTCTTGATGCCTCACTTTATGTGGGTAAATATATAGGTGTAATTTTTAAAGAGCCTTTTACCATGGCAGATTTCAAAGCGCAAACATACCTTCTTTTAGATGAGAGAGAACTCTCCCTTGAGCTTCTCGAACTTGGGTCTAACAAACTAGCACGAGTCGTTGCAGAGCTGATGCGAATGGAGGATGAGGGGCTTGATTTTGAGGAGTATGAAGAGGGACTTTGCGCCATTTTCACGCGAAGTGCGGTCGAA
This sequence comes from Sulfurimonas sp. UBA6792, assembly GCA_002452425.1. GTDB lineage: Bacteria > Campylobacterota > Campylobacteria > Campylobacterales > Sulfurimonadaceae > Sulfurimonas. Next base: position 1,943 of record DKFQ01000006.1, on the reverse strand, counting down.
AAAGCAGTCGCTATTTTGGCAGGCGAGCAGTTTTTGGTCGATAACACACTCCATAACAACTACACTAACATGTTAGCGATGTACGACAAACTTAGCGTTAAAAAAGAGAATATGTTACGATGAGCTATGAAGAGTGGTTTGAGCAACACGCCCAAAAACATCAAAAGATAGTAGAAAAACTTCTGGCAAAAGGTTTGACGCAAGAGCAAATCATAGACTATTTTGAGTATGAAAACATGGCAAAAGAGGAGATTGATTTTTGCCCTCTTTATAAAATGGGCAAAAAATGCCACGACATGGAAAAGCTCAACTGCTACCTATGCGGATGCCCAAACTTCAGGTTTAACGACAACGGACTTGACACATACAACGGCATGAAGATTCTCAGTCGCTGTGAAATCCATAACGGTTCAACTATCGGACACGGCGGCGCAGTACATCAAGACTGCTCCAAATGCACCGTGCCGCATCACAAAGCGTATGTGAGTAAAAATTTTGATTTTGATTGGAAAAAAGTTATGAAAAAGTGTAAAATAACGTCATAACGCAAAAAATAGGAGTGTGTAATGTTTGAAGAGTTTAAAAAGTTTCTCATTAAGGGAAACATGGTCGATATGGCGGTTGGTTTTATCTTTGGTGCGGCGTTTGCCACGCTTGTGCAGTCGCTTGTAAAAAACATTATCATGCCGCCTGTGGGTATGTTGCTTGGCAAAGTTGATTTCTCAAACCTATTTTTGGCACTGGACGGTAACAGCTACAACACACTCGCAGACCTTGAAAAAGCAGGCGCACCAGCGATTAAAATAGGTGTTTTTGTCAACGATACTATCTCTTTTTTAATCTTGGGAACAGTTATGTTTATGCTTGTAAAGAGCTACAACACACTTAGAGCAAAAGAGGAAGTCCCGCCACCGCCACCGCCTGCTGAGAAAATCTGTGATGAGTGTGCGATGAGCATCCCCGTAGCCGCAAAAAAATGCCCATACTGCGGCAATACCCACGTCTAACCTTTTCATCCTCTAAAAAAGCTGCCTTTTTGGGCGGTTTTTTTTAACTAACAAACAAAACTAACACCCACCCCAAAGTAATCATGCCGTAATAAACATCTTCTATTATTTTGGCATGAAAAAAGATAAAGTTTATGTCATAGACACCAACATTATTTTGCAAAATGTGCAAAATATAGAGACCCTAAGCGATAATGGTTCTAACATAGTCGTAGTTCCAGAGACGGTACTACTTGAACTTGAAGATAAAAAGAAACTCCCAAACGAACTTGGTTACTACTCAAGAGAGTTTGCCAGATTTTTAGCCTCCACCAAAATCAAAGAGATAGATTACAAGCCAAACTACAAAGTTGTCAAACTCTACAAGGGCGACATCATACTTCACATCATCTCAAAAGACAGCTACGACACCCAGATAGAACAGCACCATATCTCCGAGAGCAACGATAAGCGCATCATCGAAGTTGCAGAGGTTGCAAGGGATTACTACAAAGGGCAAAAGGTCATCTTTATCTCCATCGACATCTATGCACGTACATTTGCACTCTTCAAAAACATCAAAACCCAGACACTCAATGACGACAAAAGCGAGGTTCCGGACTTCTCATTTGTAAAAAGCACACCGCTTGAGTCTATCTACTTTAACAACCTCAATCTCCAAAACATCAAAGAGATAGATGAGACATACAAGCCTGAGAATTTTTGCTACACATTTGAGTCGAGTGACGGGAATAGTGCATATGGCATCGTTGCGAATGAGAGAGTTTTGGTCATGGATGAAAGCGATTTTTATCCTCTTGCCGTCAAACCTGCAAACTTAAAACAGAAATTTTTTGTCAAAGCCATCATCGAAAATGTCTATAACCTTCTCGTTATCGACGCAAAAGCGGGAAGCGGCAAGACACTTATGTCTTTTGTGGCGGCAATGCGCCTTAT
>DKFQ01000050.1 GCA_002452425.1 Sulfurimonas sp. UBA6792 | reverse complement strand
CTGTCTGATGGAGATAAGATAGAGTTACTTGATTTTGTTGGTGGAGGCTGATTTTAAATAAGAGATTGTTTATGCCCTCTTACTTATTGCCACAACGGCAATAGCATACTCTCCATCATGTGTGATAGAGAGGCTTATATCTGAAATAGCAAATTTTTCAACAATTTTTTGTGTAAGTTGGAGTTTTGGAGCACCAGTTGGAGTTTTGTAAATCACTATATCGTGAAATCCACACTCGGCACCGATGCCCACTCCAAGAGCTTTAGAACACGCCTCTTTAGCTGCCCAAAAACCTGAAGCAGTTTTGTGGTTTTTGACAAGATCTATCTCACTTTGGGATAAAAACCTCTCAAGCGCTCTGTTCTTAAATCGTTCAACAAGCCGCTCCATACGAGAGATTTTGATAAGATCAATGCCAATCATCTACTGGATAACAAACTCTGTAAAGTAAATCCCCTCAATGCTTCCATCCGTAATCATAGAGTTAAGCGTGTCCATAATCTGCTCTGAAATTTTTTGTTTTCCCTTTTTAGAGGAGATCTCTTCGAGTGTTTTAGAGGTTAAGATTCTGATGATTCTATCTCGTATAACAGGTGTTTTACTATCAAGCTCTAAGCTGAGCTCTTTTCCGTTGAGTTCAAGGGAAATGGTAGTTTTTAGATAACGGCGTCCAGCGTCACTCTTTAGGTTGACAGTAAAGGCATCTAGCGGGTAGAGGGTGCCGATTTGACTGAGTTTTTTCGATCCCATCTCATCGCCATCATCTTTAGATCTGCTTGATGTGCTCTTTTGCTGTGCTTGAGGTGTTGCTGCTTGCTCAACTTGCTGTGGAGTTTGTGCAGTTTTTTCATCTTCACCCATCAAAAGAAATGCTACAACAGCACCTGCGATAATAATGAGCAGCAACACAACAATGATGATAATCATCAATGTATTTGACTTTTTACCCTCGCTGCTTGTGCTCTCTTCTTCTTTTTTCTCTTTATCAGCCATAATTTCTTCCTTGAATGTAGTCTCGTTAGTATAGCAAAATTTAAACTTTAGTCACAAATTTCTATATTAAGTGTTTTGATAATCTCTTCAAATATCGCTCCAGCTTCTCTGTTGACATCGTCATGATACTCAAGCACAACAACATTTTTTGCATCAGAGATGTGACATGTGTATGATTCAGGTTTCATTGCATATTTTGAAGTGATTTTGTCGATTGTGGAGCATACAAGCTCTCCCTCTTCTCTTCCCTCGTAAGCTATTGATAACTTATAAAATTTCTCTTCGCTTCTTACTTGTGCATCCATAAAACTATTTCCTTTAAAAAATTTTAGAAATTATACTACCATCTAAAGCAAAGGAGGTTTAAAATTAGTACCATTCTAGCAGTTTTGTTACTTCATCGACTATAAATGTTTTGATATTTGTTTTTTCCAAAGGTTTTTTGCAAACAAGTGCTTTAGTGATATTTTGCATATTTGCCTCTTTGAGTCTTGCATCCATGCCATAAACCTCTCTTACATCCCCGACAAGCGTTACCTCACCTATGAAGATGGTCTTTTTTGAGATGGCACGGTTGCGAAAACTGCTGATAATGGCTGCAAGTACCGCCAAATCCGCCGATGTTTCACTAATCTTGATTCCGCCTGTGACATTGATAAAAACATCATACCCCGATAGCGGAATTTCTAGTTTTCTCTCTAAAAGCGCTAAGAGCATATTGAGCCTGTTGTTGTCAAAACCGGTTGCTTGGCGTTTTGAGTTTGCGGTGTGTGACTCTGAAACAAGTGCTTGAACTTCAAGGATGATTGGGCGTGAACCCTCCATAATGACTGTGAGTGCAGAACCTGCCTGCTCTGAATCACGGTTGAAAAAGCGTGAACCGATGTCTGTAGCCGAGACAAGCCCATCACTGCGCATCTCAAAAACACCAATCTCGCTTGTCGGTCCAAAACGGTTTTTAAATCCACGAAGGATTCTAAGCTCTTGCGAGGAGTCGCCCTCAAAGTAAAGAACAGTATCCACCATGTGTTCTAAAACTCTAGGTCCAGCGATAGAACCCTCTTTTGTGATATGGCCTATGATGAAGATGGCGATGTTTTTATCTTTTGCTATGCGCATCAACTCAAATGTTATCTGTCTGACTTGAGTAACGGAGCCGGGGGCGGAGGCGATATTTTCCGAGTAGAGCGTTTGGATGGAGTCGATAATCAAAAAATCATACGCTCTATGTTCCAGCTCAACCAAAACCTGCTCCAGACGAATCTCACTTAAGAGATAAAGAGAGCTTTGGTTTGCTCTAAGGCGATTTGCACGCAGTTTTATCTGTGAGCTAGACTCTTCCCCGCTTACATAAAGAACATTTTGTCCGCTTGAAGCTATGTCTCCGCCAACTTTTAAAAGAAGTGTTGACTTGCCAACCCCAGGGCTTCCGCCGATAAGTGTAAGTGAACCCGGAACTACTCCGCCGCCAAGAACGGTATCTAGTTCAGGATTGCCTGAACTAAAGCGAAATATCTCCTCCTCCTCTATATCGTTGATGCTGATGGCTTTTGCCGATGAAGAGGTTGATTTGGCATGTTTTACAACCTCTTGCTGCTGCTCATTTAGCTCTACAAAAGAGTCCCACGCTCCGCAATTTGTACATTTGCCCATCCATCTTGGAGTAGTAAGCCCGCAATGTTGACACTCAAAAAGGATTTTTTTCTTAGACATCGACAACAACCTTTTGAAAATTTAGGACAATTATAAAAGCAAAATCGAAAAAGATATAAAAATATGACAAATTGCCATATTTGTTTGCTAGGCGGGGCTAAAGCCCCACTTCCGATAAGACTGTGCGGAGTAAATTCTTTAATTTTCCTCTTGCGAGTAGATAGCGTCTAGCAAGCCATCGACAAACTCATATTTGTCAAATGGTGTGAGATTTTCTGGTTGTTCGCCTGTTCCGACATAGAGGATAGGAAGCTCAAGCGCATAAGCGATGCTAAAGACGCTGCCGCCCTTTGCTGTTCCGTCAAGCTTTGTGATGATGATGCCGTCAATCCCTATCATCTCATTGAAGGCTTTTGCTTGCGCTATGGCAGAGTTGCCCTGTGTGCCGTCAATGATAAGGATAGTTCTGTGTGGTGCGCCGTTGTGGGCTTTGTCGCAGATTCTATGGATTTTTTTGAGCTCATTTGCTAGGTTTGTTTGCGTGTGCAATCTTCCTGCCGTATCGATGATAACATGGTCAAACCCTTTTGACTTTGCCGAATCTATGGTGTCATAAGCAACCGCAGAGCTGTCATGTCCCTGTTTTGAGGC
>DKFQ01000113.1 GCA_002452425.1 Sulfurimonas sp. UBA6792 | reverse complement strand
AAAGTGCTACTCATAGACTCCTCGGGTTTTAACCTCCCTCTTGCCAAAAAAATCAAAAAAAAGTACCCTCAAAAAGAGATTATTTACTATATCCTTCCTCAAGCGTGGGCATGGAAACCAAAAAGAATCCCGATTTTAGAAAAGACCATCGACCGCCTCGCCTCTATCTTGCCTTTTGAACGTGACTACTACTCCAAAAATGCACCCATCGAGTATGTAGGACACCCTCTGCTTGACCAGATAACGGAGTTTAAAGAGCATCTAAACGATGAGGCAAAGAGCGTTGTTTTTATGCCCGGAAGCAGAAAAGGGGAGATAAAAAAACTCCTTCCCATCTTTAAAGAGGTACGAGAAAAACTTGGCGTGGATGCGACTATCATCATTCCAAAACACTTCTCTAAAGAAGAGATAAAAGAAGTTTATGGTAGCCTTACGGATTTTAAAATAGCTTATGATGCACACGAAACACTTCTAAGAGCTGATTTTGCATTTATATGCAGCGGCACGGCGACACTAGAAGCGTCACTCATCGGGATTCCCTTTGTTTTGACCTACATTGCCAAACCGTTTGACTATTTCATTGCAAGCAGACTTGTAAAGCTAGAGTATATCGGTCTTGCAAATATCATGTTTTCAAAGTTTCAAAATAGAGCTTTGCACCCTGAGTTTATACAAAAAGATGTAAACGCCGCAAATCTTATAAAAGCGTATGAAACATATGAGAGAAGCAGATTTTTAGAAGATTCAAAAGCACTAAGAGCGTATCTTAAACACGGCAGTTCCAAAAGAGTAGCACATATTATAGAGGGTAGAGATGAAGATTAATTTTATAGACTTACAGGCACAGTATAAAAGATATGAAAAAGAGATAAACAGCGAAGTTTTAGAGGTTATGTCCTCTGCACAGTTTATCGGCGGAGAGAAGCTTAACTCACTAGAGAGAGGTCTTGCCTCTTATACGGGCGCAAAACACGCCATCGGTTGCAGCAGCGGCACGGACGCTCTTCTTCTCTCACTTATGGCTCTTGATATCGGCGTGGGCGATGAGGTCATCACTACTCCTTTTACCTTTATAGCAACTGCCGAAGTTGTCGCACTTTTGGGGGCTAGAAGTGTTTTTGTTGACATTGACGAAGAGAGCTACAACATAGACCCTACAAAAATAGAAAATGCCATCACAAGCAAAACAAAAGCTATCATCCCTGTTTCACTTTATGGACAGTGTGCAGATATGGACGCTATCAATGCAATCGCCGCAAAACACAATATTGTTGTTATTGAAGATGCGTGCCAGAGTTTTGGTGCATCTTACAGAGGCAAAAAATCATGCAACCTCTCAACCATAGCATGCACAAGCTTCTTCCCATCCAAACCACTTGGTGCGTATGGCGACGGCGGAGCGATATTTACAAGCGATGATGCACTTGCCGCAAAGATGCGTATGCTTCTCAACCACGGACAAAATGAGCGTTACAAACACAAATATATCGGTATCAATGGACGACTTGATGCTATTCAAGCAGCCGTTTTAAATGTAAAACTCAAACATTTTGAGGCGGAAGCAACTGCAAGAGAAGAGATTGGTTCAAGATACAGCGACCTTCTTGAAAATGCAGATGTTATCACGCCAAAAATCGCGGAGGGCAACACAAGTGTCTATGCACAGTACTCCGTAAGAGTAAAAGATAGAGAAGCAATGGTTGCAAAACTCTCTACTGCCGGCGTTCCGACTGCTGTTCACTACCCTCTTCCGCTTCATTTGCAAGAGGCTTTTGCAGATTTGGGCTATAGCGAGGGCGATTTTCCTGTAAGCGAAATGGTCGCAAAAGAGATTATGTCCCTGCCTATGAGTGCTTTTTTAAGCGAAGCAGAGCAAGATTTTGTCGTTAACGCCATCAAAGGGTAAGCATTGAAAAAAATCGCCATTCTTGGTCTTGGTGTTATGGGGAAAAACCACTATAACACGCTTAAAAAACTAGCTGGAGTGCAGATTGTAGCACTTTGTGATGTTGTCAAAAACGGCGAATTTGAAGAGCCGTTTTTTTATGATTTAGATACCATGCTTGATACCGCCAAACCTGATGCGCTTATCATCGTTACGCCCACGTTTCTGCATAAAGAAGCCGCTCTTATATGTGCCGCTCGTGGTGTAGATATATTCATCGAAAAACCTGCCGCTTCAAGCGTTGCAGATGCACAAGAGATTTTTGAGGCAGTTCAAAAGAGCGGTATCAAGAGCTGTGTCGGGCATATAGAGCGTTTCAATCCCGTCGTAAAATCACTTATGCATGAGATAAAAAACCATGAAATCCTCTCCATCTCCATCGTTCGCAGCGGCTCTTTTCCAGAGCGCATCGCAGATGTGGGCATCCTTACCGACCTCTCTGTGCATGATAGCGACCTGATTCGCTTTATCACACAAAAAGAGATAGTAAAAAGTGCCGTTTTTAAATCACAAAAGATTCATAAAACACACGAAGACAACGCTATTTTGGCGTTTGAGCTTGAGGGCAATGTTATCGGCGATATCGCAACAAACTGGCTTACCCCTTACCGCAAAAGAAGCATAAGTGTTGCATGTAGGATAGACAAAGAGAGCAAAATCAAATTTTTTGAAGCCGACCTACTCTCACAAACACTTACAGAACGTGTCAATATCAACCCAAATGCACACATCACAAACAACTGTTTTGTGGGCAGAAGCAACGCACTTCATGATGAGCTTGAAGCCTTTGTCCACTACCTAAATAGCGGTGAGAGAGGCTCTTTGGCATCCATAGAAGATAGTATCATAACCCTAGAAATCGCAGGTCAATAATGCAAAAAATCCATCCAACCACCATTATAGAAGCAGGTGCAACCATTGCGCCAGACGTTACCATCGGTCCGTTTTGTTTTATCGGCAAAGATGTCGTACTCAAAGCAGGATGCACGCTAGAATCAAACATCATCCTCAAAGGCAAACTTCAAATCGATGAGGGTGTAAAGATTTTTAGTTTTGCCGTCATAGGTTCTGAAGAGTCTGATGTTCATATAGGGACAAAAACACATATCAGAGAGTTTGTGCAAATCGGCACGCAAGATATAAGCAGTGAGAATAGACAAATAATTATCGGCGCAAACAACTTTCTTATGGGATATGTACAGATTTTTGGCGGTGTAACACTTGGCGATTTTTGCATCATAACAAATGCCGTCAGACTTCATGAAAACGTCACCTGTGAAGAGAGAGTTATCATCGGCGGACTTAGCACGGTTGAGTCAAACAACAAGATAGGAACAGGAGTGATGATAGGCGGGGCATCCGTAGTAGCTTCAGACATCCCTCCTTTTATGCTAGTAGAGGGCAATAAAGCAACCATCAAAGGACTAAATGCCATAGGTCTTAGACGAAGACTCGAAAACAGAGGCGACATAGAAGAGATAAAAGCTGTTTTCAAACAGATACTAGGAGACGGTGCAGACAAGATTTTGGCCCAAGAGATTGCCGACACCAACCCAAATGAGTTTATACAAAGATTATCATCTTTTGTGGCTTCTAGCAATCTTTAAATCATTTTAATAGCATGCAAAATCGCATGCTATTTTTTAACTCTTTAATTTTTCTCTTACAATCCTAACCGCTTCAACCATATTTTTAAGTGATGGTTTTACCTCCTCCCATTTTCTGGTTTTTAGTCCGCAATCTGGGTTTATCCACAACTGCTCTTTTGGAAGCACCTCAAGCAGAAGTTCTATCTGTTTTACTATCTCCTCAACGCTTGGGGTTCTTGGGCTATGGATGTCGTAAACCCCAGGTCCTACCTCTTTTGTGTAACCCACTTTTTTGAAGATTTTTAGCAGTTCATTGCCGCTTCTTGCCGTCTCTATGGAGATAACATCCGCATCCATATCTTCTATGGTGTTTATGATGTCGTTAAACTCGCTATAGCACATGTGAGTGTGGATTTGCGTCTCTTTTTTTGCACTGCTCACGGCTATCTTGAAGTCTCTCACCGCCCACGCTTCATACGCTTTTATCTTCTCGCCTCTTAACGGATACCCCTCTTTAAATGCCGCTTCATCGACTTGAATGATTTTGATACCCGCTTTTTGCAGGTCGTCTATCTCATCGCTGAGTGCAACGGCTATCTGTTTTGAAACTTCGCCTCTTGGCATATCGTCTCGAACAAACGACCAATTCAAAATCGTAACGGGACCCGTCAACATCCCTTTCATGATGCGGCTTGTTTTACTCTGTGCATAAGCTATCCACTCCACCGTCATAGGACGAGGTCTGCTGATATCTCCGTAGATAAAGGGCGGTTTTACGCATCTGCTTCCGTAGCTCTGCACCCATCCGTTTTGGCTAAATCCATATCCGCTTAGCTGTTCGCCAAAATACTCGACCATATCGTTTCTCTCAGGCTCGCCGTGGACTAAAATCTCCAAACCGCACTCCTCCTGAAACTCCACACACTCATCTATATATCTTTTCATCTCTGCCTCATAGCTCTCTTTTGAGATAAGAGCAGCTTTAAAATCGCTTCTGGCACATCGTAGCTGTGAAGTTTGCGGGAATGAGCCGATGGTTGTGGTTACCAAATCACTGTATCCTAAAATCTCTCTTTGGAGTTTTAGCCTCTCTTTTGCATCGCCCTCTCTTTGGAGTTTTGTATGCTTATTTACTCTCTCCTGTACGGTTTTGTCATGAATAAGAGGCGAATTTTTTCTGCTTTGATTTGCTTTTATATTGCTTGAGAGAGCCTCTTTTTCTCTCTCATCCAAACTACCCTCTCCGTCAAAAAAGAGTTTTGATAGAAGCGAAATCTCAGAGAGTTTTTCAAGCGCAAAACTTAGCCACTCTTTTATCTCGCCGCTCATTTTTTCTTCATATTTGAGAGTAAAAGGAACATGAAGAAGCGAACAAGACGAACTTATCAAAATATTCTCTTTGCTTACATAATTTGAGATACTCTCCAAAAGATGCGTGGTTTTTTCTATGTTGCATCTCCATATATTTCTGCCATCAACTACTCCCGCTATAAGCTTTTTGCCGCTCATGGCGATGATATCAAGAGATTTTAGATTTTCATCTCCATATAAAAAGTCAAGTCCGATAGCCCAGATAGGCGTATGTACCAAAATCTTTGTCGCCTCGTTTGAGTGTTCAAAGTAGGTTACAACCGCAATTTTTATATTTGGCGAAACTCTTGCAAGTCTATCGTAAGTCGGTTTTATAAGACTAAGAACTTTAGTACCTAGTCCTTTTGCAAAAATCGGCTCATCTATCTGCACGACCACTTCATCATCAAGAGTGCTTATGACTTTTAAAAGCTCCTCATAAATCGGCACTATTTTGCTCCAAAGCTCATAAACATCGCCGCGGTCAACTCTTTTGCTAAGCCCCAAATATGTTATAGGACCGATGATATTTATCTTTGTTTTTATGTCAAGAGCTTTTGCTTCACGGTACTCGTCTATAATTTTTGAAGCATTAAGCGCGTAACTCTCTTCAAGATTTAATTCAGGAACTATGTAGTGGTAGTTTGTGTTAAACCACTTTGTCATCTCCATAGCTACGCACTCATCATTGCCCCTTGCCATTG
>DKFQ01000115.1 GCA_002452425.1 Sulfurimonas sp. UBA6792 | reverse complement strand
AAGATTTTCTATATCTTTGTCACTTAAGCCTACCGCAAAAGGTATCATCATCTCTTGTTGTTGGTTGTCAGAGAGTTTGGAACGAAAACGCTCAAGTTTATACTTCATATAGCCCTTTGCACGGTTGGCGAGATAAGGATACCTGTGAAGTCCCTCCAAATTTCTGCCGTGACACCCAGAACAGCCATTTTGCTTATAAAGCCGCTTGCCGTCTTCATACTGGGGCGAAGCATCCAAAAGAGAGAGAAGAATCAGAACTAAAGATATAAAACGCAACTCTAAGCCTTTGTCTAATATAATTTTGGAATTATACCAAAGCAAGGCAGTTTTTATGATTATCAAAAGTGCGAGAGTATGCGATGCAAATGGCGAGAGAGAAGTTGATGTTAGGGTGGCAGATGGTGTCGTCGTGGAGATGGGGGCAGATCTTCAAGGAGATGAGTTTATCGATGCAAAAGGTCTCTATCTTCTGCCGCTTTTGGTGGACACAAACATAAGAGTTCAAGATGCAGCACTCAATGCAAAAAATATCAAATCGCTCTCACAAGAGGCACTTGACGCCGGCATAGGGCATATTGTCTTAAATCCGGAGTGTTCGCCCGCTCTTGATAATGAGATTGTTTTGGAGTTTGCACAAAACGGGCTTCATGGTTTGGAAGGTGCAAAAGTTGATTTGATGATTAGTGCTTTAAGGGAAGATGCAACTCTTAGCAATATCGCTATCTTGCTAAAGCGTGGCGCAATCGCTCCATATATGAGTACCATCGCAAAGAATGATTTGGCGATTAAAATTGCACAATATTGCCAGATGTACGGTGTAACGCTCTTTTGCAAAGCCGAAGACAACTCTCTTATCTCAAGCGGTGTGATGCTTGAGGGTGATGTGAGTTCACAGCTCGGGCTTGCGGGGATTCCTGATTTGAGTGAAGTTTTGCATGTCTCTCGAATGATAGAAATCGCTAGACACTTTAAGATAAAGATTCTCTTCAAGTCCATCGCCTCTCCACGCTCCATCTACCTTATAAGCAAAGCAAAACAAGAGGGTGTTGCGGTAAGTTGTGAAGTCTCTATCCACCATCTTTTAAACTCTGATGAGGCATGCAGAAACTTCAACACCACCGCAAAACTAAACCCGCCTTTAGCATCAAGCACAGATGTCGTGCTTTTACAAGAGGCACTTAAAAACTCTCAAATCGATATCCTCACAACCCTGCATCAGCCAAGCTCACCTGTAAACAAAGAGGTCGCATTTTACGATGCGGCGTATGGGTGCGAGGGGCTGAAAAATGCGATGAGTCTCTACTATACCAAGCTAGTTAAGGGCGGTTTGGTTTTGATGAGCCGTCTTGTAGAACTATGCGTGCAAAACCCTGCAAAAGCTCTGGGGCAAGAGTGCGGCGTCATAGAAGTCGGCACAAAAGCGCAGATGATGCTTTTTGACCCAAATGCTAAAGTTGTGATGGATGAAAAGCTCTCTCTCTATAATTCAGAAGAACTTTACGGAGAGATTAAAAAGATTTTTGCCTGAAATATGGTAAAATTCCAAAAAAATTAAGGATTGCCCATGTTACATGAATACCGTGATATCATTACTCATATGAAAGAAAACAGTGCTGCAAACGCTCACTTTTTAAAAATTTTCGATAAGCATAATGAGCTTGACGACCAAATCACAAAAGCTGAGAAAGGTGATGTTCTTTTGACTGACCTAGAACTTGAGACACTTAAAAAAGAGAAGTTGATGTTAAAAGATGAGGCGTATGCTGCTATTTTAAAATATAAAAAAGAGAACAATCTCTAATTTTGGATCCTGAATCAAGTTCAGGATGACGGTAAAGTGTCATGCCGAACTTGATTCGGCATCTCCTAGCTATTACTTGACCTTTTCGCATAAAACTCCGCTTTAAACTCACTGTATCTATCTTCCAAAATCGCCTCTCTGGCTTCTCTCATCAGATTTAAGTAGTAATGAAGATTATGAATCGTTGCAAGTCTGAAGTATGTTATCTCCCTTGCACGGAAAAGATGGTTGAGGTATGCACGGCTGTATCTTTTGCAAGTAAGACACTCACACTCGCTATCTATGGGAGTATTGTCCTCTTTGTATACCGCACCTTTGATGTTTAGCCTTCCAAACGATGTAAAAAGCGTTCCGTTTCTGGCATTTCGTGTCGGCATAACGCAGTCAAACATATCGATGCCTCTCTCGATGTTCTCTACCAAATCTTCAGGAGTTCCAACACCCATAAGGTAGCGTGGTTTATCTTGCGGCATATACTGCACGGTATGTTCCACCGTGTTGTACATCTCTTGATTTAACTCGCCCACACTAAGCCCGCCTATGGCAAAACCGTCAAAATCAAGCGCACAAAGTTCCGTTGCACTCTTTGTTCTAAAAGCTTTGTCCGTTCCGCCTTGTATGATAGCAAATATATTTTGCTCCAAGCCGACACCCTCTTTTTGTTTTGCTCTAAAGTAGTCGATGGACTCTTTTGCCCATGCCGTTGTTCGCTCAATGCTAAGTGCTATGCGTTCCTGAGTTGCAGGAAGTGCGACCAAATCGTCCAAAATCATCATGATGTCAGAACCTAAGTTGTGCTGGATGTCTATAACTTTTTTTGGCGTAAAGAAGTGTTTGCTTCCGTCTATGTGGCTTCTAAACTCTATGCCGTTTTGCGAAGCTTTGGAGATGTCGCTAAGGCTAAAAGCCTGAAAACCGCCGCTGTCGGTCAAGAAGCTTTTAGGGTAGGTCGTAAAGCCGTGAAGTTTGCCCATCTTTGCTACCGTCGTATCTCCGGGGCGAAGATACATATGGTAGGTGTTTGCCAAGATGATTTCAGCACCAAGAAGCTCTAAAACATCCTCCATGTCAAGTGCTTTGACGCTTCCTAGAGTTCCTACAGGCATAAAAACCGGAGTTTTGATGGTAGAGTGAGCGGTTTTTATGGTGCAGGCTCTTGCATTTTTTGAAGTGGCATCAAGTGTAAATTGCATTATTTTTTCCTTTGTTTAAATAAAATGAGTGGTTTGTTAGTATGAAGAAGCATCTTTAGTGCCCTCCCATTATTTTTTCTATCTCTTCTGGTTTGTCATGAATGCCAAATCTGTCTATAATCGTTGCGTTTGCCTCATTTTGACCGACAACTTCAACTTCAGCTCCCTCTCGTCTGAGTTTGATAACTGCTTTGTCCAGTGCATAGACCGCCGATATATCCCAAAAGTGAGCCCTTGTCAAATCTATGATAACTCTATCGACAACCTCTCTAAAATCAAAAGTTTTATAAAATTTGTCGCTGCTGTTGAAAAACACTTGACCGACAAACTTATACGTTTTTATCTTATTATCTTCAGAGTAAGATGTTTCACAATACATAAAGTGAGAGATTTTGTTTGCAAAGAAGAGTGAGGCTAGTAAAACGCCGGTAAATACGCCTGCCGCAAGATTGTGCGTTCCGACTGTCACTCCAACTGTTGCGAGCATGACTATATTTGTAGAGAGCGGCAAAGTTTTTAATTTTTTGACACTGCCCCAGTCAAAAGTACCGATGGAGACCATTATCATAACTGACACAAGTGCAGCCATAGGGATAATGGAGATAATATCGCTTAAAAACACGACCATTATAAGCAAAAACAGACCTGCCAAAAAAGTTGACAACCTTCCACGACCCCCTGATTTTACATTGATAACTGATTGTCCTATCATAGCACATCCTGCCATGCCGCCCATTAGTCCTGATACGATGTTTGCTACACCTTGACCCTTGCACTCTCTGTTTGCGTCACTCGTAGTATCTGTCATATCATCGACGATAGTTGCAGTCATCAATGATTCAAGTAGTCCGACAGCGGCAAGAGAGATAGAGTAAGGCAGGATAATCATCAATGTTTCAAAGCTGAGCGGAATGTCAGGAAACAAAAAGATGGGAAGTGTGTCAGGGAGTTGTCCCATGTCTCCCACGGTTCTTACATCAATGCCCATAACATAAACGACAATCGTTAAAACTACTATTGTAACCAAAGGAGATGGAAGCATTGTCCCGATTTTTGGGATATAAGGGAAGAGATAGATAATCCCAAGTCCTGCAAGTGTAAGCGCATAAACATGCCAAGTAACATCGGTAAGTTCAGGAAGCTGCGCCATAAATATCAAAATCGCCAAAGCATTGACAAACCCTACAACAACGGCGCGAGGTACAAAACTCATAAAGCGTCCAAGTTGCAGATACCCTGCTACTATCTGAAAAAAACCTGTAAGAAGCGTTGCTGCTAGTAAATACTCTAAACCGTACTCTTTTACTAAAGTAACCATAAGTAAAGCCATAGCACCCGTTGCCGCACTGATCATCCCGGGGCGACCGCCAAAAAATGCCGTAACTACAGCGATACAAAATGAAGCGTAAAGCCCCACCTTTGGGTCAACTCCGGCAATAATGGAAAAAGCGATTGCTTCAGGAATGAGTGCAAGAGCTACGACAAGCCCAGAGAGCGTGTCGTTTTTGACATTGCCAAACCACTCCTCTTTCTTAAACAATCGCTTTACCATCTTTTCTCCATAGTTTTAAATCTTTGTGATTGTACAAAAAAGCTGCTTTATACCAAATTCAAGTATGTATAGTAAATTGAATTTGGTATTAAGTCCATTTAGTGTAAAATTCGCAAAAAATTTTTCTTAAGGTAAATCCAATGGCAACTGTAGGAATGAGTGATATCAAAAAAAATGTGCGTCTTATAATCGGTGAAGTACCGTATAAAGTCGTCGAGTTTCAACATGTTAAACCTGGTAAAGGTGCGGCATTTGTTCGTATGAAAGTAAAGAGCTTTTTAAACGGTAAAGTTGTTGAAAAAACTGTACATGCCGGCGATAAGTTTGAAGTTCCTGAGATAGCTTACAAAACGATGCAATATCTTTATGACGATGGTGAGGCGTTTCAGTTTATGGATCAAGAGTCTTATGAGCAGATGTCCCTCTCGTACGAGCAGTGTGACGACGCTTCAAAATGGTTCAAAGACGGTATCAATGTAGATATCATTTTTTACAAAGGAAACGCTATCTCTGTATCGGCTCCTGAAGTTATGGAGCTTGTTATCACAGACACTCCGCCAAACTTCAAAGGTGATACTTCAAGCGGAAGCAGAAAACCTGCAACGCTAGAGACAGGTGCAGTTGTTCAAGTGCCTTACCACGTTTTAGAGGGCGACACTATCAGAGTAAATACTGTTGATTGTGAATACTTGGAAAAAGTAAAATAAATCCTCTTTTGATGCGAGTTTTCTCGTGTCAAATCCC
>DKFQ01000104.1:1431-26110 GCA_002452425.1 Sulfurimonas sp. UBA6792 | reverse complement strand
TTTGCTCTCTTTTTTATGATTGGGGTTTTAACATTTACTTTTTTAAGTAATGGTGGCATCTCAAATAGTATGTTTCTTGCAGTTGCTGCTCTTTTTGGCGCATATATGGCGATGAACATCGGCGCAAATGATGTAGCTAACAACGTCGGACCTGCAGTTGGTTCCAAAGCGCTTACACTTACTGCCGCAATTATCATCGCTGCGATTTTTGAAGCATCAGGCGCACTTATAGCTGGCGGAGAAGTTGTCAAGACTATCAAGAACGGCATCATCGACATCTCTGCCTTTGGCGGCAATCCTGACCCGTTCATCTGGGCGATGATGGCGGCTCTTTTGGCTGCGGCTCTGTGGCTTAACTTTGCAACCATGATGCAAGCTCCTGTTTCGACGACGCACTCTATTGTAGGGGCTGTTATGGGAGCTGGGATCGCTGCTGCTGGCTTTGATATCGTCAACTGGGGAACAATGAGTGAAATCGTTGCTTCTTGGGTTATCTCACCAGTTTTAGGCGGGGTTGTTGCCGCCGCTTTTCTTTATGCCATCAAAAAATCCATTATATTTAAAAAAGACAAAATAGAAGCCGCAAAAACTTATGTTCCTATATATGTTGCATTTATGGCATTGGCATTTGTAACATATATCATCCTTAAGGGTGTACAACAAATATGGCCAAAAATCATAGAGTTGCTCAATCTTCTCCCTTTGGTATCACTTGAAATTACAAAAAAACCTGCTTTTTCGACTGCTTTTATTATTGCTTCCATTGTTGCCGTTTTTGTCTATTTTTTCGTTAAAAAAAGAATTAGCTCTAACACAACTACCTTAGAAAACACAAAAGCATCTGTCAATACACTCTTTACTATTCCACTCATTTTTGCGGCTGCTCTTCTTAGCTTTGCACATGGCGCTAATGATGTTGCAAATGCTATTGGACCACTCGCTGCTATCAATGACGCTATTGTGAACAAAGGTGTTGCTTCGAGTGCTTCTATCCCCCTATGGGTTATGGGCGTGGGCGCATTTGGTATCGCTCTTGGACTTGCACTCTATGGTCCTCAGCTTATCAAAACAGTTGGAAGTGAAATTACAGAGTTAGATCAGATACGAGCCTTTTCCATTGCCATGTCTGCTTCTGTTACAGTTATCATTGCATCACAAATGGGTCTTCCTGTTAGCTCAACACACATAGCTATCGGTGGTGTATTTGGTGTAGGTTTTTTAAGAGAGTGGTTGCACATCAAGGATGAAAACAATCATAGTCTTGAAGAAGATATACTCATAATTCAAGATGAAGAACTTACAAAAAATGCATATAAATCTGAGTTGAAAACACTGCAAGAGAAAAGTGATAAGACACAAACTGATTATGTAAGAATTGTCACCCTTTATAAGATGATTGAAAATGAGAAAAAGATTATTAAATCAACAAGAAAAAATATCAAAAAAGCAAAAAAAGTTCAGTATGTTCGTAGGGATGCTATCAAAAAAATTGTTGCCGCTTGGCTCATTACAGTTCCTGTAGCTGCGGTTCTTGCTGGAGTTCTCTACTTTACAATCAAAGGTATTATGATATAGATTAAGCATATCAAATGCCTAATCTAGTCTAGCCTTAAAAATCTTTTTTTGCAACTTCTAGCGCTTTATAAAAATCTACAATTTCTCCACCATTTTGCTTTTGAAATGCCTCTGCACCCTCTTTGGTAGAAAAGGCATACTTACTCGTTCTGCTCATGGTTCCTCTCACACTGCTTCCTACAACATAATACGCCTTTGTTACATCAATAAATTGAAGCGTCTGCACATCTACGACTTGAGGATTTTTCAACGAAACTCCATCATAGAGATGCTCTTGCAGACAGTGCAAGGAGCAGTACTGGTATGTTTTACCATCTAGTGATGCACTATGATTCGTCTTGTAATATTTTGGTAAATTCATACCACAGCGAGGACAAGACTCTTTATCTTTGCCCTCTTGCAACAAAACTGCCTCTTTTTGAGTAACACTTTGAAACATTGTTGATTTTGTTGCAACATCAGTTTGAACGCCACAACCAACTAAAAAAGCGGCAACTAAAGATAAAATAGTTTTTTGATACATAGAATCTCCTTTGTTTGTAAAATATTAGCTAGAAATGATTACTATAGTGTTAAAAAACTATAAAATTGGAATTAAGATGAAAAATAAAATTATGAAATATATAAAAGAAATTTTCTACTTTTTTATACTTCTTATCCTCTTTGCAAATATTTTAAGTTTCTATAGAAGCGGTCATCTTGTAAACGAACCTTTACCATTTAAGAGCGTAGTTTTGCTCAACCAAGAGACGTATGCACTTTCGCAAGACAAACCAACACTACTCTATTTTTGGGCAACATGGTGTCCTATCTGCAAAGCGCAATCTCCAAATATTCAAACGATTGCCAAGAACTATAATGTTCTAACAGTTGCAGTCAAATCAGGAAGCGATAGAGAGATTCAAGAGTATCTCAAAAGCCACAATTTAGACTTTAAAGTGATAAATGACTATGATGGTTCTATCGCAAACAAGTTTGGTATCTCTGTATTTCCCACAACTCTTCTCTATGACAAGGACAGAGAATTTTTCTATAGCGATGTAGGTTATACAAGTACAATTGGATTATGGCTTAGAATGTGGTGGATAAATTAAAAAAGATTCAATACAAAGCGAATTTATACGCCTTGCATTGAGAAGAAGAAGTTAGTCTTTGATTTTAACAACGTACGCTTTGTGAGAAAGCGGTACCCAAGGGCGTTTAATATGCTCAGGACGACGTAGTGTAGAATCTTTATCTAATCCACGTGTCAACTGATCTCTCCAGCCTTGATATACTTTGAAGTTATTATCATAATTAACTTGAATATCACCTATCTTATCTCCTGGTTGTGCAGGCTCTAAGATAACTTTTTGATGCCAGCAATGCATCCCTGAAATAGGGTCTGGATGCGGAGCAGCAACTGCATTTTGCCATGAGCCGCTTAGTCCATCCCACCAGATATTTCCGCTATCTTTATTGTAGTCTGCAAATCTATCAGATTTGAATGGTTTAATGCCCTCAACATACTTCAGTTTGCCATTTTTTCCATCCATTTGAACTTCGGCCGTTGGTACACCAAAGCTATTGAGTCCAGCTGTTCCACTGTAATCTTCTATTTTGATTTGTGCACCATCTTGCCCTACATTTTGTGGCGCATGTGCCATAAACTTAGGATCTTTCATATCTCTCTTCATCGGCTGTGAATCTACTTTACCGTCTGTGACACCATTAGGAATGGTAACTGCATTGACAAGTTTCCAACGACCACCATGATGTGAACATGCAAGTGTGCCAGGAAGAACCCCTTCAGTAGGCACTGCCATAGCAACAAAGTATCCTGACGCTAAGCCTGTTAAACTATCTACGATATTGACACGTATTGCATCGCCACGTTTAAAGCCTTGACGCGCAGCATCTGGAGTTGATATCCAAATCGGGTCATGATTTTGTGAAATTTCCATCAAGTGCTTAGAGTTTGCAGAGCGTGTATGGATATTGTATGGCAGACGGAAAACTGTATTGAGTGCATACGAGTTTTTCTCTGTCATAAAAGAGTGATTTACATGCGATACAATATGAACCATCTCTTTTTTCTCTTGGTCATTTCTTGGATAGAATGGAATAGCATATTCAGGCCATTTCCAATCATCAGCAAGCCATTCACAGAAGAAGTCAAGCTTTTTATCTAATGTTTCAAAACCTTCCATTTTCTTACCATCAATCTCAATACCAAAAGGTTTCTTTTTCCCATCATGCTCTGCCGTCATAACACCTGTTCTTTTGTTTATGTGAACATGTTTTTTGTCATACTTGTGACCATGTGAGATGTAGTTTTCGCCATCATCTTTAATCTCACGCTCTTGCGCAGAGTAGATATTGGTCTCTTCCATCCATGCACCATAATCTCGCATATACTCATACACTGGATATTCAGCGTTTTTGTATCTTTCATCAGAAGTTGCTGTAGCTTTTAGGTTTGGCAAGTTATCGCCAAATGCTGCATCATACCACTCTGCAATAGTTACAGGTTTACCAGGATTCTTTTTAGATTCCCACATTTTTCTAATACCAAGCTCACCCGTTGGGTCAACATAGTTCACACACAAATCAATCCAAAACTCATTTTCTTCCCAAACTTCACCAAGACCTGCTTTGATGTGTGCTTCGAGTGTAGCACGGTTTGGATTGTTTGGTTTCCATCCAGCTTTCTCAAGAGCAACTCTCATAACTGGTTGTCTAAAAGAGGTCCAACGTGCAGGCATAGAAGCCTCAGAGTGTTGGTCGTGTCTCTCGCCAGCAAGACCCACTGGAAGAATATAATCCACATACCAGTTTGTCTCAGACCAGACAGGAGAAAGGTTGAATGTCAACTCCATCTTTGACTCATTTTTAAGCGTATCAATCCATCTAAATCCATCTGGATTAATCCAAACAGGATTGTACATACGAGGTATCCATACAGCTAGTTTCTGAGGAACGTTAAGTCCTTTAGCTATCCACTTCTTTTGCCACTCTGTATCAGCTAAAAGGTGAGGCAGAAGGTAAGATAACTCATAAGTTGATATTGGCCATTCCGGAGGCCAAGAGAGCTCATTATAAACATCAATAGGAGCGACATTTGCACCACGCATTCCCTGACCGACAGTAGAGCTTCCACCCTTGCCACCTACAGAGATAACATGCCAATGGTGAAAGAATGTACCACCCTCTGGACCAATTGCTCCACGAAGAGCAAGTGCTAGATATCCTGAACGTCCACTCATCCATCCACCACGATTTCCAGCAGCAGTTGCTCTCCAGAAATATGTAGATATCGCTGTTCCAGCCCATATAAACATATCATAAAGTGCTTCAAGCTTATATGCAGGAACATGCGTCTCTTTGACTGCAAAATCAAGAGTATATGGTGCGTAAAGCTCTTTTAGCACCTCTAAGAAAGTGTTGAAATCATCACCTTCTGGAGCTTTAGATATATATCCTTTACTTGCCATAAACTCTAAATATTTTTTATTATCTAAAAAGACTTCCCAGTTGAACCATCTTCTTACAAACTCTTTATCAACCTTGCCCTCTGAGAGCATACGCTGTGTTAAGTAGAGATAGATAACCGGTTCTGTTCCAGGCCATGCCGCTATCCAAAGATCAGCCATACCTGCCGAGTTAGATAAACGAGGGTCCATAACAACCATCTTAGCACCCTTAGATCTCGCTTCTGCAATAAATGCAGCGGATTGAGCAAAGTAGTGTCCTGCATCAGCAGCGTGTGAAGAGTTTAGGAAAAGAAGTTTTGCATTTGCCCAGTCTGGAGATGTTCTGTCATCATTTGCCCATTGAATGGTAGGAGTACGTCCACCTGAACTACAGATGTTTGTATGTGAGTTTGTACAATCTTGACCTAGAGTATGCCAAATTTGAGGCGTAAAACCATTCTCGTTTGGACGACCAACGTGGTACATAATAGATTTTTTAGAGAGCTCATCACCCACTTTTATCGTATCGCTCATCTTTTTACCAATGGTTGTCATCGCCTCGTCCCATGTAGTACGAATCCATTTACCTTCACCACGTGCAGAGCCTGGAGCACGCTTGAGTGGGAATGCTATACGGTCTGGGTCATACATTTGAGACTGAACGGCATATCCTTTTGCACAGTTACGTCCACGAGAAGCTGGGTGAAATGGGTTACCCATATATTTTACAACTGTAAATGTATTTTTATCAATCCATGCAGTCAAACCACAAGAAGCTTCACAGTTAGAGCATGCTGTTGGAACGATTGCATAATCATTAACTCTGATACCATCCGGATTTGATTCGCTTCTTACACCGTGACGGTCTATACCGCCTCTTTTCCAGTCATTTCCATCTAGTTCTTTAAAATCATTCCACTCACTCATTGGTGGATAAAAAGATAACGAATCTGGTGTGTTCGTAAATTTGCTATTGCTAACTGACTTAGCAATAGCATCAGTCGTAAACACACCCTTTGCGATAGTTGCACCTGCAACAGTAAATGCAGCGCCTTTTAAAAATGTTCTTCTACTTTCTAAATACATTCAATATTCTCCCTAACTCATTGGTAATAATTGTGGAATCATTAGCCATACATGTTTAACTATCGCTAAACCGACTAATGCCAAAATTGCTGCAAGTTTTAAAATAGCATCTGACTTGCTCACTCTGCTTAGAACTACAAATAACATTGGTAAAATATATGTCATCCACTGACCTAACCAAAACATAACAGCATACGGTCCATCACCTTTGATATACCCAATAGTTGCTGCAATCTCTTCTGCTTTCATCGGTCCAAAAATATACTCTGACATATAGATAATAAATGCCATAAGAGCACTTAAGCCTAAAACAACGCCTAAAGTGTTCTTAGCTTCATCACTTAGCTTGTTGCCGCCAAGCAAAAGCATAAATGCAGAACCCGCAAGAAGTGCCGCAAGAATCATTTGTGCCGATTCAGCTGGCATTTGCCATAGTTCACGTGCCGTACACTGCGCCATCAAAGAAGCTGTATAGAGTGTTACTGGTATAGCAAGTATCGTTGTCCAAAGAAGAACTTTGTCAAAAGTCTCATTGTTCTTTTTAAATGCCAAATATCCAAGAAGTGTCAAAAGACCCAAAAAGCCAGAAGCCATAAAAGAACCTACTGCAATAGCAGAGTTCCAATGTGAATAGACAAATATATGCCACATTCTAAATGGTTGATGTAAATCAGCCAATGTAAAGAGCAAGAAAATATTGATAAATACAAAAGCTGCTATTGTTGCGGGAAGTCTTAACTTCTCAACTTGTTGCGGATACATTCTAAGCAGTAAAAAGAGCATAAAAATAACACCCGTACCAATACTTTTTGCCCACATGTTAACCGTCACCAACCAAGGCCACACTATCCCCGGCAATGCTGCGTCTAAAGTAACTACAGCATGTGTTGCTGCTAAAATTTCATGTGCCATTAGTGGTGCCCTCCTACTGGAAGTGTTGTGATATTATTGAAAAGTGAGTGTCCATCTACTCTCTCTGAAGCAAGAGGGTTAAGTGTAACATTTCCTCCTCCAACATAGTAATGGTGAGGATTTGTTCCTTTTTCTGGCTTACGAACTTGAACACCGCCTTGGTGCACTTGAATATATTTGGAAATATTGGAAGTTGGATCTTCTAAGTCTCCAAAAATATTTGCCTGAACTGGACATGCGACAACACACGCTGGCATCATAGAAGATGCAACCCTATGCGCACAGTATGTACATTTATCTGCAGTCTGCGTTTGAGGGTCGATATAAATCGCTCCGTATGGACATGCCATAACACATCCTGCACACCCAATACAGCGCTCTTTGTCAATGTTAACAATGCCGTTTTCCAGATAGTGAAGTGCACTCACTGGACAGATTCTCTCACACGGTGCATTTTCACAGTGGTTACATCTTAGTGGAGTAAACGTTCTTTTTGTTTCAGGAAACGTCCCTACATCTACATATTTTACACGAAGTCTCCATGTACTTAGTGGAACTTCATTTTCCACTTTACATGCGATTTCACACCCCTTACATCCCATACATAAATGTAAGTCAACTAGGAAGCCTAATTGCATATACTCTCCTTCTTTGTTTTAGCCTTTGTTTTAGACAAATGTTAAGATTTATAACAACAGTTAATCTTTTTGAAAAGAAGCCCTTATTATAGTGCTAAATAGGGGCTTCTACTGCGACAATACTACCTACATAAACCTTAAAATAGTTATAAAATTATCACATTTTGATAATAATTTCGCAATATTTTCCATAGTGTGAATATTTGAAATTTTTATGTCTCTAGTCTTACTCTGACTGACTGTTCATGGGCGGTTAAGCCCTCAATATTTGCAATCAGTGCGCACTCTTCACCTATCTCATTAATAGCTTTTTTACTAAAAGAGATGATAGAAGATTTTTTCATAAAATTTTCAACTCCCAATGGCGAGTAAAATTTAGCAGTTCCACCTGTTGGAAGTGTGTGGTTTGGACCTGCCATATAGTCCCCGATAGCTTCAGGTGTGTTATGTCCTAGAAAAATAGCTCCGGCATGCTTGATAAAAGGAAGCAGTTCAAAAGGCGAAAGCGTTGCCACTTCTAAATGCTCCGGTGCGATTTGGTTCATCAAATCAATTGCCTCTTGCATCGTAGCAGTGACGATTATTGCGCCACGCTCTTCTATGGATTTTCTTGCTATCTCTTGACGCGGGAGTTTTTGAAGCCAAACCTCAAGCTCCATTTTTACCGCATCTGCCAACGCCTGTGACGGAGTAATCAAAATAGAACTTGCCATCTCGTCATGCTCTGCTTGAGAGAGCATATCTATCGCCATATGTGATGGGTTTGCGCTCTCGTCTGCAAGGATGCCTATCTCACTTGGTCCTGCAATCATGTCGATGTTTACATCGCCAAAGACCATCTTTTTTGCAGTTGCAACAAAGATATTTCCCGGACCGGTAATCACATCAACTTTAGGGATAGTCTGCGTACCGTACGCCATGGCCGCAATTGCACTTGCTCCTCCGACTTTATAAACCTCGCTCACACCGCATAAGTGGCACGCCGCAAGCAGAAGCTCGTTTGGCTCGTTCTCCGGTGTTGGCGTACAGACAACTATCTTCTCAACTCCCGCTACTTGAGCAGGGATGACATTCATAAGAAGCGATGATGGGTAAGCGGCTTTTCCACCTGGGATATAGAGCCCCGCACTATCAACCGGTGTGACTCTTTGACCCAAAATCGTTCCGTTTGGCTCGTCATCAAACCACGATCTTGGCTTCTGTTTTTCATGATAGACTTTAATTCTCTCATACGACAAGTGCAAAGCGGCTTTTAGTTTTTCATCAATGTTGTTATAAGCCTCACGCATAGACTCCGTTGTGATTTTAAGGTCATCATCACTCTCAGGAGCCCACTTGTCAAATTTTGCTATATGCTCTTTGAGAGCCTGATTTTTGTTTTCTCTGATTTGGCTTATTATGTTTCCAACGATAGCACTTACATGTGCCATATCCATTTTTCCACGACCTAAAAGCTCCTCAAACTCGGCTTTAAAACCACTGCTTTTTGAATTTGTAAAAATCATTCGCTATTTTTTTCCTTTCTTAAACTCTTCTTTAACTATTTCCAATGCTTTGAGAAAATTCTCCGCATCGATAGCTCCCATAAGCGGCTGAAACATCGGTTCTTCGCTTGGATATAAAAACCAGATAGCAGGCGTCCCCGGTTGCCACAACTCTTTAGGCATATAGTCATTTTCATCACTGTAGGAAATGATGGTGACAAAGTTTTTGTTGAGCTCTTCAACTACTCTTTTATCTTTAAAAGTCGTTTCGTCCAAAATAACACAATATTTGCATGAATGTCTTGATGAGACGAAAAGTACTGGTTTTGAGACTGCTTGCGCACTTTTAATCCCCTCATGATAATCCTTTGCCCACTTAATGTCGGCAGCCATGAGATTTGTTAAAATCCCAAAAAGAAGAAAAAGAAAAAATTTACGCATCCTGTTTTACCTTTAGTAGAAGTTCTTTTGCACACTCGAGTGCGCTTTTGTCTGTTACATCTATGATAATATCTGCAACTGCCATATATTGTGGTAAGCGCTCATTGTAGAGCTCTTTTGCTTTTTTGAGATTGTTTAAAAGCGGACGTTTTTTGAGTTTTTTCTCTGCGTTGGGATGGTTTTTTATACGCTTGATAATTTTATCAAACGGGGAATCTAAAAAAACAACTGTTCCTATCTCTTTAAGATTCTCCTGTCTATAAAAACCGCCTCCTGTGGATATAAGGGTGTTTGTAACACTTGCTTGAAGCCACATCGCAACTTTTTTTTCAAGTGCTCTAAAATACGCTTCACCCTCTTCTTCAAATATCTTTTTTATGGTTCTGTTTTCCATACTCTCAATCAAATCATCTGTATCTATGGAAACATAATCGGATATTTTGATTATCTCTCGTGCCACACTTCCTTTTCCAACACCCATAAAACCTATCAAAATTATATTTTTCACTTTTGCTATTCCGTTTTCATTGTAAACATGCTCATATCAAAATCAGGCTTTGTCTTTATGGTTTTAAAATAAATCAAAACAGCTGAGATAATATTGAACTCTAATAGTACCATACTGATGATAAAGGTAAGCGCAAAAAATCCCAAGAGCTCTACGATGAAAAAGGAGAGAGTAAACCCGACAAGAGAGATGATAAAAAGAGCAAATTGCCATTTTGCCGCCTTTTTGTTTATCATATCATTCATCGTCGGAATGGACATATACCCTTTGGCGTTGAGATGAAACCAGACTAAAAACGGGACTATTTTGTACAGCATACCCGACATAACAGAGAAGATGAAACCACCGCCTATTAAAACGGAAACCACTACACTATATTTCTCATCAAAAAAATCATTTGCCACCCATGTGAGTGCACCAAACACCATAAAAAGCGTTGCACTCTTCCAATACCATATAGTGATATCACTTACTTTTCTACGTCTTGCATTGAGCTTTGACAAAGCCGCTAGGGCAAATACTATAAACAAAAGTACGATTAAGGATTTTGCGACTACCGTGTACGAGGGAGCAAAGAGGTTCAAAACTAACCAAAGTGCCAAAGCAGCCCCAATCATAGGTGTGACAAATCTCTGAAATGAGGGTTCAAATCTTGGAGCGACATAAAACATAGGCAAGATGTGAAAAGCGACACCAATAATCAAAATACCAGCAAATCCAAAAATAGCCCAAACGCTATGGATATTGGCAAAAAGATGGTGTAATGCGCCAAACTTTCCAATCCCATAAGATGCCAAAAGATGCGCGCCTAAAAGCGTAATCAAAAGGGCAAAAACAAGGCTTGTAATCATCGCTCTTATACTTGCATTAACATGAACAACTGTTCTGAATGCAAAAAGCATAACCGTAATAAGAAGTAAAAATCCTCCTCCCAAAAGCAGTGCTGCCACGAGAAGAAACTTTGAGAGTTCAAACCATAATCCAAAAATCATTCCAAGCGTACCCATAACGAGAAGCGCGTAGGAGATTTTAGAGACTTTGTCTACTCTTGCGATTTTTACCCCCGCTAACACTGGCAACATCTGCACAAGTGCGCCAAACATAACGAAGCTAAAAAAACCTATGGTAATGGCGTGAGTGATAGCGACTGTTTGAGGTGCAAAACGGCTTGAAAGTGTAGCCGCATCGCTAAAGAAGATGAAAAAGCCTGCTAGAAGTGCAAAAAGCGGTGCTGTTGCAAAAAACCTCAGCGGTGCAGTTATGGGCGGTGCTTGGTCAACCGATAGTCCGTCAAAATCCATATCCGCCTCCTCTGTCCTACTCGACTATCATTGAGCGCATCATATCTACAATACGGTCTGCTTCGGCACTTAGGTGTTGTTGCGCCATAGTGTAGAGCATCTGTTCCTCTTTCATATTGTGTTGCTGCATCAAAATCATAAGCGTTTCACTGTTGCCAAAAAATTTATCTTTATCTTTTGCCTCTATCGCCTTACCCATCTCTGCCAAAAGATTTCTCATTTGTGCATGCTCATGCCTCATGATGGCAGTAGGACCTTGCGTCATACCTGTTTTTTGCTCAAATTCCAAAAACATAACACGCTCTTCCATCTGAAAATGCCTCTCTGTTGCCTCAGCAAAAGCATCATATGCCTCTTTTGCGTTTTCTATTGATTGCGTAACAGCATCCTCCATCTTTGCAAAAAGTTCATCGCAACGACCATGATCCTCAGATAAAAATCCTTTGATTGTACTCATTTTCTACACCCCAATAATTCAAATTTGCGTATTATAATTGTCGTTATCTTAATTTAAAGAGCTTTTAACTATAATACCCGCTTTAATTTCCACAGGAAAAATGATGAAAAACAAACAACTCATTACACTCGGCTTTGCCTCTGTCGCTGTCGCTCTTGCGCTCCTTTTTTCGACAAATCTTTTTGCTGCTACTGCAAAAAAAGAGCAAAATAAAGAGGCATCAAGACTTGAAGCGTTAGCAAAGTTCACAAAAGTCCTCAGCATTGTTGAGCAGTACAATGTTGACAATGTAACCATTGAAGAGCTCATGGATAAAGCGTTAGAGGGTATGATGAGTAACCTTGATGCGCACTCCAACTATCTTTCACAAAAAGATTATAAAGATTTAAAAGTACAGACAAATGGGGAGTTTGGCGGACTTGGCATCACTGTTGGTGTCAAAGATGGTGCACTCACGGTTATTGCTCCTATCGAGGGAACTCCTGCTGACAAAGCTGGCATAAAGGCTGGCGACATCATCTTAAAAATCAATGAAAAATCTACACTTAGCATGACAATTGATGAGGCTGTCTCTATCATGAGAGGAAAAGTTGGCACAAAGATTGAGCTGACAATCGTTCGTGAGGGAGAGACAAAACCTCTTACTATCTCCATTACAAGAGCTATCATCACTATCGAATCAGTGTATGCAAAAACCATCGGAGACAACATCCAGTATATCCGTGTTACAAGTTTTGATAAAAAAGTCGTAAGTGACGTCTCTAAAGCAATCAAGCAAAAAAAGGCGACAACAAAGGGAATCGTTCTTGATTTGCGAAACAATCCGGGAGGGCTTCTTGATCAAGCTGTTGGACTTGTAGATATATTTGTCGATAAGGGGGATATCGTCTCACAAAAAGGCAAAAACAAGGCGGATGATGAAGTCTATAGCGCAAAAGCAAGCAACACACTCACCGATATACCACTTGTAGTTCTCGTCAATGGCGGAAGTGCAAGTGCGAGTGAAATCGTTAGTGGCGCACTTCAAGACCATAAAAGAGCTGTCGTTGTTGGACAAAACACTTTTGGAAAAGGGAGTGTTCAAGTTGTTCTACCAATCACAGAAGAAGAGGCGATAAAGCTGACCGTGGCAAGATACTATCTTCCAAGCGGAAGAACGATTCAAGCCGTAGGCGTTAAGCCTGATATTGAAGTCTTTCCAGGTGAAGTCAAGACAAATAAAAATGAGTTTGCACTCAAAGAAGCGGACCTTAAAAAGCACCTAGAAGAGGAGCTCCAAAAAGTTGATGGTACAAAAGAGGAGAAGGAAGAGAAGGTTGATTCTAAGCATGTTATCTCGAACGAGACACTCAACAAAGATATCCAACTTAAAGTCGCGACTGATATTATCAAAGCATTAATCATTACAAAAGGAGTATAGTATGGAAAAAAGAGAGTTGATATACGAAGGAAAAGCAAAAAGACTTTTCACGACAGATGATGCAGATTTGCTAATCTCGGAGTTTAAAGATGATTTAACTGCGTTTAACGGAGAAAAAAAATCAAGTGAAGCTGGAAAAGGCGCGCTCAACAATAAAATCTCTACAGAGCTTTTTAAACTTTTAGCAGACAATGGCATACAATCGCATTTCATCAAGATGCTTGATGACAACCACATGCTCCATAAAAGAACAAATGTTATCCTTATCGAGGTTATCGTTCGCAACATCGCAACAGGAAGCTTAAGCAAAAATCTGGGAATTCAAGATGGAACAGTTCTTCCTTTCACGCTTGTTGAGTTTGACTACAAAAATGATGCACTCGGCGATCCAAAACTCAACGACCAACACGCACTTATCTTAGGACTTGTAAAATACCAAGATGAGCTTGATAAACTTCGCCGCATGGCAAGAGAGATAAATGATATCTTAAAACCATACTTTGCAACAAAAGGTCTCAATCTTGTTGACTTTAAACTTGAATTTGGTAAAGATAGCAGCGGAAATATTATCCTTATCGATGAAATCAGTCCTGACAACTGCCGTTTTTGGGATATGGTCAGCGGCGAAAAAATGGATAAAGACAGATTTCGTCAAGGTTTAGGCGGCTTGAAGATGGCTTATGAAGAAGTGTTAAACAGAATACTCAATAAATAAAGATAAGGATATAGTAATATGAAAGCAGTTGTAAATGTATTTTTAAAAGCGGGCGTTTTGGACTCTCAAGGAAAAGCGGTGCATCATGCACTTGAGTCTTTACACTTTAACAATGTTAGCAATGTTCGTGTCGGAAAGCAGATTATATTTAATCTTGACGAGAACAATGAGCAAAAAGCGATGGAAGATGTTACAAAAATGTGTGAAGAGCTTCTTGCAAATACAGTTATTGAAGACTACAAAATAGAGCTTATCAAATGAAAGTAACAATTTTACAGTTTCCGGGCACGAACTGCGAGTATGATACAGAGCATGCTTTTAAATCGCTAGGTGCAAAAACAGAGATTTTATGGCATAAATCTGAGACTGTACCGGAAGATACCGACTTGCTTGTAGTAGCGGGCGGCTTTAGCTATGGCGACTACCTAAGAAGCGGTGCTATTGCAAAGTTTAGTCCTGTTATGCAAGCAGTGACAAAGTACGCAAACGATGGCGGAAAAGTTTTAGGTATCTGTAATGGTTTTCAAGTACTTACAGAAGCAGGTCTTTTACCGGGGGCTCTTAAGAGAAATGAGAGTCTGCATTTTCTCTCCAAGCACCACCACCTTCAAGTAGTAAGTAACGACAACGTTTTTCTAAAAGAGTTAAATAACGGTGACATACTCAATGTTCCTATCGCGCACCATGACGGAAACTACTACATCGATGCAGAGGGGTTAAAAGAGCTTTATGCAAATAACCAAGTTCTTCTGAAGTATTGCGGTGCACAGGGCGAAGAGAAAAATCCAAATGGAAGCGTTGATGCCATTGCGGGCGTTTGCAATAAAGAGAAAAATGTTTTTGGACTTATGCCGCACCCAGAGCGAGCAATGGAGAGACTACTTGGAAGCAATGACGGCGTAAAGATGCTTCAAGGATTTTTACAAGCGTGATTAAACTCCTCTTTATATGGCTTTTTTTCTCCATCTTAGCATTCGCAAATCCTAATGCTTTAGGAGATGCAACTGATGCTGATGTGCCTTATGAAGAGCCCATCGAAGAGGTATCTAAAGTTCTCTATCTCAACTTTGAAAACATCCCTCAAAGGGTGCTCAAAGGGGAAGTTTTTCCCATTACCATTAAAACACTTTGTGTTATTAAGGATTTCAAAGATATCCAATACAAGCTCTCAAATATGCAAGGGCTTAAGATGCTCAGCGATACTCCTACAAGAGTAAAAGATGCAAAATACTACTACGATACTTTTTATTTTATAGCAACCTCACAAAATGCCAAAATACCGGATTTTGAAGCTACACTGATTCATACACATAAGAAAAGCTACCAAAGCACCCAACTAAGTGGAGAGGCATTAAACGTTATCTCGCTCAACCCAAAAAATGATTTCTCCAATATCATTGCAAACTCTTTTGAGATAGTAGAGTACAAAACAACAAGCTACGATGCAACACACAATATTGTCGTTTTTGTTGCAACTGCACAAAATTGTGACATTTCAGTGCTTAAGCTTAACGGCGTTTATAAGCAAGGCATAGAGTCTATCACAAACTCCTTTACAGATGCAAAAATTACCTATTATGCAATTATCGATAAAAAAATCCAAACGCTCTCTTTCTCCTATTTTAATCTTGTAAAAAATAAATTTCTTTTTAGCAATATCCCAATTATAGTCAATGATGATAGTGTTACAACACAAAGTGATCTCAAACCAAAAGACCAATCCAATGAGATTATCAAGATGGGTGCTTCTGCAGTAGTTGCATTCATAGCATTTATTATTATTTTATGGAGAAGAAAGTATATTTACCTTGTTTTTATACTGCTTCCGCTTGCTTATATTCTCTCTATCGCTCTTCCATCAAAAGAGGTCTGCATCAAAGAAGGCTCGGCTATCTATCTGCTTCCTATGTCCAATGGAACGATTTTTGAACAAGCTCCACAAGAGTACCATCTCCAAAAAGAGGCGGAGGTCAAAGGATGGGCAAAAGTCCAACTACAAGACCAAAAGATAGGCTGGGTAAAAAATGAAGATCTTTGCTCAAATTAGTTGGCTCTACGCGACTATAATTATCCTAGCGTCACTTGGCTTGATGATTGTTACATTTTATATTCTCCCAAAACCATACAGCAGAAAACTAGCCGCTTGGCTTATCCGACTTAGCACTTTTTTCTCTACAGAGGTAGTTGGCAAAGAGGATCCAGAAGCGCAAATCTTTTTGATGAACCATCAAAGCGATTTGGATATTGTTGTCATGGAGACGCTCTCTAAAAGAGACATCGCATGGGTTGCAAAAAAAGAGCTTTTTGATATCCCTTTTTTTGGTTTAGCGCTCAAGCTTCCAAAAGATATCGCCGTGGAGAGAGAGAGCAAAACATCCCTTATCAAACTGCTTAAAGATACCAAAAAGGTTCTCGCCTCGCACAGAACAATTGCAATGTTTCCGGAGGGGACACGTTCTACCTCAGGAGTGATGCTGCCTTTTAAATCAGGTGCGAAAATGGTAGCTGATGCAAATGCTCTTCGTGTGCAGCCTGTCGTTTTGATAGAGACTGCAAAACACTACAATACCAAAAAATTTCTCTATAAACCAGGAAAAATCAAAGTTATCTTTCTGGACTCATTTGTAGCAGACAAAAACGATAGCGAGTGGTTGAGTAACTTAAGAATCAAGATGCAAAAGGTATATAATGATGAGTTGGCAAACCATCCTAGCCATAGGTAGCGGCGGTTTTATCGGGGCAGTCCTTCGTGCCTATCTTAATGGAGTAATTTCACACAGAATGCCCCACGACATCCCTTTTGGAACGCTTGGTGTCAACCTTGGCGGCAGTTTTGTGATGGGCGTACTCATAGCCTACTTTATGCACACAACTTTTTTTTCACTCCACGTAAAATCTTTTCTCACAACCGGTATCTTGGGCGGACTCACCACCTACTCTACATTTGCAATTGAGAGTTTTTTACTTCTCAACAGCGGACAAATCGCCCTTGCATTAGCCAATATCTCACTCAATGCTTTTGGTTCTGTTTTGATGGCAGGAAGCGGTTTTTACCTAGTAAAACTCTTTTTCAAATCATAATAATCTCATCCGCACACCATTTTGCCAAATCCAAATCGTGTGTGATAA
Source organism: Sulfurimonas sp. UBA6792 (assembly GCA_002452425.1). Lineage (GTDB taxonomy): Bacteria > Campylobacterota > Campylobacteria > Campylobacterales > Sulfurimonadaceae > Sulfurimonas. Next base: position 8,992 of record DKFQ01000104.1, on the reverse strand, counting down.
GAAGCATTCCCATGTCGCCCAAATGGCGCACAAGCATCTGCATCACATCAAGCTGGATAACATTGTCAAGTGCAGAGGTTGGTTCATCAAGCAGTAGAAGTTCTGGCTTCATAAGCATAGCACGCAAGATGGAGGCACGCTGGAGCTGTCCGCCTGAGAGTTCATGGGGGAGTTTCAATAGCAGCTCACGCTCAAGTTTGACGCTTGTGAGATAAAACTCTAAATCATCAAGATTTGCTACATCTCTTATCTGATTTAAAAGTGTGTAGCTTGGATGAAAAGAGCTGTATGGGTCTTGAAAAACCTCAGAGCAACCAGAGTGTTTAATCTCTCCATTTAAAGGTTTTAAGTTGCCGAGGATGAGCTCAAAAATAGTGCTCTTCCCTGCTCCGCTCTCGCCTACTATCGCTTTTATCTCCCCTTTTTTAAGCGAAAAAGAGAGATTTTCAAAAAGTAGAGACTCCTTTTTGTACCCAAAGGAGAGATTTTTTACCTCTAAAACCATAACTATTTAGTTCTTTTGTGCCGGATAAAACTTTTCAAGTTCTTCATAAAGTTTTGCCGGTGCGATATCGCTGTTTTGCTCCAAAACTCTTTGCATGACCACATTATCCTCTTCGCCACCCCAAACCTTTATGTAAGAGCCGTCTTTGTATCCATGGTCTTGTCTGAACTGGTTGAGGATGTTTTTGCCTACATAGAGCTTATAAAGTGTCTCAAGGTCAAGTCCGCTCATTACAACCAAATCAAAGAAATCATCAACCAATTTTTCTAAATGAAACTCTTTTTTTAGGAGCGACTCTAGCATGATAGCTTCGATTTTTTCCATAATCTCATTTTCATTTGCAAAGAGACCATTTTTGGCAAGAATCTTCTCAAAACTCTCAACAGCAGCAATGGCAGACGCGATTGCACCGATGCCGCCTTGTGCATTTTGCGCATCTTGCTCTATCGCCAAACTCATGATAAAGTGCCAAACATCGACAACTTCTATCTGCAAGTTTGCCCAATCTGCTTCTTTGTCGATGTTTTTCCAGTGTTTCCAAGAAAAGCTGTCTATCATCTCAGCGCATTCCATATATATGCAACGCTTCCAGTTGATAACTTTATTATTTTTTGTAATCCCACTTGTCCATTTTTCGCCGTTTGTAGCCTCGTTCAAGTCAGCTTGCAGCTGCAGCATAAGTACTATTTTTTCCATTTTTTACCTATTAAAATTTTTCTCTATTGTACCGAATATGCTAAAATAGCGCACTTAAATTGAGAGCCGTATGAAAAGAATTAACTGTAGAAAATGTGAATACTATTTTGTTACATGGGAAGCGCAGCGACCTCATGGCTGCCGTGCATATGGGTTCAAATCACCGCAAATTCCATCGTTAGTGGTGTTTCAAAGCAGTGGAAGCGAGTGCACGCTCTTTAAAGAGAAGCATTCGTCCAAATAATCTTTTTGCCAAACCCCAAAGTGTTGTCGGTGAGTTTAAAGTAGTCCACTTTTATCTGCCAAAGCTTAGGGTTCATAGCAAGCGCATAGGGAAACTTTTTAAGGTAGAGCTTTTTTAGTCCATCATCCTCTAAAAGTAAAAAGTCACCTCTAAACTGCACACCCTCTATTTTCCCAACTATTTTTGTCTCCAAAACTACAGTTCCTGCAACTTTAGAGTTTGCTTTTATGTGCTCTATATGTGTTGTATCGTCGCTGCTAGCAACAACAAAAGAGGTTTTTTCGCTATCGAATGCATAAAAAAGATTGCACGCACTAAGCACTCCATCCTTTGTCGTTGCAAGTGTAAGCACATGATGCTTTTGTAAAAAAGTATCTATTTTTTGAAGATTACTTTGCATTGAAACCTTTAAAAAGATGTTTTTCCAAATCCTCTATACGATACATCTCTCTTTTTTCTAGCATCAAGAGTGCCGTATCGTCATTTTGCATTGTTTCAAACATCTCTTTTGGTGATGTCATCTTATAATGGCTTTTTAAAAAATCAAGCAGGACTTCAAAATTGTCGCCCTTTTTCTCACTATACTGCTTAAAAAATTTAAAATCATTCCAGTTAATCTCTATCACTTTTTTTCCTATAATTTTGCAATGCGTTATGCAGTTTTTCTATAACTTGCGACATTTTAGCAGACGACACAGCAAAATTCAACCTCATAAAGCCGCTCCCCTCTCTGCCAAAACTCACTCCCGCACTAAGTCCAAGCCCCGCTTCATGTACGAAAAACTCTCTAAGCTCTCTATCCTTTAAGCCCATACCACGGCAATCAAGCCAGCCGAGGTAAGTTCCCTCTATGGGAGTGAGTTTTATAAGTTTACCAAATCCATCACAAAGCCCTCTTAACATCTCATAGTTGTTATAGAGATGTTTTTTTAGCTCACCTAGCCACTCTTCTCCATTCCTATAAGCTGCCTCAAATGCCACGTGAGAAAGAGAGCTGCCAAAGGCAAAATGGCTAAGGTCATACACTTTTTTAAACCTCTCTCTTAACTCTTTGTTTGGTATGGCAACACTGCTTATGGCAAATCCCGCCATATTAAATGTTTTTCCAACCCCTATGGCAGTTACGGTTATATCTCTAGCTTTTGTGCTAAGTGATGCAAACGGAATGTGTACATTTGGAGCATAAACTAGGTCGGAATGTATCTCATCGCTAAAAACTACGATATTATGTGCTAAACATAACTCTAAAATCTCTTCTAGTTCCTCTCTTCTCCAAACTCGCCCGACAGGATTATGCGGAGAGCAAAGAAGCAGAAGTTTTGTTTTAGCGTCTATCTTTGATTTTAGGTCTTCTATATCAAAAGTGTAGCTTCCATCCTCTCTTTGCCTAAGAGGGTTTTTAAAAAGCTCTCTGCCGTGGTCTAGCACGCTATGAAAAAACGGCGGATAAACAGGTGTTTGAACGATAATTTTATCGCCTACCTCGCTAAACGCCTCTATGACAACGCTCATACTTGCCACAACGGAGTGAGAGTAAAACATATCACCCACTTCAAACTCTATACCGTGCATCTTTTTCATCCATTCAGTCTGAGCCTCAAATGCACTCTTTGGCATCTCCTCATAACCAATAACTGGATGCCCTAAGCGTTTATTTACAGCTTCTAAAACAAAATCTGGAGTGTCTATATCCATATCCGCCACCCAAAGAGGCATAACGGCATCACTTCCAAAAAGCTTTTTTCTCATGGTATATTTCTCTGCATTTGTGTTTTCACGACTAGCAGAGGTTGAGAAGTCGTAACTCACCTTTTTCTCCACACGCTTACCTCTGCGATGGTATGTTGAAACTTTCTAGCCGTCTCTTTTATGACAAACTCCAAATCCTGTATATGCACAAGCTCAAAGTTTTGACTCAAAATCTCTTTTAAAGTATCTAGCGTCTTAACTTCTCTGCCGCTCTTATCTTTATATCCGCCAAGCCAAAACTCTTTTTTGGTTGAACTCTCTTGCCATGTGTAGGGGGAAGTTAGTATCAAAATGCCCTCATGATTGAGCCTTTCATGCACACTTTGCAAGAAGAGTTTTGGGTTGTAGAGCCTGTCTATGAGGTTTGTTGCCATTACCAAATCGTATGAGTTGAAATTTGGTTTGAGGTTGCATGCGTCGCCTTGCCAGAATGAGACCCTTTCTCTCACGCCCTCATAGCCTAGCTCCTCAATGGTCACCTTTCTCTTCTCTGCCAAATCGCCCTCTGTTTTTGAAGCGTAGGCGACATAGCCATCATTTTTTAGTTTTACGCCCACGCCGATAAATCTCGCTGAAAAGTCAACTCCCTCTACCTTCTCAAAACTCTTTGCAAGTTCAAAACTCGCCCTTCCCGTTGCGCATCCCAAATCAAGAGCTTTTGTATGGTTTTTGGCAAATTTGGAGGCTATGTTTGCGCACTCTATGGCAAAGTTTTTTACTCCAAAATGTGCATCGCCGTACTGAAATGCACAGTACTGCGCAACTGTCGCATCGTCTTCATACAAATCTTTTTGCTCTTGTGTTTTGCCCGAGGAGATGACATAGCGAAACCCTGCGTTTTGGTAGAAGTGTCTGCGAAATGCGTAACGGGAGTGTTTCATGATAAGGTTGCCGCTGCTCGCCCATGAAGAGCCTAAAATCAGAGCGTGCTTCTCATCGAAAGTTGGGGTTGAAAAATCATCGTAAGCATCATGAACCTCAAAACCCTCAAAACCAAAAATCGGCGTTCTGCTCCACTGCCAAACATTTCCCACAACATCATAGATACCGTTAAAGCCAAATTCATTGATAGGGCATGAGCTAAAATAGTGGTAAAAGTTCAAGTTTGCCCTGCTCTCATGAAACTCTGGGACGTCACGCAAACCCGCATACTCATAGACAACTCTATACTCCGCTTCGCTTGGCAGTGTGTAAGTTACACCCTCTTTTTGGCTTTTGTAGCGGCAAAACGCCTCCGCTTCAAGTGCGTTTACATCAACTGCCCAATCAAGTGGCATATCAATAACTTTGCAAAGTGTTCTGTATCTGTACGTACCATCTTCATAGACCCAAAACGGCGGATGTTTTGCACCGCTGATGGCTAAAAATTTCTGCCCCTCATCATCCCAAAACGCTCTGTTTTCATACCCTCCATCTTTGACAAACTCCATAAACTCAGCGTTGCTCACAAGATATTTTGCAACTAAAAAGTTCTCTACATCCTCTTCGTATCTGCCATACTCATTGTCCCAGCCATAAAGGTGGTGTGACCTCTCTTTGCCCAAAACAACTCTGTCACCCTGCATCTCTACCATCTCGTTTCTAGGTGCGATGGTACTGTGGGGACAAAGCGTAAACTCTGCAACATCTTGCACAAACTCCAGTGGCATTTGACGGTGCAGTACAAGCGAGGTCTCTATATGAATGCGTTCATGCTCGATTCCCATCAGAACTATCCACATAGGTGAATCCTGTGTGATGGGGAGTGTCAAAGGAAGCTCCATGATAAGGCTATCTACTAGCTCTCTTACTTTTTCTCTATACGCTCTTACCTCCTGCACTCTTGGCCACTGATAGTGTGCGCCCTCCATGTCGTCCCACTCCATCTCATCCACGCCCACGGCAAAAATAGACTCAAAATCTGGGTTGATTCGCTGTGAGATAATCTTCATAAGCACAAGTTTATTGATAAAAAAAGTAGCGGTATGTCCAAAATAAAATATCATCGGATGGCGCGTCGGCTCTGACTTTTTGTAAAAAACCTCTTCACCCTTTAACATCTCAAAAATCTTCTCAAAAAGCGAAAAAGTATTATGAAAATATGCTCTAATCTCTTTACGTTTTGCCTCAATGTCTGTGCCATCAAGTGTCGGCGGGTAAAAACTCAATCTACTCAAAATGAATCCTTTATTACTCTAAATTTTCATTAGACTTTATAATCTCTATTTGTTCACTAAGGCTTCACGGTGGGTACCCCAAATCTAGCAAGCTAGATTTGACCCTTCCGTTGCAGAATCGTTCACAAACAGAGATTACAAAGTCTAATGAAATCTGGATATAATTTTTCTATGAAATTTTATTATAGTCAAAAATTATCTCACTTTCCTAACCTTTTGCATGCTTTTAGCACAAAAGAGAGCGGCAATTTGGCTTTTCATGTCGGGGATGACCCTCAAATAGTCGAAAAAAATCATGAACTCCTCAGCAATGACCTCGGTTATGACAAAGAGAAGCTTGTTTATATGAAGCAGATTCACTCCGATTTGGTTCATGTTGTGACTGATGAAGATTTTAGCACACCCCCAGCTTGTGATGCACTTATAACCAACAAGAAAGGCATTCCTCTTATGGTTATGGTGGCAGATTGTTCTCCCATACTCTTTTACGATGCTGTACACAAAGTGATTGCTGTGGCTCATGCAGGAAGAGCGGGGGCGTTTAAAAACATAGTTAAAAATGTTATAGATTCATTTAGAAATTTTCAAAGCAATCCAAGAGATATAGTTGCAGTTGTCGGTGCAAATATAGGTGTGTGCTGCTATGAGGTGGGCGAAGAGATTTTTCAAGAGGCAAAAGAGCTGGGCTTAGAGTATGCGGTTGCAAAAAAAGGCTCAAGATTTTATCTCGATATCAATAAAATAGTAAAAAATCAGCTTCTTGCGCGTGGACTTGATGAAAAAAATATAGAGTTTTTAGATGAATGCAGCTGTTGTAATACTCATAAGCTCTACTCCTATAGAGCAGAGCAAAAAACAGGGAGATTTGCAGGGATTATTATGTTGGGGTAGAGGCTACTCTCTACCTCTATCATCCCCTTTTCTATCGCCGCCTCGGTCTCTGCCGTTACCTCTCTCTTCTTTAAAGTGTTGTCTATCCATTTTTTCTTGAAATTTTTCTCTCTCTTTTCTTCTCTCTTTCTCTTTTTCAAACCTTTTTTCTACCACTTTTTCTCGTTCTCTCTCTATCTCGTGTCTTCTATCGCGGCGTTCATCTCTGTCGCGATAATAGTGACTTCCTCTTTGTCTGCGCTCGATGACCTCATCAGGGCTGATACCGTGATAACGTGAGAGAAAGCGGACGTTGACTAGCTCTTTAATCTCTCTATCACTTAGTCTATGTTTATTGTTAGTGTACCCGTAAGCTCTTCCATACGGAGGACCATAATGGTTATACGTCTCCACAACATAAAGATTACGAGGATTTAACCCAAGACCCAAACTGATGTCCCACCAACTCTTTCCCCTGAGACGCAAATCAGTGATAAACTTTATATCTCTTCTTGATTCTCTTGCCAAAAAGTAGGCGATATTTACCTCATCTCGCGGAATACGTCTCTCGACTACATAAATCTCCTCTCTTGGAGCGTTGTAGTGATTTCCTATGGAAAAGTAAAATCCATCCACATCATCGTCTCTGCCTGAAACACCAATATCAAAATCAAATGCATATGCAGATGTCATAAAAAACAATAACATAGCGCCAATCACTCTCTTCATTTTTGCCTCACTTTTATAAAATTATTCTCATTATAACAAACTCGCATTCATTTTGAGTGCAAGTTGCTGTGGTAAAAGTCCGAGTGACTCTTCTACATCTTTTGTTTTTCCATGTGTTATAAATGCATCGCCATACTCAAAGCTTGTAACATCTACACCAAAAATCTTCTCATCCGATAAAAATTCTAAAAGTGCGCTTCCAACACCGCCCATTTTTGCGCTGTCACTAAATACAAACCATTTTTTATGTTTTTGTGCCATTTCTCTTAGCATCTCTTTGTCAAGCGGTTTTACAAAACGTAAATCTAAGATACTTACCTCAAAATCAAGATACTTTGCCGTCTCATACGCTCGTCCGACACCGTTTCCATACCCGATAAAGAGAACATCGCTACCGTTTGAGAGCAAAAGCTGTGACTTAGCGAGTGCGAAAGGGAGCGATTCTGGCAAATCGGTATGCGTAAATGACCCTCGCGGATAGCGCAACGAACAAGGGTAAGGATACTCTGCTGCAAATGCCATCGCCTGATGAAAACTCTTCTCATCACGTGGAGCAAAAAGCGTCATATTTGGGATAGCTCTTAAAAAACTGATATCAAAAACACCTTGATG
>DKFQ01000104.1:0-1237 GCA_002452425.1 Sulfurimonas sp. UBA6792 | reverse complement strand
TTGTCGTTGTGTTTTGCCAAATGCAAAAGCGCTTCAGTATAGATTTGCGTTGCGCTCTTTTGTTCACTTTTTTTAGAAGATGCGCCACTGTTAAGATCAAATGGTCCAACCCCGTGCCACTTCTCCTCTTTGCCCTCTGCTATCTCATAGCCCTTACCCTTAAGTGTTTGGACATGAACTAAAACAGGTTTGCCCAGCTCCTTTGCCTTTTGCAAAATCTCTATCAAAGAGGCGAGATTATGCCCATCAACAGGACCGATATAGTCGATCCCCATCTCTTCAAACATGATTCCAGGTGTAATGAGCTTGATAGACTCCTCCATCCTTTTTGCGATATAGCGTGCGCTCTCTCCAAAGTTATCTACAAAATTTTCAGTATGTTTTTTAAAACTCTGATAAAAAGGAGACGCCATAGCAGAACTAAGCATTCTGCTTATCGCCCCAATAGGCTTGGCGATGCTCATCTCGTTATCATTCAAGATGATGACCATCGGGTATTTTCTCTCACCTAGTTCGTTGAGTGCTTCATACACCATCCCAGCCGTCATAGAGCCATCGCCTATCATCACCACAGGAACGCGTTCACCCTGCTCTTTTTTAAGCGCTATTGCCTTAGCAGCACCTACGCCCAAAGAGATGGATGTGGAGCTATGTCCTGCTATAAAGTAGTCATCTTCACTCTCGCTTGGTTTTGTGTAACCTGACATACCACCAAATTGTCTGAGTGTATCAAAAGCGTCCCATCTACCAGTTAAGAGCTTATGCGCGTAGGCTTGATGGGAAACATCAAAGATAAAAGGGTCTTTTTTTGAGTTAAAAACCTCATGCATCGCAACGATAATCTCTGTTGCCCCAAGCGTAGAGCTAAGATGTCCGCCATTTTTACTTACAACTCTTAGTATCTCTTCTCGTATCTCTTTACAAATTTTTTCTAACTCTTTTATTCTGTTTTGTTTTATGTTCATAAATTCTATCTACTCACTTAATGCTGCTCTTTTGACACGTTCAAATCTTTTTGCTATCTGCGCATCTATATTTCCTGCTTCGCTCATGGCTATAACGCCTCCTAAACTTACAGCACCATCAGAGACAATCTCCACATGCGCTAATGTACCAAGTGCTTGAGAGATAGCGCCGTGATCATTTGGACTTACCCTAAGAACAATTTTTGAAGCACTTTGAAGCTCTTTGATAAGCTCTTGCGCTAAGAGTGTGGCAACTTTATGAGAATTTTCAC
>DKFQ01000005.1 GCA_002452425.1 Sulfurimonas sp. UBA6792 | reverse complement strand
AGAGAAGTTGTGAGCCTTCTTTCATAATGTCTGTTAAAAGAATGATGATAGTATGAAGCCCATCCTCCTCTTTCATCAGTTGCATATCTGCAAAAAGCTCTGGGATTCTGCTCTCTAAAACAGAGATATCCACCATCTCAAGCTGCCCTACTCCCACACGTGTACCGTTCATATCAAAGGCTTTGTAGTCTCTTGTGTTTAGGTTTCTAGCACTCGCACCATCAACTGCAGATTTTGCGATAAACATCTCCATTGCAAGAGCTTTGTAGTCTTCAATGCCGCAAATCTCAGAGAGCTCTTTTACCGCTTTTGTGTCCACTTTTGTACATGTCGGAGATTTAAAGATGACCGTATCGCTAAGTATGGCACACATCATCATCCCTGCGATATCTTTTGGAACAGCAACTTTATGGTAGTCATACATCTCTTTGATAACTGTGTTAGAACATCCTATCGGGCGAATCCAGCACTCAAGCGGTGTATCTGTCGTGATATCGCCGAGTTTGTGGTGGTCAACGATACCTAAAATAGTCGCTTCTTTGATATCATGCGGAGCTTGTGCAAGGTCTGAAAAGTCAACAAGATAGACATTTTCGCCCGCATAAGAAGTTTTGAGTTCAGGTACGCTCATGCCAAACTTCTCAAGGATAAACTCAGTCTCAGGAGAGATNNTCGCCTTGACGGGTAGCGATGCACTCCTCACCGATTTGGTTTTTAAGATACGCTAGAGAAATAGCACCTACGATAGAGTCAGAGTCTGGGTTTGTGTGACCAAAAATATATGTTGCCATAAGAGAAAGCCTTTATTTTTTTCGCAATTATACCAAAGAGTGTTAACAAAAAACTTCTTATGAAGCCTAAGAAAAAATGCTATAATTTTTGAATGAACGAAACACTAAGTGCGCAAAGCACAAATCTTCTCTTTTATCATAGTTTTATAGCCTTTGGCGCACTTTTGAGCCTTGTGATGCTTGTGCATATGCTCTACCATAGACGCCCTCCCAGTGCCATCATAGCGTGGATACTCTCTGTAATTATCATCCCATACATTGCAATGCCTCTTTACTTTATCATCGGACTTAGAAAAAGAAAAAACAGATATAAAAAGAGTGCGCTCTTTAAAAGCCAGACATTTACGCACCGCATGAGTAACGAAACATTTACGCTTTATACTGATGGTGTTGCGTTTTACGAGGTATTTATGCGCTGTATCAAAGAGGCAAAACGCTCTATCTCCATCAGTGCTTATATCTTTGAGTACGACAAAACAACCAAAGAGATTATCAAAGCGTTGGTGCAAAAAGCAGATGAGGGCGTGGAAGTAAAGATACTTCTTGACTCTCTAGGCTCTATCATCCTCTACTTTACGTGGTACAGGCTGGGAGTGCTCAAAAATGCGGGTGTAAAAGTAAGGTTTTTTATGCCCATTTTTCAAATGCCGCTAAGAAACTACATCAACCTGCGCAATCACAGAAAAATCTATATTTTTGACAATGAAAAAGTTTTAAGCGGCGGAGCAAATCTCTCGGATGCTTATCTGGGAGCCCTGCACAAAAAAGAGCGTTGGGAAGATATCATGTTTTTGGTTCAGGGGGCATCGGTAAGAGACTATTTTGACATCTTTGCCTCTGACTGGTTCTATGCTTCTGGCGAAAAGACGCACTTTACGCATAAAAGGCAGGAGGCTCATGGCGAAAATCTTTTACAAGTTATCCCATCTGGTCCGGATATGAATCAAGATATTTTGTATGAGATGCTTCTTTCCGGCATCTACCAAGCACGTGAGAAAATCACTATCATAACGCCCTATTTTATACCAAACAGCTCTCTTATGGAAGCACTTATCATCGCCCATCATAGAGGAGTGGATGTCAAACTCATTACCCCAAAAGAGGCAAACCACACTATCGTAAACCTCGCAAGAAGCTCTTACATGCGAGAACTTGAAGAGGCAGGGATAAAAATCTATCTTTATGAGGGCGCAATGCTTCATGCCAAAGCGATTCTTTTTGACGAGGAGAGCGTTTTGCTCGGAAGTGTCAACTTTGACAACAGAAGCCTCTTTCTCAACTACGAGGTAGCAACATTTGTTTATAGCCCAAAAATCATTCAAGAGATTGAGATTTGGAGTGATGGACTTATGGCAAAGGCATCATTTGGAACGAAAAATGTCTCCACACTCAAAAGAGTTTTTGAAAATCTTATGCGCATCATCGCACCGCAACTTTAAAAAATGTTTCTTCCAAAAAGTCTCATCAAATCACTCAAACATCAAGAGAACCATCTTGAAAAAGAGTTTTCTCTTTTATGTTGGAATGTCGCAAAACTGACATTAAAGCGCCACTATAAAGAGTTTTTAAACACCCTTATAGAGCGTTATAAACTAGATGTTTTGTTGCTTCAAGAGGTTAAAAAAAGCCTCTCGCATGAGCTTGAACTTCATGACTACTCTTATGTCTTGTCACCAAATATCCAGACACAAAAGCATGTTTTTGGAGTTTTGAGCGCATTTAAGAGTTCATGTCTGGGTGAGCTATCTTTGCTTACAAAAAAGCGTGAACTGCGATGCGCAACACACAAAACCACACTCCTCACACACCACAAAACTATTGATGGAGTATCGCTTCTTATAGTAAACCTCCACGCCATAAACTTTGTACATAACAGTGACTTTAAAAATGAACTAAGAGAGATTTATGAGGCTATCAAAACGCACAGCGGAGCGATGATTGTTGCGGGAGATTTTAACACTTGGAACCTCAAAAGAGTGCAGTATCTTGGCGAATTTAGTGACGATTTGGGATTAAAAAAAGTGGAGTTTGAGAGCGAAAAAGATATCAAGAAAGTTTTTTCCAACTCGCTTGATCATATCTTTTACAGAGGTTTGAAGGTTACTTTTGCAACCGTGGTTGACAGCAAAAAAATCTCCGACCATAACCCAATCATCGCAAGGTTTTCTACTCCCTAAACTCCACAACGTCCTCAAACGCCAATCGTAATTGCGTTGATTGCTCATTGACCCTATACCCAAATGGAAGGATGAGCGAGAGTTGATATGCTTTAGTATCAAGCTCTAAAATTTCCTCTATATGCTCTTTTTCAAACCCCTCTATCGGGCAGCTGTCGATGCCCAGCGTTGCGGCGCATGTCATCATGTTTGCAGCGGCGATATAGGTCTGTCTTGCACTCCAGCAGAGCGTATTTGCGTCACTCTCAAGTGTCGTTTTAAGATGCTTTGCGTACAAATCTATATAAAAGTCAAACTTCTCCTTTGGCATCTCTCTTCTTTGAAACCTCTTTGCAGGCACGCCCGACTCCACTCGCAAACTCTCAATTGCCGCTAAGATAACCACCAGATGCGAACAAGTCGTGATTTGTGGCTGATTCCAGCAAAACGGTCTTAGTTTGGCTTTTAGCTCCTCATTTGTGATAACCAAAAACTTCCACGGCTCCATCCCAAACGAAGACGGCGACTTGCGCCCAGCTTCTAGTATCTCTCTTATCTCTTTGTCAGATATTTTTTTGCTCTCATCAAAAATCTTGCACGCATGCCTAAAATCCATCGCTTGGCTAAATATTTTGTGCATCTTTTACCTCTTTTTATTTTCCAAAATTATATACTTCCAAATTAAATAACAAGGGAACTTCTTGGAAAATTTCGCACTTATTTTTGTAGCCATTTTTCTTGGGTATGTTATGGGGAGAATGGGGGCTTTTTCTGGGGAAGCACCGCTTGTTTTAAACAAGTTTATCCTCTACATCTCCGCTCCTGCACTTGTATTGTTGCAGATTCCAAAACTTACTCTCTCGCTTGAGGTTTTGATTCCAGTCTTTTTAGCATGGAGCGTCATGGCGTTGAGTGCTTTAACTGTATTTTTTATCTCTAGGTTTTTTGCATTCTCCAAAGAGGTAACAGGCTCACTTATGCTTGTAGCGGTTTTAGGCAATACATCTTATCTTGGCATCCCTATCGTGAGTGCCTATTTTGGAAATGAAGCACTTGGGTATGTGCTTATGTACGACCAGTTAGGCACTTTTATAGCACTCTCGACTTATGGAACTTTTGTCTCCATCTACTACGCAAGCGCAAAAGAGATTCATATACGGCTTCTCTTACTTAAAATCATCTCTTTTCCCCCTTTTTTAGCACTCCTTGCGGCACTTTTTTTGATGGGGACTACTTTTCCTCCCATCATAGAGAGTGTGCTTGTTTCGCTCTCAAGCACCATCGTTCCACTCGCACTTGTTGCAGTCGGGCTTGGACTGCGCTTTAAACTTCCAAAAGAGGAGGTATTGCCCTTTAGTGTGGCACTTGTTGTGAAACTCATCTTTGCACCCCTCGCTGCCATGGTTCTTTGTGCACTTTTTGGGTGGCACTCTTTGGCGGCAAATGTTTCCATCATGGAAGCATCCATGGCACCTATGATAACAGCCGCCGCCGTTGCCTCTATGGCAGGTCTTGCTCCTCGCCTGAGTTCTGCCATCGTCGGGTATGGTATCATCCTCTCGCTTGGAACTACGTGGGTAGTGCATTATTTGATAACTTAGGAGATTGCATGGAGTGTTATTGCGGCAGTAAAAAACCCTTTAGTGCGTGTTGTGAGCCTTTTTTAGAGGGCAAAGCGTTGCCTGAAACGCCAGAGGAGCTTATGCGTAGCAGATATAGCGCTTATGTGGTAGGAAACGGTGCATACATCGTTGCGACATCTGTCAAAGAGAACCGTTATGGGGAAGATGTGGCTTTGATAGAAGAGTATGCACAAAGCGTGGAGTGGCTAAGGCTTGAGGTCGTTGTGGCAAAAGAGAAAACAGTGGAGTTTAAAGCCTACTACAAAGATGCCGAGGGGATAAAAGTACAGCACGAGAGGAGCAATTTTGTTTTTGAAGAGGGTATGTGGCTCTATCAGGATGGAAAAATCTTCAACTCCAAGATAGAGCGCAACGACCCGTGCCCATGCGGCAGCGGTAAAAAGTATAAAAAGTGTTGCGCTTAAGCCCTTGCGATGTACTCTAAAACCTCTTTTTCATTGCCTCGAAAAACAACCCTCTCTTGACGTTTTTGTATCTGGTAGTCGTACATCGGGTCGTAATACTCTCTTAAGAGATACTCTATCCACCCTTTATGCGCTTCAAGTGAACCATCCTCTTTTTGCTTCTTAAAAGCCTCTTCAAAAAGAGTATTTACATACTCATAACGCTGATTGCCAAGACGTCTTTGGATGCGCTTGATGGAGTTTTGGATATTTTGCGCCCAACCCTCTTCAAACCCTGCATCCCTGTAGGCTTTTTGCGCCTCTATGACATACTCTTGAAGTGTTATGGCTATACGCTCTTCTAGTGGTCGCTCCAAGATAACAAGCGGTGCGTTCGCCATAGATACTATAAGGCTCTCGGGCATAAAAACAGAGCCTACATGTTTACCCTCATCCTCAAAAACAAGCGTTTTATGTCCCTCTTTTCTCTTTGCTATCAGCTCGTACGCAAGGTTGTTGTCAAAATTTATCTGTGATGGCTGTGAGGTTACTTTTTGCCCAAATGAAGAGCCTCTATGGTTGGCAAGAGCTTCAAGGTCAACGGCATTAGACATTTTTTGAAGCACTATCGTTTTGCCAGAGCCAGTTCTTCCACCCAAAACAATTGGGCTAAAATGGGACGAAACCTCTTCAAGCTCCCGTAAAAGATAGTTTCTAAAAGCTTTATATCCGCCCTTTAGGCGGCTTATCTCTCTGCCACTTTCCTTTATCCACTGTTGCGCTATTTTGGAGCGTTGCCCACCACGAAAACAGTAAAGCAGTGCATCTGGGTTTGCATCTATAAAATCACACCATGCCCTCACCCGCTGCTCTTTTACATCGCCGCTAACAAGTTTATGCCCCAGTTCTATCGCTTTTGCATTGCCATCATTTTTGTAGCAAATCCCGACAAGGCGGCGTTCTTCATCGTTCATGATGGGAAGATTGCAAGCATTTATAAATGCTCCGCTTTGAAACTCCACAGGTGCGCGCACATCCAAAAGCGGCGTTTTGTTTAGAACGATAGACTTAAAATCATCATAAAACTCGGCCACTAAAAAACCTCGACCAAATGCTCTTTTTTCGCAACACTCTCGCCGATTGGCTCAAGTGTTAAACCTGCCCCACGTACCACTTCATAAAAAGCATCTACTCCGCTTTTTTTCACAAAAACAAGCAGACCGCCAGATGTTTGCGCATCACAAAGTATCTCTCTTTGCTGCTGCGTCATAGGGGAGATTTTATGCCCGTAACTCATAAAATTTTTGCGTGTCCCGCCAGCGATACACCCAAGTTCTCTGTACTTTTCTACATTTTTAAGAAGCGGCACTTTTTCAAACCAGACATTCGCACTGATGCCGCTTGCTTCACACACCTCGCTCAAATGCCCCAAAAGACCAAATCCCGTAACATCGGTCATGGTAACGACACTCTCTAAATGTGCCAAAGATGCGCCGATTTTGTTGAGAGTCGTCATCGCCTCAATCGCTACATCGATGTCGCCCTCTTCTATCTTTTTTTGCTTTTGTGCCGTGGTAAGTATGCCTATGCCGATAGGTTTTGTCAAAAATATGTAACAATCCTCTACCGCCCCGCTGTTTTGCATAAGATTTTTATTTTGAACTATGCCCGTAACTGCAAGCCCAAAAATCGGCTCAGGCGAGTCTATGGAGTGTCCGCCAGCAAGAGGGATGTTAGCGTCCTTGCAAGCGGCACGCCCACCTTCGATAACCTCTCTTGCAACATCTGATGAGAGTTTGTCAATTGGCCATCCAAAAATCGCAATCGCCATCAAAGGCTTGCCGCCCATCGCATAGATATCACTTAGCGCATTGGTAGCGGCGATGCGTCCAAAAGTAAAAGCATCATCCACGATAGGCATAAAAAAGTCCGTTGTTGAGAGAACAGACGAACCATCCCCCAAATCATACGCCGCCGCATCGTCTTTAAACTCATTTCCCACAAGAAGCTGTGGAAAAAAAGGTTGTTCACTACTGCATTTGAGTATCTCATCCAACAACATTGGAGAGATTTTGCACCCGCACCCCGCGCCGTGGCTGTACTCTGTAAGTTTTATCTGTTGCATTTTTTTCCTGATTTTTAGTTGTAATATTTTGTGCAATTTTACTCTACTTTTGCATTGTTTTCAATCTTTGCTATACTTTAAAAAAATATAACTACTGAAAGTATTTATTTAATGGTATTAAAAATTCTTCTTTTCTTTGTTTTCACAATAACTCTTTATGCCAAAGTACCTCTTCAAAGTACGTACTATGTCCAAGATAAGGAGGTGCGGTTCTCTTCTATCGTTGCTGGTGTAAACAATGATTTTTTGATTACTACGATTGAGCAAAGCAGGTATTCGCAAAAAATCAAATCAAACGATTTTATAAAACTGCTCGCAAAGCATGGGTATAAAAACTATGTTGCAGAAAGTAATTACGTCAATTTTATCCTCAAAAGCCCAGTGGACACCTCTTTGCTTGAATCAAAACTCAAAGAGTATTACCAAAAAAGCTATGAAGACATCACCATCAAATCTGTTTTTGTAGCACCGCGCGGCTATCTTGCCTCTTTGCCGATGGACTATAGTGTCGAGATAAAAAGTCGTGATTATTTGTCTAACGAGGGCATTTTAAGTATCAAAACAGCGGAAAATAAAAAGTTCTTTTTTGACTACACTGTTGATGCCGATGTGGTGGTTTATAAAAGCAAGGATAGTATCAAAAAAGATACGAAACTCACACTTGCAAACTGTCTCAAAAGGAGCGTCGCTTTAGAAGATTTTAGAGATCAGCCGCTTCAAAACATAGAACAAAAATCGCTTCAAGCTAAGAGACACATACCAAAAGATATGATTTTAACTGTCCGTGATGTGGAAATTTTGGATGTTGTGAAGAGAGATTCTATGGTTAGTGTCAACTTTTTTGAAGATGGCATAATGATAACTTTTAGCGCAAAAGCGCTTCAAGACGGCAAAGTAAATGATATAATTGATGTTCAAAATAGCAGTGGAAAAATTTTAAAAGCAAGAGTTATAGGCTCTGATATAGCGGAGATAGAGTGAAAACCAAAAAGATAGTAGTTGCATCAAGCGGTGCAAGCGGTGCAAATTTGGGTCTTAAGATTTTAGAGCTTATGCCAAAAGAGATAGAGAAGCATTTTATCTTAACCAAAAGTGCGGAGGTTGTTTTAGACAAGGAGATGGGTGTAACTCTCCATGAGCATGACAACATTGCAGCAAGTATCTCTTCGGGCTCTTTTGGTGTGGATGCCATGATAATCGCACCGTGTAGCATGAACACTCTGGCAAAGATAGCATGCGGTATAGCGGACAACCTAGTGACCAGATGCGCGAGCGTGATGATAAAAGAGCATAAAAAGCTCATCCTAGCACCCCGTGAGATGCCTTTTTCTGCTATCGCGCTTGAAAATATGCACAAACTCGCAACGCTTGGGGTTATCATCGCTCCTCCTGTTATGGCGTACTACTCGCAGCAACAGACACTAGATGAGATGGAAAACTTTGTTATCGGCAAATGGTTTGACCTCCTTGGCATCGAAAATAGCCTCTACAAAAGATGGGAATCATGA
Source organism: Sulfurimonas sp. UBA6792 (assembly GCA_002452425.1). Lineage (GTDB taxonomy): Bacteria > Campylobacterota > Campylobacteria > Campylobacterales > Sulfurimonadaceae > Sulfurimonas. The sequence continues at coordinate 1,353 of DKFQ01000005.1, read as the reverse complement.
AAAAAATAGCACTCTATCCGGGAACATTTGACCCTATCACAAACGGGCATTTTGACATTATCGAGCGGGCATTAAATCTCTTTGATGAAGTTATCGTTGCAGTGGCAATCTCTGCCGACAAAAAACCGATGTTTACACTAGATGAGCGCATAGAGATGGCTAAAGAGTCTGTCAAAAATCTTCAAAATGTTACCGTTGTAGGATTTGACAATCTCACCGTAGAGTTGGCACGAACCTATAACGCAAAAGTGCTTATAAGAGGGCTTCGTGCGGTAAGTGACTTTGAGTATGAGTTACAGCTCGGCTACTTAAACAACTCGCTAGACGACACAATCGAGACGGTTTACCTTATGCCAAAACTGCAACACGCTTTTATAAGCTCTTCCGTCGTGAGAAATCTTCTCAAATTTAACGCAAAAACAGAACACCTCGTCCCAAAAGAGGTGCAAAAAATCATCGGAGCTATGAAATCATGTACATTGCAATAGAGGGCATCGACACAGCAGGCAAAAGCACGCAGATAGAGCGTTTGCGTAAGCATTTTCCGGAGGCTATCATCACAAAAGAACCGGGGGGAACTGAGGCGGGAAAAGAGATACGAGAGATTGTGCTTAGTGCTAAAACCAAAAGCAAAAAAGCTGAATTTTTACTCTTTTTAGCAGACCGTGCGGAACACATGAAAGAGGTGGTTGAGCCAAATCTTGAGAAGATGATTATCTCAGATAGAAGTGTTGTAAGCGGTGTTGCTTACGCTCTGACACAGGGTGAAATCAGCGAAACTGCAATACTCCATCTCAACAGATTTGCAACAGGCGGGATTTATCCGCAAAAAGTTTTTCTACTCTCTCTTACCAAAGAGGAACTCACCTTTAGGCTCTCGCAAAAGAAGCTTGACGGCATAGAACTCAGAGGAGAAGAGTATCTTTTAAAAATTCAAGAGGCGCTAATAAAGGCTTCAGAACTCCTAAATATAGAGCTTATAATTATAGACGCAACAAAAGATATAGACACAATAACAAATAAAATACTAAACAATATCAATCAGATTTGATATATATCAACGCCTCTTGGCAAAAAACTCTCTATTATTCGTTATCGTTATATTTGAGAGGGATTTATGCGTCTTAGAAACTATTTTGCCAGAATGCGCTCTAAGAGTATCAGACCTACACGAAAGCCTATAAGCAAGATACTTTGGTCTGTTTTTGGCGCATTTGTGGGTATTTATGCTATGTCCATCTTCAGCAACTCATTTTCAGCTCACGATAGCTTCTTTCTCCTTGGCTCTTTTGGGGCTTCCGCCGTTTTAGTCTATGGTGCGCCTGAAGTACCCTTTTCACAGCCTAGAAACCT
>DKFQ01000014.1:1131-2648 GCA_002452425.1 Sulfurimonas sp. UBA6792 | reverse complement strand
TCTCTTTTGTATTTTTCTGACCTATGTATCCGACAATACCGCACATTTAAATTATTTCCTTTATTTCATACCGATTTTTTTGTAAGCAGTTCATAAATTTTTGCGACATTATTGCATAGTTCGTTTTGTTTTTCGATTAAGAAACTGTCTCTTACTTTGTGTTTGGTGCTGTGAATTTTTGCCGTGACGATATTTATGCCTAGCTCTTCAAAACACTCCATTATGTATGCCAAAAGTCCCTTTTGATTTTGGGTGTTGACGGTGACCTCCGCAAGAGTAAGTGAGTGTTCACAATCCACGCTAATCTCCTCTTTATGGATGGTAACATCTTTAAGTTTGATATGGCGGCTCATATCAAAAGCGTTATGGATGATAGTTTTGATATGTTCTGCTTCGTCTGCTTCTACATGCTCTATAAATTCGATTTTGAAGTATTTTACCCCGTCAAAGAGTGTAAAAATCTCCATAGAAGCAACATCAAGATGGCTAAGCATCGCAAGAAGATAGCCGATGTTAAGCGGAATCTTTCTGTAAATCTCAATACTAAGTGAAGTGTCGGTGTTGATGGAGAAGTTGTAGTTTTGTGTCTCTTTGGCGATTTTTGCGATTCTGATGTTGTCAAGCGGTGTGTGCTTAAAGAAGAAGAGGTTAGACTCCACCCGCAAAAGTTTGCTTTGCAGCAGTTTTGGGAGTTCAAGAAATTCTGGGAGTTTTTGCACTTTTTTTTCTGCATTGATTCGTTTTGTCGCCTCGTTGATTCTTCCAAAATCCTCGGCGGCTTCAAGTGCGCTGAGGTAGAGTTCATGAAGAAGATTTGAGTTAAAAGAGTTGAAAACTCCATCGCCGACACCGTTGATATCGGCATAGGTAAGAATGTATAGGAGTTTGAGGTTGGTTACATCTTCTATGGTTGACATAAACTTGTAGAGCGTTTTTTCATTGTGGATATTCTCTTTAAAGGCGATATTACTCATGCTTACATGCTGTTTGATGAGTGTGATGCATCTTTGAATTTGCTCCTCCGTGAACTTCATCTTTTTGACAAAAGGAACGATGAGCTTTGCTCCGACCTCGCTGTGGTCCTGAACCCTTCCTTTACCGGTATCATGAAAGAGTGTAACTATCTTGAGTAGAAGTTTTTCATCCGCATCAAGCGCATCATAAAGTTTTTTGATAAAAGGCTCTTGGATATTCTCCAATGCCTCAATGCACTTGATGGAGTGGATATCCACTGGGTAGTGGTGGTAGCCGTCAAACTGCGGGAGATGAAGCACTTTTTTAAACGCACCAAAGAGCTGATGTAGTACGCCTGCATCATAAAAGAGCTTTAAAGAGCTGTACATATTTTGTTTTTTAAAGAGTTCTTTTAGAAGAGTATATGTCCTTGCCTGAAGCGGATGAGAGATTTTTGTGTAGGTAAATTGGCGCAAAAATCCTGCATCAAAATGGTGCGGTCTATCTTCAAGCGAAACTAAAACCTCCAGAAGCTTGCTTAGCGGTTGAATCTCAAGGTTGTA
>DKFQ01000014.1:0-1009 GCA_002452425.1 Sulfurimonas sp. UBA6792 | reverse complement strand
TTTTTAAATCCAAGCATCTGGCTAACATCGGGGATGAGTTCCAAAAGAAGTCTATCTTCTTGCTTTTTTGTGATGATGTGAAGTGCGCTGCGTACACGAAAGAGAAGCTCTAGTGCTACTCTATACTCTCTGTACTCCTCTTCTGAGAAAAGTTTTCCGATTAAATCTTTGAGCGAGTTTACCCCGTAGATGGTTTGCGCTATCCAAAAAAGAAGGTTAGAATCACGAAGCCCGCCCGCACTCTCTTTGATGTTTGGTTGCATCACATTTGGATATTTTTTGCGTCGCACTTGCGCCTCTTCTATCTTAGCGAGGATAAACTCTTTTTGGCTAAAGAGGCGGATTTTGCCTAGCTCTTTGGTTGTACTGTGCCATGTGAGTGTAGAACCTGTGACAAACCTCGCCTCCATAAGTGCCGTGCGGATAGTGATATCGTTTTGACTTGCCGCAAAAAGCTCTTTTGTCTCATGGACTCTGTGTCCAAGCTTTAGCCCAGCATCAAGCGCAAGATAGAAAAATTTTTCGATGATAAGTTTGGTGTGAAATCCCTCTACATCTTCATAAGCGATAAGTAAATCGATATCGCTATGCACACACAACTGTTCTCGCCCATAACTCCCAAGCGCAACGATGGCGATGGGAACAGAGCTGCGCATAGGCATATAGTTTCCAAAAAGGCGTCTTAAGACAGTTTTGTACATCAACGAGATGATAGAATCAAGCCCTTTGGTGTGACGAACTAAAAAATCTTTCCCCTGATTTTTTTCAAATAACTCCCCCAAAGAGCTTTTATACTCTTTGATATAGGCTTTGAAAAGTTTGGAGAGTTCAAAATCACTGCCGTTTTTTTCAATAATATCTTCTATCTGCAGAGTTAAATCCAAAGCACACTTCCTAATTTTTTTACTATTATATGCTAATTCGATATAATCCTTAGATTAAAAATTAACCACTTTGGAGAGGAAAATATGACAATAACAAAGAAAGTGACATTTATAGCAAAAAAAGA
>DKFQ01000153.1 GCA_002452425.1 Sulfurimonas sp. UBA6792 | reverse complement strand
CCGCTTGGAGTGTTGGCGGGTTGAACTTCTCAAGCTTCTCTACTATCTCTTTGCTTAGTCCGCTAATGCCTTTGAAGTTGAAATTTTCCGGGATTTCTACTTTGAGATACTTCTTCATCTTCTCTATCTCTTGGCTCTGTTTTTGTACATAGCGCGCATACTTTGCCTCTACTAAAATCTCCTCAAGGATGTAAGGCGCGTACTTTGCGAGCTCTGGGGCAATGAGGAGCATCTTTGCTTCATCTACACTTTTGCGTGAGACAAGCTGCTGTGCGGAGAGTGAATCACTGATTTTCTCTTCATCTATACTCTCTAAAAACGCTAGAAACTCTTTGTTTGGAGTAAAGATTTTCTCTTGGAGGAGTTGAAGCCCCTCCTCTATCTGCATCTTTTTTTCCTTCACTTTTTCATAAAGAGCATCATCGATAAGCCCTACTGCATGTCCGTAACCGCTTAGGCGTACATCTGCGGACTCTTCACGCAAAAGAAGTCTGTACTCGGCACGGGATGTAAACATTCGGTATGGCTCTTTTGTCCCTTTGGTTACCAAATCGTCTATCAAAACGCCGATGTACGCCTCATCTCGGCGTAAAACAAGCGGCTCTTTGTTTTGGATGCTTAAAGAGGCGTTGATACCTGCCATAAGTCCTTGAGCGGCTGCTTCTTCATAGCCTGTCGTGCCGTTAATCTGTCCTGCGAGGTAAAGCCCTTTTATCTTTTTTGTCTCCAGTGAGTGTTTGAGTTCTCTAGGGTCCACAAAATCATACTCGATAGCATAGCCGTAACGCACGATTTTGGCATTTTCCATTCCCTTTACGGAGTGAATCATCTGCTGTTGTACATCTGGCGGAAGGGAGGTACTCATGCCATTGATGTAGCACTCCGTGTTTTCAAAAGTTTGCGGCTCTATAAAAAGATGGTGTCTGTCTTTATCTCGGAAACGGTTGATTTTGTCCTCGATGCTTGGGCAGTAGCGTGGTCCTGTTCCCTCGATTTGTCCCGTAAATAGCGGCGCACGGTAAAAATTGCTCTCTATGATGTTGTGCGTTGTTTCGTTTGTATAGGCGATGTAGCATGGGACTTGTTTTTTGGTTTTTCTAAACGCATCACGGTCTGTGCGAAAACTAAAAGGGCTTGGAGTGGCATCGCCGTCTTGCTTCTCCATAACGGAGAAGTCGATGGAAGAGGCGTCAATCCTTGCACATGTACCGGTTTTGAGTCTTCCCATCTCTAAACCGCATGCTCTAAGGGCGTGGCTTAGTCCCTCGCTGCTCTGTTCGCCAAAGCGTCCACCGACTTGCTTTATCTCACCGACGTGCAAAACACCCCGCAAAAATGTACCGCTTGTGATGATGACTTTTTTGGCTCTGTACTCATTTAAAAGGTTGCTTTTTACGCCCTTGACTTCGCCATCTTCCACGATGAGCGACTCCGCCATCTCCTGAACCAAATCAAGGTTTGGCGTGGTAAGGATGGTGTTTCTGGCGATGACACGGTATCTGTCCATATCTATCTGCGCACGGCTTCCACGCACGGCAGGACCTTTTGTCTCGTTGAGAATGCGAAACTGGATACCCGCTTCATCGGTAATGAGTGCCATCTCTCCGCCGAGCGCGTCAATCTCTCTGACTAGATGTCCCTTTGCCAAACCACCGATTGCAGGGTTACAGCTTGTTGCGCCGACATTTTCGGCGAGCATAGAGATGAGCAAAGTTTTGTTGCCCATCCTCGCACATGCAAGAGAAGCTTCTACTCCTGCGTGACCGCCACCGATTACTATTACATCATAATTCATACTTTTTCCAATGAAAGGATTTTTGCAATTATAGGGTGTTTGATATGAAATTAATCTAACTTTTATTAGAATGAGTAGAAAATTTTTACAAAGTTGAGCAAATGCAAACTACTACCATTCTCGCCGTTGATGATGAACCCTTTAATCTCGACCTTGTAGAACTCACTTTTATGGATGCCCCAGAGGTTAAACTTATCAAGGCAGTGCATGGGCGTGATGCGCTTGAAAAACTCCAACATATAGAACCACACGTCATCCTTTTGGATCTTAGAATGCCTGTGATGGATGGGCTAGAACTCCTTGGCATCCTCAAAAATGACGCACTTCTTGCAAAAATTCCTGTTATCGTTATCACTGCAAACTCTGAAGAGAAAAACCGTGCGCTTGCGCTTGGAGCAAATGACTTTTTAGCAAAACCCGTCGATACGAATGAGTTAAAACTACGTACTTTCAACGCCGTCTCTCTCTACAAAAATCAAAGGGAGCTTGAAAAACTCAACGCTTCTTTGGATGAGGCGGTCAAACAAAGAACGCGAGAGCTTGAGCGTGCTTTGGAGTTTGCGCAAGAGACGGAGTATGAGATATCGCTTAGACTTGGGCTTGTGAGTGAGTATCGAGATTTGGAGACGGGGATGCATATCAAACGCATCAGCCGTTACTCGGCACTCCTTGGGCGTTTGTGTGGGATGAGCGAGGAGGAGGAACGACTGCTTCTCTATGCTTCCCCACTCCACGATATAGGCAAAATCGGGATTCCAGATGCCATACTTCTCAAAAATGGAAAACTTGAAGAGCATGAGTTTCGCATTATGAAAGAGCATGCAAGCATTGGCGCAAAGATGCTTGAGGGTGCAGAAAAATACCCAGTTATCGAGATGGGAAGAGTCATCGCATATGAGCACCACGAGAGGTATGATGGTATGGGGTATCCAAGGGGGCTTAAGGGAGATGCCATAAGTGTCTATGCAAAAATCGTTGCCATTGTCGATGTTTTTGATGCGCTCTCTTCAAAGAGGGTTTACAAAGATGCATTTCCTCTTGAAGTTGCGCTCAAAATCATGCAAGAGGGGCGTGGAACGCATTTTGACCCGCATCTGCTTGATCTTTTTTTGCAAAATATTTCACAATTTTTAGAAATCCAAAAAGAGTATGCGGACAAGGAGATAGTACCTCATCTCTTAGGTCTGCTTGAGGAGTATAGATGAGATGTTTGCTTGTAGAAGATGAGATGTT
>DKFQ01000049.1:2536-2944 GCA_002452425.1 Sulfurimonas sp. UBA6792 | reverse complement strand
CTTTGCTTGTGCCGCTTGCTAAAAGCGAGCCTGATTTTATGACATAAGCTCTATCGCAAACATCCAAAGTCTCACGAACATTATGGTCGGTGATAAGCACGCCGATACCGTAAGAGACAAGCTGTTTTATAACCGTTTGGATATCCATAACCGCTATGGGGTCAACCCCTGCAAAAGGCTCATCAAGAAGCAAAAACTTCGGTTTGTTAACCAAAGCACGGGCGATTTCAACACGGCGGCGTTCTCCACCGCTAAGGCTTACTCCCTTGCGGTAGCGAATCGGCTCAATGTTAAACATATCAAGCAGTTCCAAAATCCTCTTCTCTTGCTCCTCTTTGTCTTTTATCTTTACTTCGGCGGCGATAAGAAGGTTATCTTCAACACTCAAATCTTTAAAGATAGAAGCCT
>DKFQ01000049.1:0-2460 GCA_002452425.1 Sulfurimonas sp. UBA6792 | reverse complement strand
AAATCATGTAAAAAGTAGTGGTTTTTCCAGCTCCGTTTGGTCCTAAAAGCCCAACGACCTCGCCGCTTTTGACCTCAAGGCTCATACCTTTTACTATCTCCAAATCTTTTATCTTTTTCTTTAAATCAACCGCTTTTAGTATATGCATACGCTGTACTCTCTCTTCTCATCCGAAATTTTTTTTATATCAACCGTAATTACGTTGATGCAGGCTTCTCTTAGGAGTGACACCAAAGCATCATCGCCCCACTCTATAAAATGAAGCCCCTCACGCTCAAGTTCCTCAAGCATCCCCAAAGCCATAAAATGTTCAAGTCCGTGGTTGTAGATATCATAGTGAAAAACTCTATCTGCATAGGCATGTTGGAGTGAAAAGGTAGGCGATGTTACATCCTCCTCTATCCCCAAATGCGCAACTATGGCTTTGACAAGCGTTGTTTTTCCAGATGCCAAATCGCCTCGCAAGATGACCACGCCGTTTTGAAACCGTGATGCAACATCTTTTGCAACTTCATCTATGTTATCTAAAGAGAGGATATATCTTTTCATAGTTTGTTGGAAATCTCTATAATTTTCTGGAGTTTTGCTTTGGCAGCACCGCTTTTAATCGCCTCATGCGTCATCGCCAAGCCGTCTTGCAAGTCACGCGCCAAACCGTCCACCATAAGTGCCGCCGCCGCATTTATCATCACTATATCTCTTTGTGCATCCGTTGCATTTGAGGTAAAGATGTTGTGAAGTATCTGTGCGTTCTCTCTTCCGTCTCCACCCACGATAGCTTGAAGCGGCGCTCTTTTTATTCCATACTCTTGCGGGTTGATAACAAACTCACGGACAACTCCGTCTTTTAGTTGTGAAGCGTAAGAGGGTGCGCTGATGCTTATCTCATCCATCCCCTCTTGTGAACTTACCACAAGTGTTGAAGTCGATCCGTTGATTTTCAGAGCCTCCGCCATCTTTGGGACAAACGATTTGTGAAATACGCCAAGAAGCGATTTTTTCGCACCCGCCGGATTTGTGAGCGGTCCTAGAATGTTAAAAATGGTCTTCTCGGAGATAGTTTTGCGCACCGGCATGATAAAGCGCATAGCCGGATGATGATTTCCGGCAAACATAAAGGTAAATCCGCTCTCTTCAAGCAGTCTTGCACTCTTATCTATCTCCAAATCAAGCCGTACGCCAAGTGCTTCAAACATATCTGCACTTCCCGATTTGGATGTAACAGAGCGGCTTCCATGTTTTGCGACCATACTGCCACATGATGCGCATAGAATGGCAACAGTGGATGAGATATTAAAACTCCCTATCTTGTCGCCGCCCGTACCGACAATGTCAATCACTCTTGTGCGTAAATCCTCAGAAATTGGAAGAGGAATCGCAAAGGAGCGCATCACTGCCGCCGCCGCCGCAATCGTCTCTACGGAGGTTTTTGCATCAAGCGTGAGAGAGAGTAAAAAATCTCGCATCTCTGCATCATTCATCTCATGCAAAAAGAGTGAAGTGAACGCTTTTTTTGCTTCATCATAACTCATACTATCTCCTCAATGTACTCATTTTGGAGACTCTTTGGTGTTGATTTGGCTGTCGGGATTTGAAGCACTCTGTACTTTTTTGGTGCTTCAAGGTAGTTGATGGTTATGATAGAACCAACCTCTACATTTTTGCTAGCCTTTGCAACTACGCCATTGACAAGTACAACGCCGTTTTCTATCATATCTTGCGAAACAGAGCGTCTTTTTGTAATGTTTACACTGTTTAAAAATTTATCTACTCTCATCCATACCCACAAAACTTTTTTTGTGTATTGTAGGGTATTGAAACTGAAAATTGCGTAATAGTTGGAACATTTTTTGCGTCATGGAAAAAAGTAGTAACTGAAATAAAATCGTGTTATACTAGAGACAAACTTTTTCTAAAGGGTGTCTAAGTTGCTGAAATTTCATCTCAATAAAAAAATCTTTTGGGTTATTGCGCTTCTTATCGTTGTTGCGAACTCCTTTTTGACGCTTTATGTTTACAACCATACGCAAAAAGCCATAGAAATAAGAGCATTTGCAAGAGGCGAATCACTCAAAGAGTACTTTATCTCTATGCGTTATGTTTACCATCAGCAGTTTTTAGACAGCGGTTTAGAAGTAAATGAAAAAACTGTTGGCTTTCTACCAGCACACGCTTCCACGCTTATAAGTGATAAGTTTTCCGAACTCTCAAGCGATGGGATAACCATCAGAAATGTCACAGATGTGCCAAGAAATCCTAAAAATATGGCTGATGAGTTTGAACTTGATGCTATAGAATACTTCAAAAAAACGAAAAATGAAAAAGCCCAAATCAAAAAAATCAGACAAAACTCTCAAGAGATTTTGCACTACACCGCACCGCTTGTCATAGAGCAGTACTGCATCTCCTGTCATGGAAAAAAAGAGGACGTCCTTCCTTCTATCTTAAAGATGTACGACA
>DKFQ01000009.1 GCA_002452425.1 Sulfurimonas sp. UBA6792 | reverse complement strand
GCCTCTTTTTGCGAGGTAAAGAGGATGTCGCTGTAAAAATCAAATCCCTTCTTTTTGGGTGAAAAACAGCGGTACGATACGTTTCTCTCTTGAAGCAAAAAAGGCTCATTGGAGCTATAGCCCGCATACAAATCAATCTCTTTACCCGTAAGTCGCTCTAGGCTAAATGTATGTTTTTGAAAATCAATCTTCTTCTCATCTACTTGCGCCGATTTTATCATCGCATATACAGGCGCACTCTCAATGGCATCTTCAGTCATCATAATCTTTTTATGTTCAAAATCTTTGATACTTTTTATCTCAGATGATTCAAGGGCGATGAGCGTGATGGGTGAGGACTGAAACAGCGCACTTAGAAGCGAAATCTCTTTGCCCTGCGCAAAGTACCAGATAAGGCTTGAACGCCCTATACCGTACGTCGTTTTTTGGCTTAAAACATCTTCTACAACATCGACATCACTGCCATGCTTTTTTATCTCAACATCAAAACCTGCATCTTTGTAAAAACCCTTCTCTTTTGCCACATAGTAGCCCGCAAACTGAAACTGGTCTAGCCATTGGAGTTGTAGAGAGACTTTTTCAAGCGGCTCATGGGCAAAGAGAGTGGCGATAGAGAGGAAAAAAAGCGTTATATATTTCATGGCTTGATTATACCACAAGAGCGAGTGCGTAGTATCTGGCAACTCTTAGACTTCCAGCGATAAGCACAAACCAAACAAATCCAAGCCTCACAACACCTGCAACAAGTGTTAGCGGGTCACCGATAATGGGAAGCGGCGAGAGCAAAAGTGCGAGATAGCCATATTTGTGTCCGTACGTATAAGAGAGCGTGCCGATTTTGGATGCAAAGAGTTTTGTTTTGGTTTTTTCATAGAGCAAGTAGCCCAAAAAGTAGTTAGTTATGATGGCAAGCGTGTTGCCGCTTGAAGCAAAAAAGAGCGCCTCAGGCGTTGACATGCCGCTCTTTAGCGCTGCCACAAAAGCGACTTCAGAGCTAAAGGGAAAAATGGTTGCGGCTAAAAAAGCCGAGAGAAAAAGAGCTAACGCAGCGATGCTTAGCTGTCTTTCACTTTTGTGATAAGCTCTCTTGCTCTCTCAAGTGCTTTGTCCGCTTTGTCAAAAACAAGTGCCACCGCAAGGCGTCTGCCTTTGTGCGCTTCTGGTTTGCCAAAAACACGCACATAAGAGGTGTCGCTAAAGAGTGATTCATCTACCTCAACCACAGGTGCGTAGTTATGCACTTCTGACTTAAACGCCGCACTTGCCCCCTCGCCGTAAAAGGTAAATCCAAGCGGAAGCCCTAAAACTGCTCTAAGATGAAGCGCAAACTCACTTTGCGACTGGGTAATGAGTGTTACCATTCCCGTATCGTGTGGGCGAGGAGATACCTCAGAGAAGTAAACTTCATCCCCTTTTACAAAAAGCTCCACCCCAAAAAGACCACGACCGCCAAGACCGTCCGTTATAGCCTTAGCCATCTCTTGCGCTTTTTGTTTTGCCACTTCGCTCATCTGCATCGGCTGCCAAGAAAATACATAGTCGCCGTCACGTTGTTCATGTCCAATTGGCTCACAAAAAACAGTCTCTTTACCGTTTCTAGCCGTTAGCATCGTTATCTCATAGTCAAAATCTATAAACGCCTCAACGATAAGCTCACTCGCATCGCCACGTGCCTCTTTTGCCATCTCCCATGAAGCGTCGATGTCATCTGCGCTTCGTGCCACACTCTGCCCATGTCCAGACGAACTCATAACAGGTTTGATAACACACGGAAAACCCATACGTCCTGCTGCGTCTCTTAATCCATCTTTTGTGGTGACAAACTCATATTTTCCCGTTTTAAGCCCTAAAACCTCAGCGGCAAATGTACGGATATTTTTGCGGTTCATAGTTTTACTAACAGCACTTGCGTTTGGTATAACGTTATACCCTTTATCTTCTGCCGCAAAAAGCGCATCGATACTGATAGCCTCAATCTCTGGAAGTATAAAATCTGGCTTTTCACGGTGGATAATCTCTAAAACTGCATCTTTGTCTTGCATATTTACAACATAGCTTCTATGTGCTACATGGTGTGCCGGAGCATTTTGGTATCTGTCAACCGCAACGACTTCAAGACCCAGTCTTTGTGCTTCAATGGCAACTTCCTTGCCCAGTTCGCCAGAGCCAAGCAACATAATTTTTTTAGAGTTTGATTTGAGTGGAGCAGAAAAACGCATGATAATTCCTTCATTTTAATCGACTTCTTGCAAAATGAAAAACACGCTCACTAAGGCTTCGCGAAGCTGCAGAATCGTTCGCTTAGTTTTTCATTTTGCAAGAAGTCCCGTGAAGGAATTATAGCAAAGCGGAGTTGAAAATTATCGTTTTAGTCCGATAAGTGTCTCAAGAAGCGTATCGGAGGTGGTAATAGTCTTACCGTTTGCCTGATACCCTCTTTGGATAATGATAAGCTGTGTAAGCGAGAGCGAGAGGTCAACGTTGGATGCCTCAAGCGCTGAAGCCTGCATAAACCCACGCCCCGCCGTTGCCGCTGTTCCGATGATAGGGTCTCCGGAGTTTGCCGTTTGTACGTAAACGTTACTACCCTCTGCCGCCAAACCTTCGTTATTTGTAAACTTCGCCATACCGATTTGCGCCAAACCAAAAGAGCGACCGTTACTAAATGAACCCACAAGTGTACCGCTTTGGTCAATCCTGATACCAACCAAATCTCCGCCAGTAAATCCATTTTGGCTGATTCCTGATGTAGAAGACTTGCTATCGAAACTTGTCATTCCATCAAACTGATTTGCAGTACCAAGCTCAAGGGCAACTTGCTGATTTGGAGCTGAACCGTTGTTTGCCGTAAAAGAGATATTTGGCGGATTGTAAGTTGCCAAAGAACCATCGTTGTTGAAACGTACAAATCCATCTTTCTCGTTGTATGGCAAGACAGTATCTATAACCGCTGGCTCAGGTACGCTTATGCGCATACTCCAAGTACTTCCCGTAGAGGCATCAACTGCAGTTTTTCTATACTCTGTTCTAAGGGTGTGTTTTGAACCCAAAGAGTCAAAGATATCGATACTTGCAGAGTGTGTTGCAGCATTAAAACTTTGTGAAAAAGCTGTTCCCGTGCTTCCTGCTTGAAGTGTAGCATTGAGCGCTTCCATACTTCTAGTGAAGCGTTCATTTTCTGTAATGCCCCCACCAAGGATACTGTTTGCATTCATACCTGTAATAGCAAGATTGATATCATAATCCCCGGCTGAACCACCAGGATTTTTGAGCTCAAACTTTCCTTGCTCATTTACAGAGAGTTCGATATTGTTAAGAATAGAATCCTGAGTAGCAGCTACCAGCGTAGTAGGATCTACAAATGGTGCAGTAGGTTCTGTGCTTGAAAGATTCTCTATAGTTACAGTTCCCGTTGTTCTATAGTTTTGTATAGTTAATGTATTTGTCGGGTCATCATAAACAGCTACGATATCTGTTTTTCCATCCGCCGCCAACTGCGCATTAATCTCTGCTGCATAATACACTCCATTTTCATCTTGAGTATGTGCGCCAGTATCTACGATTGTAATTGTAGTTCCATCTATATCAAGTTGCAAATCGTTGTTTGCAGTAGATGCAATTATCGTTGCGGAAGTAGTAGTTGGTGTTGTAACAATTGTTGTACGCGCCTGTTGCTCCATAGCATAACGCAAATCTGCAATTGTTGAAAATGTTTTATCTGAATTTACCGCTGCACTTGCACCTGCGGGATCATACTGGTATCGGTATGCCGTAGTATCTGTCGCCGCCACAAATCCACTGTTATCATTGCCACCAACGGCTGTAAGACGGATATTGTGTGATGAAAGTTCATTGCTATTTGAGTTGATAAGCGTGATTTTTTTTGCAACAGTGTCATAAGTTGCCAAAATTCCTGTCGTCGGTGTTTGTGCATTGATAGCAGAGACATAACGCACAGCATTTTGCGATTCACTCTCTCGTCCTGTTCCGCCGGTTGTGGTAATGGTTTTTACATCACCGTTGTCTAGTGTAAAAGTAAGAGCAAGTTGATTGCCTCCTATAACCGGTGTAGCAGTAAGTCCACTTGCACCTGCTGTTGTAACCGTCATGGCTATTGGAGTCGCATTGGTATTAGTAATATAGAGTTCACCTGTCACATTGTCATATGTAGCCGCTAAACCACTTTTTCCGGCTGCATCAAGAGCGTTATTGATAGCAGCAGCATATCTCGCACCGTTTTCATCTGCCGTATGCACATCTGTTACAACATCAGTAACTACAACATTTACACCATCAATAGTAATCTCCAATGAAGCATCTGTAAGAGCATCATCGCTTGTCACTGTTCCAATCGCATAAGTCGAAGCACCTACTTGCCCGGCAGCTACAACTTCAGAGTTTTGAAAAGATGCCCAGATACCCTGTCCTGCTTGAAGGCTAAACGCCTCCCCGCTGTCGTTGAACATAACGCCCATGCTATCAGCTTCTATAGGGTTTCCATTTGCATCAAGCGCATCTCCTTGCCCAGGGTTTGTGATGCTATTTGGCTCTCCTGCAGGCACTGAGTATGCGGGTGAAAATGTATCTACAAGCGGACCTGAGTTAAGGTTAGCCTTGATAACCACATTTTGCGTCGGTTGTGCAGGAGTTGTAAGTCCTGGAGGGATGTTGATGTTTGTGATAGGTGCCGTAGAATCAACAAAGCCAGTCACTGGGTCTCTAAGCCATCCTTGTACGATAAAACCGTTGTTATCGACGAAGTTTCCGCCTGCATCAAACTTGAAGTCCCCTGCACGTGTATATTTGTAAGTGTTACCACCGTCTGGAGAGACGATGAAAAAACCATCCCCTTGGATAGCTACGTCCGTATTTTTATCAGAGTTTTGTACAGAACCTTGCGAGAAGATACGTGTCGTGGAGCTTACCGTAGAGCCAAGTCCGACTTGAACAGGGTTTTTACCGCCAAGTTCGCCTTGTGGGGCTGTTGCGATAGCCTTTGTTTGCGCTAAAAGGTCTGAAAAGTTTGCACGAGAGTATTTAAAACCTGACGTGTTTACGTTTGCTATATTATTGGATTCAACGTCCATTGCGATTTGGTGTGCTTGAAGTCCTGACACACCTGAATAGAGTGATTTTAACATCTGTAATCCTTTTGATTAAAAGTAAGAGTAATTAGCATTTAGTGTTCCAATTTTTAGCGCTCATGTTGAGTGCTTTTTGGAGCATCTCATCGGCTGTGGTGATGGATTTTGCGTTGGCATCGTAAGACCTCTGCAGTACGATAAGCTCTGTAAGACCCGCTGCCATCTCGACATTAGAACCCTCTATGCGGAAGTTGGCAAGAGTAGTTCCTAAGATATTTTGACCGTTTGCATCTTTGTAAAAAATGGGCTTACCACTGTTGGATGACTCCGTAAATCTTGTGCCGCTTAAACGGTCAAGTCCTTGGTCATTTTGAAAGTGAAAAACAGCCACACTTCCTATACTGCTCTGCTCACCGTTAGAGAATGTTGCGATAATCTGACCATTCTGGTTGATATCGTACCCCAAAAGGTCTCCACCCTCTTTGCCGTTAGATGAACTCGAAGCGGTAAAACTCCCATCTGAGGAGATAATACCACTATACGCACTCCCGAGATTCAGTGAAACAGCTGCCCCATTGTTGTTGATGCTTCCAAGCGTGGTTGAGAGAAGCGCACCTGTGGCATCAAAGGAGACAGAGCCAAACTGCGTGTCATAAACCTCTGCGGGAAGGTAGGTAGTCTCATTTGTTTCTGCATCAAAGACGATATCTTGATCTCTACTTTGCGCTGTTGCTTTGATATCCCACTGGCTTCCAGGAAGCACTTGCGGGTCTGCTTTGCTTAACTCTAAACGGATGCTATTTCTGTTTCCTTGAGCATCTATCGCCTCTGCGCTGATAACTTTTATGGTATCTTCCACACCGATGTTACCAAAAAAATCAACCTCAGTTGTTGGCGTGATGGGGTAGGTAAGCTCCTGCGGAAAACGAAGTTTTTGCTGTGCGTTTACATCACTCAAAGGCACATCTATCAATGACTCCGTAAGTACGCCATCTGTAATGTTGCTACCCATAGTTCCTAAAACATAGTAGCCATCGTTGGTTACAAGGTCTCTGTTGACATCAAAAACGAAACTGCCATCTCGCGTATAGATAGGTTCATCTTCTCCTTGGATGCCAAACCAACCATCTCCCATAATAGCCAAATCCGTGCTTCTTTGCGTCAATGCCAGCGTTCCTATGGACTCATCCATTGTGGTTGCATGGACACTTGAACCTACACCTACAGTGCTATCGACCGAGGATGCACGTGCTGTATTTTCGTAATTTTCAAAAAGAGAACTAAACTCTGCAACATAGCCACGAAAGCCATTTGTGGAGATGT
>DKFQ01000025.1:6126-7854 GCA_002452425.1 Sulfurimonas sp. UBA6792 | reverse complement strand
ATGTCCATGTTTTTGGGCAAACTTTATGAGATACTCGGCGATGAGTACTTTTTTAATTTTCAAGAGTCTGTCTATACGTGCTATATGAAGTTTCCTATATTTGCTATTTTAGATAAAAGAGATGAGTTTCATTATGAGATTGCAAAAACGCTCACTGCATTTTTTGAATCGATGACTTCTAAAATGATTATAAAGTTGTTATATAAAAATCAAGAACTTGTAGAGTCAACCAACTCTGAACTAGAGGAGCGAGAAGCTCCCATGAGCGAGATATCTGAGGGTGTTTTGATGGTTACGCTTGTGGGAACGCTTGATTCAAACCGTATCTTAAAGATTATCGATAAGGTTTTGAAAAACTTGGAAAATGTCAATATTACTGATGTTATCGTTGAGATAAACTCTATCTTTGATATCAACAGTGAAATAGCACAGCAGATTGTCAAGCTAAACAATGCTATCCATTTTATGGGCTCTCGCTCCTACATAAGCGGTGTCAATGCAAATATCGCCAAAAGTCTCACGCACCTTGGCATATCTTTGGGTGATGTAAAAACGTACAGAACCACCAAAGAGGCTATGAAGAGCATCCAACTCTCTAAAGGAGTAGGGACAAATGCTTGATTTTATAGCTGCTGGAGCGCTTTTTGATGCTTCTACAAAAAAGATAGTTGAATCGACTCAGACTTTTAGTGTCATGTTTGGGGAACAGATATCTTTAGAGAAACTTTTAGCAAACCTTGAGATAGAGGCAGATCCTGATGAACTCCCCTATGCAGAGTGGAGAATTATCAACAATGAGAACTATTTTTTTACTATAAGATTTCTGCAAAAGTCCATAGCTGTGATTTTATATCACGATCCGCTTATCGAAGAGCTTTATGTAACGCTTAGAAATGAGTCACTCTATGACTCTTTAACAGAGGGGCTTTACAAAAACCACGGAGAAGTGCGTATTTGCAATGAGCTAAAACTCTATTCACGTTACTCTGAAAATGCTTTTTGTGTTTTGATTTATGATATCGATTTTTTTAAAAAAGTCAATGATACGTACGGTCATTTGGCAGGTGACTTGATACTCAAAGAGCTCTCTTTGAGAGTCAAAACGATTTTAAGAGATACAGATGTCTTTATTCGCTTTGGAGGAGAGGAGTTTTTGATACTTCTGCCCATGACAAAAACAGCGGGTGCAATGGTTATCGCAAAGAGGATTTTGAGCATTACGGCATCTGAGACTTTTCTTTTTCAAAATCATAAAATCGATGTAACGGTAAGCATAGGGATAACTTCTCCTCTGAAGAGTGACACGATAGCAACGCTTATAGCAAGGGCAGATGAAGCGCTTTATAAAGCAAAAACAAACGGTCGCAACAGGATAGAGTATCTTTAGGAAAAATTCAAGCACTTTTCAAACATAGCAAAGGGAGTTTTTAAGATGATTCACATCGATTTTAATAAAAAAATTTTTTGGGTTATTGCCATTTTTGTGGTTTTGTTTAACACGCTTCTTACATATGAGATGTACAAAAAAGAGAAAAAAAATATCGAAGTAAGAGCGCTAACAAAAGCCCAAAATCTTAAAAACTATTTTATCTCGATGCGAACTATTTACCATCATCAGTTTTTAGATAGTAATCTTGAAATAAACGAATCAACCGTAAAACTCCTGCCTGCATATGCTTCTACTATCATTAGCGATAAGTTTGCGGAACTCTCACATGATGGAACAAC
>DKFQ01000025.1:0-5971 GCA_002452425.1 Sulfurimonas sp. UBA6792 | reverse complement strand
CCATCAATTCAAAAAAATTATGATACTGCTTATGATTATAAAGTAGGCGATATACGTGGTGTTGTAAGCATAAAAATCCCCTCTGAAAAACTAGCTTACGAGAGTATGCATAGTTTTTACAATATAGCGATTTTTAGTTTTATCTCTACGTTTTTCTTGCTCATCATCATCTACTATGTCATTAGAGAACTCACCATCAAAGACGTGGAGCAGAAAAAAGTTCTTGAAAATGAGATTGACAAACTCTCTTACTATGATCAACTCACAAATCTTCCCAATCAAAATCTTTTTGAGCAGCATCTCAAGGAGGCGTTTATGAAAAGCAGTGAGAGTTTAAAACATGGGGCTGTTTTACTGTTGGATTTTGATGATTTTAAAAATGTAAATGACCTTGTAGGCAAAGAGAGAGGGGATGAAGTTTTAAAAGAGATGGCAAAGAGACTTGTCTCAAAAACAGATAAGCTCTCTATGGTTTCGAGATTTGGCGGAGATAAATTTTTTATTTTAGTCAAAGAGCTCTCACGGGAAGAACAAGAGTCCGCAATTATCTTAAAACAGCTTGCAAAAAAAGTAGTTGCAGCCGCAAAAGAACCATTTGTTTTGGACAAAAAAACGTTTCATCTAACGTGCAGTGTCGGAATTGCTCTGTTTTTTGACAATAAACTTGCCCCACAAACAGTTCTCAATCAAGCAGAGCATGCTATGCGTGTTGCAAAAAAGAGTGGAAAAAACCTTATAAAATTTTATGACCAAACACTTCAAGATATGACAAATGCACGCTCTTTAATGTTACAAAATCTTAAAGAGGCGGTTTTGGAGCGTCAATTTGTCCTTTACTACCAAAAACAAGTAGATAACGATGCCAATGTTGTGGGTGTTGAAGCACTCATAAGATGGCAGCATCCAAAGCTTGGTTTTGTGCCTCCAAACGAGTTTATCCCGCTTGCAGAGGAGAGTGATATCATCAAAGAGATAGGTGCGTATGTGCTAGATGAAGCTACAAATCTCATCATAAAATGGTCCAATGATGAGGTAAAAAAAGAGTGGCGCATCTCTGTCAACATCAGCCCAAAACAGTTTAGAGATGAAGGCTTTGTGGAAAATATCAAAAACTTAGTTATCTCAAAAAATATAGACCCAAAGAAGCTGAGAATCGAACTAACAGAGAGCGTCGCCATAGATAATCAAGAGAGCGCCATGCAAAAACTCGATGCATTAAATAGCTTTGGTGTCTCTATCTCGATTGATGATTTTGGGACGGGATACTCAAATCTGAGGTACCTCAAGCACCTGCGCATAGATGAGCTAAAAATAGACCAATCATTCGTCTTTGGACTAGGCAAGAACTCTTCTGATAAAACCATCATAAAAACCATTCTGATGATGGGAGAAGAGTTTGGTTTTGAGGTGATTGCAGAGGGCGTTGAAACAAAAGAGCAGCTTGAAGAGCTTAAAAATCTCGGATGCAGCTATTTTCAAGGCTATCTTTTTGCAAAACCATGCCCAGAAAATGAGCTTTAAAGAGTTAAAAGTTACAATATTACAAAATATTAATACCATTTAAATAGAAAAGGAAATATCAGATTGGACTATTTACTACTTATCGTGCCTCTTGCTTTGTTAGCGGTTTTTTACTACAGAGGATTGTACAAAAAAGAGAGCAAAGAGAAGCAAGATGTCGCAAATGAACGTGATTTGCTTGAAAAACAGCAGGTTTTTTTTGTACGCAAAATGATTCACGAGATGAAAACGCCTCTAAGTGCCATAGAGTTGCATCTCTCCATTATGGCAAAAGAGCATTGCAGTGCGAAAAATGTTGCCATGATAAAAAGTTCAACCCGTATGCTTGCCACCATTTATGATGATATCGCCTTTCATGCAGGCAAAGAGAAGCTCTGTTATCCTGCCGAGTGGATAGAGCTAGAGGAGTTTATCGCCGATAGAGTGCTCTACTTTGATGCGATGGCGAGTGTGAAAAATATTTTTCTGGATTTTTACGCGGATAGTGATTTGTATATCCTTATGAGCAGGGTAGAACTCCAAAGACTCATCGACAATACGCTCTCAAACGCCATAAAGTACTCAACAAAATCATCTGCAGTTGTAGAAATTATCATCGCAAGTGATAACGAAGAACTGAACCTCATAGTCAGAGATAAAGGTGTCGGTATGAGCCAAGAGGAGGTTCAAAGCCTCTTTAAAGAGTACTACAGAGTGAGCAGCAACATTCAAGGGCTTGGGCTTGGAATGAGCATCATCAAAGAGATTTGTGATGACTACGGCATCGCTATCAAAATCCAAAGTATTAAGAAAGAGGGGACGACTTTTGTCTATAAAATTCCAAAAGAGATAGTCAAAAGAGAAGCAAAAAGTAGGGATAAAGTATGAAAGTGCTTCTTTTAGAGGATGATTTTAGCACCAATGCTGCCATGGTACATGAACTTGAGGAGTTTGGATTTATCGTGGACTCTTGCTTAGATGGGGAGAGCGCTATGAATCTTGTATATGAAAAGAAGCACGATCTTTACGTTCTTGATATCAATGTTCCCAATTTTGATGGTTATGAGGTTTTAAAATTTATTGTCGAGAAGTATCCCAATGCTCTGACGATTATGATTTCGACGCATATCGAAATTGAGTATCTTAAAAAAGCTTTTGCTCTTGGGAGTAACGATTTCTTGAAAAAACCTTTTGAGATGGAGGAGCTTCTTCTTCGCATTAGAAATATCATGCGCCTTGTGAATCCTCAAGGGAACCAAGAGGGGTGTGATTTGTCGCAAGGATACACCTACTCACTTCTTAGCGGCGAACTTCTTTACCATGGGATAAACGTAAAACTGACAAAAAAAGAGTCTCTTTTACTGCGTCTTTTGGTGCAAAATTTGGGAAATGTAGTGAGTTTTGAAACGATACAAAACTACGTTTGGGACAACGAAGAGGTCTCCGCCATTACCATCCGTTACTGGGTTTGTGCGCTCATAAAAAAGCTAAAAAACGGGATGATTGTCAACGTAAGAGGAGAGGGATATCGCTTAAGAAAGCTCTCATAAGTTATTGTAGCAAATAACCTGATTGCGACCGCTCTCTTTGGCTCTGTAAAGCGCTTTGTCGGCATTGTCTATGAGAGATTGGATGTCATCTTGCTCTGTGCAGGTGGCTACGCCAAAACTTGCTGTTTTTTTGCCAACGGTGGTAAATAAAAACTCTTCTACATTGGCTCTTAAGTGTTGGGCTAAAGAGAGAGCTCCGCTTTGGTCTGTTTGTGGTGAGATAATCATAAACTCTTCACCGCCCCATCTGCCTACATAGTCGGTGTCTCTGATGTTTTCTTTAAGAATGGCAGCAAACTCTTTTAAAATAGAATCGCCAACAAGGTGACCATGCGTGTCATTGACTAACTTAAAATAGTCTATATCTATCAAGATTATGGAGCATAAAGTACCGTATCGCTCTCTTCTTTTGAGTTCTTTGTCTATTATTTCATCGAGTTTTACTCTGTTGTAAACACCTGTGAGTCTGTCGGTGATATACAAGTTCTCTAACTCTTTTTTTGCTGCAGATAACTCTTCATGGTTTTTATGGAGTTTGTTGATAAAAATATTTATCGATTTTATGATTTGACCGAGTTCATCATAAGAGACGATGCAGAGCCTCTTTTGGAAGTCCACATCGCCTTTTGCTATCTCTCTTGAGTCCGCGACTATCGTATTTATCTTGTAGCGGATATCTCTATAAACCACAAAAACGATTAACGTCGATAAAAAAAACCAAGCAAAAAAAATAAAATTCCCATGAAGCAATAAGAAGTTTGTGTTTTCATAGAGGGAGTTTACGCTGGTTGCAATCTCTTGCTTGATTTTAAATTTTAAATTTTTTAGCGATGCATCAAGTGTATTGTAGTTTGCAATAGCTCTTTGTGTGTCCTCTTCTATATTCGTGTAGTTATTGCCATTTTCGATGATTTTTTGAGAAACATTTTTGATGGTTTTACAGTAAATATTTAAAGCCACAAGAGCATCTTGCGCATCTTTTTCATAATTGCTTTTAGAAAATGTATCGAGGTTTTCTCTGATATGTTGTGCATGAACTTTTGCAGAGTCTATCCACTCTACCTCTTTGGCGGTAACGGCGCTATTGACATCATTTGCTATTTTTTCAAGTAAAAGAATATTGTTGTAAGCGGTCTCTTGCAGTGGATTTAGTTCGCTGTTAAACTCTTGTACGGAATTTTTTATCTCCTTCATACTAAAAAAAGCAAAGATATAAAATGGGAAGACTAGAACAAGCCCAAGGGCTGGTGCAAGCAAAAATTTCTTAAGAAGAGAGAGCGAATGATAGAAGTGAAGCGGGTTTTTAGTTTTCTTCATAAATAACCTTCCACTCCTCTTTTAAATCTTTTTTTTCAATATATGCGATGGTATTTAGCTCTTGAAGTTTTGTAACAATCTCTTGCCACTCCAATCTTTTTGCTATGGGTTTTCTCCCCGTAAAAACAAGTCTAGCCCAGTAGCTGTTATACTGAGATTCGCTTTTACACAAGATGGTGTTGCAAAACTTACCGTGCAGATCTTTGTCATCTGAGAGAATTGGTTTTACTTTGATGTTTGCTACTTTGTCTGTTTTTGCCAAGTAGATATACTGAACTACCTCTTTAGAAAGGGTGTCTAGTTGAGAATTTTTATTTGTCACTACTACCATTTGCGCATTGAGAAAGCATAAAGTCAGCAGAAATGAGAAAATAATTTTCATACGTCAAACCCTCTCAAAATATAAAATCCAAAGCAAAGGAGAATACATTGAGCTCTTGAGGCTTTTGCACAGAGCTTAGATGGTAGCTCCCATAGTCACCTTTTGGTACAACGCGTTCATACTGAAATTTTAGGTCAAAATTTTCGTTGATGTAGTATTTTACTCCGAGCGTTTTTGATGATTGTGCCAAGTTCTGCGCGCGAAGCAAAGTGTCTAATGCCGCTATACCTGTGTTTGCATCATAAGTAGGGGTATCCATCTTGCTTTTTGCATATGTTATATAAGGGATAAATTTGTCAAAGCTATATCCTAAGGTAGCATAATAACCGTGAGTGTTTGCAAAAAAACTAGGAATTTTTCTGCGTCCGTATTCTGTTGTAAATATAATATTGTTGTAGTCTAAAAAGAGTCCGACTCCCATATATTGGGAATTTTTATCTTTAAAGTCGTATCTGTTTGCCAATGTGTCTAGCCCAGCTGCGCGCAATCCACCAAAGAGCTGCTCTAGTGAAGCGCTTGAAGCCGTTATGTCTGCATTGAGGTAGGTAGCTCTAGCTTGCAATGCAGTCGTTCCAAATGTTAGATTTAAGGCATAGAGATTATCTATCTCTATGTTTGCTTCTTGATGAATCGAATGTATAGGAACAACTAGTTCCTCTTTTCCATAGTTTGCTTGAAGTGTATAAAAATATTTATCTATGATGTTTGAGTAGGTTGCTTCGATGCCGTTGTAGGATGAAAAAGGAACTTGACCGTAAACTTCAACGCTCTCTCGTATCATAAGGTTTGAGTAGCCTACATTGAGGTTGTCGGAGTTTTTATAGTAAGGCGTTCTAATCCTTCCTATTTTGATGACAAAATTTTCACCTGAATCATACTTGAGATATCCCCAGTCAATAGTTGCTTTTGTTTCATCGTTGTAATCGTTATTTACTATACCTTGAAGCAGAAGAGAAAAGTTTTCATTGACGCTAAAGGAAGCTTGCAGACCGATAAGTGTGTCTGTTTTAAAACTCAAATCACCTGAAGAGCCATCTTTTTGGAATATGTCTTTTCTGTATATATAGTTGCTGTTGTCATTGTAAACAGCACCCAATGTTCCAAAAGTTTTTATATCAAATTCGCTCGAAAAAACGGACGTTGTTGCCAATAAAAAAATACAAAATTTGTATGTGAATTGCTTTATTTCCATAGTCAAAGAATTATACAACAAAAGGCATCT
>DKFQ01000134.1:3326-3503 GCA_002452425.1 Sulfurimonas sp. UBA6792 | reverse complement strand
TTGTAGCAGCTCTTTTTCTCCTCTATCCATCTATCTCACAAAGCAAGATAACAGAACTCTCAAATCTTGAGATAACCAAAAATGGCGAAAAAAGCTACCACAGCGAGGATTGGACAAACTCCGCAAAATGCAAATCATGCCACAGCGAGATTTTTGAGCAGTGGAGCAACTCAAACC
>DKFQ01000134.1:0-3304 GCA_002452425.1 Sulfurimonas sp. UBA6792 | reverse complement strand
GAGAGGTTGAGGGAGAGGAGTTTCGCAAATGGTGCATGGGATGCCACAACCCAAGCGCGCTTTCGGTAGGAATTGGCAAAAGCACGCATGCCATGGATGGCAATTTCGTGAGTAATGAACATTTTGAAAAAGGTGCAAAAACGCTTCTCAAAGATTTTAAAGAACATGGCAATTTCAGGCTTGAAGAGGGTGTTTCTTGTATCACATGCCATCAGATAACAGATGCAAACTCTAGCGGCAACGCCTCGTATAAACTCTCATTGGATAGAAAAAAGTATGCTTTTGAAGATTCCAAGTCGGCTTTAGGGAACTGGTTTAGCGAAAAACTGATTAACTCAAATCCAACTGCACATAAAGAGAGCTACTCCAAAGAGATTTACAAAGAGAGCCGCTACTGTGCCTCGTGTCATGATGAATCCCACCCGCAAAATGGCATAAAAATCGTCTCAACGTTTCAAGAGTGGGAGAAGTCTCCCTTTAACAACCCAAACGACAAAACCAAACATAAAAGCTGCATAGACTGCCATATGACAAATCTCAAAGATGGTAAATTTGCGCCCTTAAGAGGCACTTCTACGGATGGCGGAGCTACCAAAGAGGATGTCAAAGTTCACTATTTTGCAGGCTCAAACCACTTTTTATCAGGTCTTAGAGACAAAGCACAAGAGGAGCAGACGCTTCAGCTTCTTAGAACTTCAGCCAAACTTGATGTTGCACTAAAGGATGGCGTTTTGGAAGTAGGCGTCGAAAATGTCGGCGCAGGACATCATCTCCCCACTGGCGTGGCTGATTTTAGGGAGTTATGGCTGGACATTGAAGTAAAAGATAGAGAGGACAAACTGATTTTCTCAAGCGGCAAACTCAAAAGTGACGGCAACATAGAGGATGGAAGCAGACTTTTTCAAAAGGTTTTTGGCGATGAAAATCATAAGCCCGTCGGACTTCTTTTTTGGAAGTACAAAACACTTCTAAGTGACACACGCATACCAGCAGGCGAGAGAAGAGTGGAAAAATTTACACTAGACAAAGGGACAAAATACCCGATTCAAGTAAGTGCAAAACTCAACTTTAGAATCTATCCTCAATGGGTAACTGACGCAGTAAGAAAAGTTTTTCCAGTTCTAAGCGACCCAAATATAGTCGAACTCCTCAGAGTAGAAAAAGAGTTAAAGTAGTTTTTAGCCTAGCGTCACGCTAAGCTAAAAGAAGTATTAGTGTTTCGTTTTATCGTGCTGTAACTCTTTTACGATTGCAGTTCTTAAAACCTCTAGCTCTGATTGAGGTAGGTTATCTTTAGAGCACATAATATGCTCTTTTGCTACGATGATAGTAGTCGAACGCATCACTCCATCAATAATCTTCTCAGCCATAATAGCGTTTGATTTGAACTCAGTCATTCTCCAACCCTCTTCATGTCCCGCTTTTTTTATCGCTTCAATAACACTTTCTGAACTACGATGTCCGATATAAATAGCAGTTTTACATATAGTCGCATCCTCTTGTACATGCGCTCCCATCTCACTATCTCCACTCTTTAAACTACATCCCGACATAAGCATTAACGTAGCAACAGAAGCCGCAGCTATCGATACCATTCTTTTCATAACCATCTCCCTTGATTTTATTTTCATGATTTTTTTTGTAAAATTAATTCTACATTAAAAAAAATTAATGAATCAATGATATAATAATAGAGATAAAACAAAATTTAAATGAAAAATAAAGAGATTGATAAAATGAGCATGCAAGATTTAGTAATAGTAGGTGTGATGAGTGTTCCGATGTTGATGTTTTCTGTTTTTCCAGGGATTTGGCTTGGTGATTATCTTGAGCGCAAACACCAGATAGAGGAGAAATCTAAGCGCAGCGTCGTTGTTGTCACAACAATACTCTTTGCATTTACCCTCTCTAGTCTGCTTCACTTCTTTTAACGCTTTTATAAAAACTAAAACATACGAACTGAAAAAACTGAAATTGTATAAATTTTGGGCATGTTTCGTATAGTTACATTAATAATAAAACTAACCTTAATTTTTAATTTACCAAAAAAAATTGATACAAATCAACTGTTTTTAAACTAATTCAGACTAAACTTCTCTTGATTCTGAAAAATGGAACGAACGAAGGAGAGATAAAATGGTTGATGAAGCTTTAATGTCCCGCGACATTCTTGTGGATGATTTTCTAACGATATTTGTATCTTCTACACTCGTACTGGTATTTGGAGGATTCTATGTTGGTATATATACGGCTGTAAAAGTTAAACTTCTCAAGCAATGGACGATGCCTTTTGCATATCTGTTTTGGTTGTTGACTGCTTATTGTTTGTATTTGATGGGAAGTTTAATGCATGTAAATGAACTTACAGCTAAAGCTTTGGTTGTTGCTGCTATTGGATTGTTATTACTTCCACATGCAGTTTATTACATGCAAGACCATGTTCATGAAGAAAATGAACATTAATTCATATATATTGACCCATAATTTATAGGAGGGTATAGTGGCTAAAAATTCCGTATGGAGTGACAATCGCTTCTGGCAACGTACAGCGGCGTGGATTACAGGTTTTGCTTCAGTTTTACTTATTTGGTTGACATTTGATACAAGTGCTCAAATTTCAATGGGAACTGATGCAGACATACAAAATGGCGTAACGAAAAGGGTTCCAGGACCTACAGTTATCAACTACAAGATTACTTACGAGATGAACAAGAAGCGTCAGCATGAAATTCCAGTTATTGGTGGAATGAACGCAGAGGGGACTTCAGCTTTCCAAGAAAAAGAGAAATTCTTTGGAAGAGATGACTGGAGCGAAGAAGAAGCTGCTGAGTTGTTGCGTATTGGTAAATTAGGTTCACAATCTAAAAACTGTATGAACTGCCATACATTACTAGGAAATGGTGCATACTATGCTCCAGACTTAACAAAAGCTTGGTTAGATCCGGCATGGGGTCCAACAGGTCCAATGATGGGTATGACAGGTAAAGAGACTAAAGAAGAAGCGATGGCTGAGTTCTTAATGAATCCATCTCAATATCCAACGCACGCTCGTATGATGCCAAATCTTGGTATTACTGCTGAAGAAGCTAAAGGTTTAGTTGCTTTCTTGAAACATATGTCATCAATTGATACAAATGGTTTCCCAAGAAACTTTGGAAAAATACAAGGAGCGGTAAATGGCAAATAGTTATTTAAAATCTGAATCTAAAAAGTTAGCGACTTGGTACTTTACAGTTGCAGCGATTCTTTTTGGAGCACAGTTACTTTTTGGACTTGTTGCTGCAGCACAGTATGTTATACCAGG
>DKFQ01000108.1 GCA_002452425.1 Sulfurimonas sp. UBA6792 | reverse complement strand
TTGTTTTGCGCGTTGAAGTAAAACTCCTCTTTTGGGTTTTGCTTGAAAAAGGCTATCGCTTTTTGTTCCTCCGCATCTGCGAGATTTTTTGGATTTCTTGCTCTGTCTGAAACAGTCGCAAGGATGATTTGAAGCGGATTGTTTTGTGAAAATCTCTGAGATATAGGATGTGAACTGTAGGCTGGAAGAGCAGGAAGAGATTTTTCATCTAAGCGAATCGTTCCATCTAAGAAAAGTTGTTGGTAGTAGTTTCTGTTTTCAACGGCGTAACTGTTGAGAACCTCCGCCTCTTTTTTTGCAAAATCAGCTTCACGTTCTTTGGTCTCAAAATAGATGTAAGTGATTTTCGTTGCTCCAATAAGCAAGAAAAGCAGAGGGATAATTTTTAAAAAATTTCTATTTAAAGTACGCATTGTATGAAACCATTTTTAAAATCTTGTCTCCATTATAGCCTAAAACATTTGTAAAAGTACCTAAAATGTCTCTTGAAATCTCTTAAGAGCTGATTTTTACAATTGCATTGGGAAAAAGCACCCCATCAACACCAAGAAGTGCAAGCTCTTCTATATCTTCCTCTTCTAAAATGAAAGCTAGGATTTTTGCATCCATAAGATACTCTTGTGCGATGTTTTGAGCAGTTTTTGCCAAATTTTTCTCTACAATGATGTAAGAAGCACCTAAAGCCGATGCGTAGAGAAGCTCCGTGATGTTTTGGATAGAGAGTGCAAAGGGGAGTTGATTGCGCTTCATATACTCTATAACATCAAGGTTATTTTCGCTAAATTCAGCGTAGAGTGTGCAGGATGGAGGTGTGTTTTCTATCGCCTCTATGCAGCAGATATGGTAAAAACTCTCACTCTCTATAAATCTATGTCCAAAAAATATCATTTTATCTTCTCCAAACACTCTTTGGAGCAGTAGTATTTGCCGTTACTGACGATGGTGTCATCAAGAGCGCAGTAGATACCGCATGTGGCACACTCAACCATATCACTGCTTTTTGGAGCATCTTTTTTTGTATCACTCTGTACTTTTGGTCTTTTTTTAATAAACATAAAATAGACAAGAGCAATCACACCTACAACAAGTAAAATTTTCCATATCATATCTCTTCTCCGATTAGCAGATAGTGTCTCTTTTGTGTTTTTATGATTTTGTAGTTTAGCTCATTTGGAGCTTCATCATAAACCCGCTCTCCTTTGTAAAAAAGAAGTTTTGAGTGTTCATCACGGAAGTTTTTGCTAAGTTCTAAGAGCATTTTTGTCTCTATAACGGCTCTTGAAGTCACAAGTTCAAAGATTTCGCTTGGCATCTCTTCTACTCTTTTTTGCACCACGGTGACATTGTCAAGCCCCAAATCAGCCTTTATAAACTGTAAAAAACTCGCACGTTTTGCCAGAGGTTCTACAAGTGTTACTTTGGTATCGGGCAGACCCATAGCAAGGATAAGCCCCGGAAAACCTGCACCCGTCCCGATGTCTAAAAGATTTTTGACTTTTGGCAAAAAGGTAATGGGATAGATGGAGTCGTAAATGAACGCATCAATGGTTTTTTCATCTCTTGCACCGGTAAGATTGTGGATTTTGTTCCACTGAGAGAGGCGTTCTTTGTACTTTTGGATATTGTAAAAAAAGTTTTCCGGCAGTGCGGTATCTAGCTCTAAAAGTGCGGCTTTGAGGTTTGAGAAATTTTCCATCATATTAAAGCAGGTGCCCCATACTATCTTTTTTTACGGCAAGATAGCCCTCGTTGTGCGGGTTTGACTTCATGATGATTGGCACTCTCTCTACTATCTCGATACCGCTGAGCGAATCAATCTTTTTTGGGTTGTTTGTAAGGAGTTTGATCTTTTTGATGCCAAAGTGTGCAAGGATAAAAGGGACGATTTCGTAAGTCCTCTCATCCGCATCAAATCCTAATTGATGATTTGCTTCAATGGTGTTGAGACCTTTGTCTTGAAGTGCGTAAGCGTTTATCTTGTTGAGCAGCCCGATATTGCGTCCCTCTTGTCTGAGGTAGATGACCATGCCGTTAGTTTTTGACGCAAGTTTGAGTGCGTGTTCGAGTTGGTCTCTACAGTCGCACTTCAAACTTCCCATCGCATCGCCTGTTAAGCATTCAGAGTGAACTCTTACGATAGGAACTTCGTCTAGCGGCTCTTTGTAGAGTACCAAATGCTCTTTGCAACCCTCTTTAAAGACTTTGACTTTAAAGTCGCCAAATCTTGAGGGTAAATTTGCTATCTCTGAAATTTCAATATTCAATTACAATGCCTTGTTTTTTACTTTTAAAAGGGTAAAATTTTCAAAAATTATAGCTTAAAAGGTTTAATAATGTTTCAAAGATTTCGCAGAACACGCCTCAACAACCATCTTCGTTCACTTGTGCGTGAAACAAGTGTCGGCGTAAACGATTTTATCTATCCGCTTTTTGTAAGAGGCGGAGAGGGGATAAAAACAGAAGTTGCATCTATGCCAGGGGTGTTTCAAATGAGCATTGATGAGGTTTTAAAAGAGTGCGAGGAGCTTAAAAAACTTGGACTTTACGCCATCATACTCTTTGGGATACCCGATGTAAAAGACTCCATCGGTTCAGACTCTCTATGTGAACACGGTATCATCGCAAAAGCCATCCGCTCCATCAAAGAGGCGCATCCGGAGATGTTTGTCGTGACTGACTTATGTTTTTGCGAATACACAGACCATGGTCATTGCGGCATCATTGATGAAAAACACCAAACAGTAAACAACGACGCAACGCTTAGTA
>DKFQ01000157.1 GCA_002452425.1 Sulfurimonas sp. UBA6792 | reverse complement strand
CATGGATGGAGCACTATGTCGCCATCGTCAATGCGGTGGATTTGTGGAAGATGGAGGAGCATGCAAACTTTGAGTATGGCAAAGTCTGCATGCGCCTTATAAGCGAGATGCGCGAGCTTAACAAGATTATGTTCCCCCAAGAGGACAACCATTATAAACTCTCACTCCTCCTTGAAGCGACAAAATATATGGAACTCGAAGATGCACCTATCGCTTTAGATGAAAAGATACATCTTCTTAAAAAAGATTTTTTCAAAACAGAGAAAAATGACACCCTTGACAACTTGGCTACAACCTACATCGTCAAGCTCTTAGGCGATGCAAGAGAGACAAAAACGATTTACTATAAGGGATACAAAGGGTACTTAAGCTACGCTGTTGGCAACACCTCTATCATCGGCAACGGTTTTTTACTTACCTATCCGGAGTATGATTTTATCGTAGATGTAAGCTTCAAAGGAACCCTAAGCCTGCGTGCAAACAACGGTGTCAATGTTGCGACTATCTCCAAAGAGTGGTGCGGCGGCGGCGGACATCCAAATGCTGCCGGTGGACGAATAATAGGATTTAAAGAGCAGTTTCGCTATGACTTAGTCAAACAGCAGATAGAAAAAATCATCAATGAGAAAGAGGCAGTTGCAGGGGAGTTGGAGTATAAAAAAGAGAGTTAACCTCTTTTTTACTGGTTATTGACAAAATAGCGTTCAATGCCATCTGCCATTCCTTTTGCCATCGTTTTTACATACTCTTTATCTACAAGACGCGTTGCCTCTTTTGGATGTGAGAGAAAGCCTACTTCAACTAAAACAGAAGGCATTTGTGCTCCGACTAAAACCCAAAAAGGTCCCTCTTTGACACCACTATCTCGTACATCTTTGTACTTTGGGTTGAGTGCGCCAAGCATTCCTCTTTGTAAATCTATGGCAAGTTTGTTGGACGCTACGATATTATGATGGTTCAAGAGGTTAAGATAACTATCTTTGCCATAGATATTCATATCGCTCATATCGGCTGAGTTCTCTTGAGCTGCTGCTTTTTTGGCTCTCTCAGAGCGTGAAGGCGAGAGAAAATAGCACTCTATCCCATGCACCTCATGCGCATTTCCATTTGGCACTGCGTTAGCGTGAATACTTACAAATATATCTGCTTTTTTGTCATTTGCAAACTCTGTTCTTTTGCTAAGTTTCACAAAAGTATCATCATTTCTTGTCAGATAAACAGTATGTCCTCTGCTTTTGAGAATCCTGATAAGCTCTTGAGAGATAGTAAAAACAACTATTTTTTCTCTGTACCCATTGTGACCGATAGCTCCAGGGTCTGTCCCGCCGTGCCCTGGGTCAATGACTATCTTTTTGCCCCCTACAGTTTTTGGCAAAGGTGTGGATTTTTGAGTAGCTTCTAAAGCCTTTTGTGTAGCCCTACTTGCTTCTGTACCAAAAGTAATCTCAAGAGTTCTCTCATTTACCCGATGCGAGAGCTCTATGGAAGTACTGTTTTCTACTGCAAACCTGAGCGTCTCTGGGTTGAACTGTGCAATTCTTATCTTTGAGATGCCTTTTTTTGTAATGTTATGCGAACTAGTTAACATAGATGTTTTAATGTCAAATGCATAGAGATAACGTTTTTTCTTTTTATCATGGAGCGTAAAATAGTTGATGCGATTTGCATCGATTGGCTGATCAAAAGTTAAAAGAAGTGTATTGTTTTTCCATTTTACAGTTTGCAACTTTGCAAGTGTGCCTACTTGCACCTCTTCGATGTGCTTCGTTTTTTTCATCGGTTTGGGTTCTGGCTGCTTGTAGTGCGTGCTGCTTTTTGTAGAGAGTGTTTTGAGCTCTGCTGCATACTTTGCAACATCTATCTCAAGTTTTGTACCACTCGCTACAATGCCTTTTAAAGCGTCAAGTTTTAAGGCATCATCCCCATTTACCATAGATTGCAAATAGAGATTTTTGTAGTCGTTATATGCACGAAAAATATTGCTCTGTGAGTTACTTTGCATATATGTCTCTGCGCGTTTGAGCGTCTCATCATCCGCCCAAAGTCCAACAACTAAAAAAAATGGTAACAACCACGAAAAAAATTGCATCATCCTCTAAAAACTATTCGCCATCAACCAGTTTATTTAAAAGCTCTTTAACGGAAATAATCTCATTTACTCTGTACCCATTCGTGCCTGAGAAGAAGAGTCCCGTTTCCGTATTGCCTAGATAAGCATCACTTAGTCTGTCCGCTATACAGTAACCAACCTCTTTTGCCTCTTCTCCACGGTTACAAGGTGCAACACAGTTGGAGATACATTTGATAGCAGGACCCTCACGCTTTTCTACTAAAAGAGTAAGATTTGTTCGTATCCCTTGTGCAGGGTAGCCAACTGGAGAGGAAAAGAGTTGGATATCCTCTTTTTTTGCCTCTAAGAGAACTTTTTTGAAGTTTTCATGCGCATCACACTCATGCGTTGCAATGAAACGAGTCCCCATCTGCACGCCTCTAGCACCAAGTGCCATCATCTGCTCTATGTCGCTTTTATCCCAAATACCACCTGCTGCGATAACAGGAATATTTCCCCAAAGTGCCGCCTCTTCAACAACCGGTCTGACAAGATTTTCTAGTTGATTCTCAGGCATAGAACACTGCTCATATGTAAAGCCTTGATGCCCGCCGCTCTTTGGACCCTCAAGCACAACAGCGTCAGGAAGGCGGTTATAGCGCTGTTTCCATCTTTTGCAGATGATTTTAAGTGCTTTTGCAGATGAGACGATAGGCACAAGAGCAACATCAGGATATCCCTCTGTAAACTCAGGCATATTGGTCGGTAAACCCGCACCCGTGATGATGATATCTATACCACTCTCACACGCATCACGCACAACACGCCCGTAATCGTTGATAGCATAAAGGATATTTGCCGCAAGAGGCTTGTCTGCGCAAATCTTTCTTGCATTTTGGATAATCGCATCAAAGCCCTCTTTGGAGTAAAACCCAAGTGCCTCAAGCGGTCTGCCCGCTATGAGTTTAGAAGCATGTTTTTTATCTTCATAATAGCCTGTTCCAACAGCACTGATGACACCTAAACCACCCTCTTTTGAGACATTGCCGGCAAGTCTATCCCAACTAACGCCAACTCCCATTCCGCCTTGAACTATAGGTTTTTCTATACTATATTTTCCGATTTTGAGTGATTCGTAGCTCATACGTTGACCTTTAACTTTGCAAATTTTCTTTTTCCGATTTGAAGGATATACTCTCCGCTTCCTAATTGTAACTGCTCATCGCTAATCTTTTCTTGATTTATCTTCACGGCACCCTGCTTGATATCTCTTCTTGCCTGAGAAGTTGATGGTGTCAAACCACAATCCACAAGTGCTTTTGTGATAGCTATCTCCCCATCCACACTAAATTCTTCCATCTCAGTTGGAATTTCATTTTTAGCATGAACACGTTCAAACTCATCTTTTGCGGCATTTGCAGCTTCAAGAGAGTGAAATCTCGCCGTTATCTCTAACGCCAACTCCTCTTTTACTTTTTTTGGATGCAGTGAACCGTTTGAAACACCCTCTTTAAGTGCCTCAATCTCGCTCAATGTTTTTGTGCTAAGTAGCTCATAGTAACGCCACATAAGCTCGTCAGAGACGCTAAGAACCTTAGCAAACATATCGTTTGGCATTTCAGCAACGCCGATATAGTTGCCCAATGATTTACTCATCTTCTGCACGCCATCAAGCCCCTCTAAGATAGGCATCATAAGCACAGCCTGCTCTTTTCCTATCTCATAAGCTCTTTGAAGATGTCGCCCCATCAAAAGATTAAACTTCTGGTCAGTTCCGCCTATCTCGATATCGCTTTTTAGGTGAACACTGTCATACCCTTGAAGTAAAGGGTAGATAAATTCGCTGATAGCGATAGGTGTTTGGCTTTTGTATCTTTTGTCAAAATCATCACGCTCTAACATTCTTGCAACATTAAAAGTGGTTGTGAGAGTGAGCATCCCTGAAGCTCCAAGCGGGTTAATCCACTCCGAGTTAAAGACGACTTCCGTTTTTGAAGCATCTAAAATCTTAAAAACCTGCTCTTTATAGCTCTTTGCGTTTTCCAAGATTTCCACGGCACTTAAAGTTTTTCTTGTAGCACTTTTGCCTGTCGGGTCGCCGATTTGTGCGGTAAAGTCACCGATGAGAAACTGAATCTTTGCGCCGTACTTCTGAAAAGTGGCGAGTTTTTGCAAAAGAACCGTGTGTCCAAGGTGCAAATCAGGCGCGGTTGGGTCAAAACCCGCTTTGACTGTATAGGTCTTGCCCTCTTCAAAATAGGCTTTTAAAAGCTTCTCTATCCTCTGGCTGTCGATAATCTCAGCACTTCCTCTTTGTATCTCTCTTAGGGCTTCTTGTAACATACTCTCTAATTTCCTATATAATTATAAATTATCTATACGCATCATCAGTGCGGATAAAATGGATCACTTTTATCTTTTGTTCGATTTTAGCACGAAGTGCGTTAATATCAGCTTCTTTGGACTCAAACCCTATTTCACAGTAGCGTGTGGACTCGCTTTTGTTTTTTCCGAGTTCTATCTGGTTGATGTCGATTTTGAGTTTTGCCAAAAAGTTCAAAAACTCTGCCAAAGTCCCTACCCCACTATGAAGTGAGACTATCATATTATAGTTATAGATAGTGAGTTTTTCCCATCTTATAAAAACCATAGGCTCTTTGGCATCAAGCTTTTTGATGGCACTTGAACACATTTTATGATGTACATGCGCTTTTCCTTTTTCTAAAAACGCCATGACCTCATCGCCATTTTTTGGATGGCAGCAGTAGTCAAACACAACATCGCTCACACTTGATGTACTAAAAATCTCTAAACCTCTTATACTATAAAGTTTGAGTTTAAAGCGATGTCTGGATAAAAATCCTTTAAAACGGCTATTTTGGCTGATTTCATTCATCAGTTTATGCATCACGTCGCGCAAATGCTCTATATCGGTCGTGACACTCGCTCTTTTGTCACAGTTGTTTTTATCAAACCACTCTTCTACACTTAGAGAGCTCAAGTTCATTGCTGCTGCAACAATGTTGATGCTTGATTTTGCATCGATTTCTCGTACTCTTGCGTTACAGTTGTACTTGATATTTGTTTTGGCTTTGGAAGTCTTAACTGCATCAAGCCAACTACAGCGCGTGATGGTGTTTTCATCAAGTTCGATTTTGACAATGTCGCCGTTATGGAGTTCGTTAATGAGAGATGTTTTGACTTTGTTCACCAGAGCTGCTTTTGCATGGTTACCTACGTGTGTGTGCACGGCATAAGCAAAGTCAAGCACAACCGCACCACGTGGAAGGGTAAAAACCTCACCTTTTGGAGAAAAAACAGAGATATCCTCGCTGTAGAGGTCATTTTTGATGAGATCATAAAAATCTTCAACCGACTCATTTTGATAGCCAAGGTTGTGTAGCCAGTCAAGTTTGACATTGTCATTGCCGCCGCTTTTGTATTTCCAGTGCGCGGCAACGCCAAGTTCAGCGGTTTGGTGCATATCGTATGTTCTGATTTGCACTTCAAAGATAGCTGTTTTGTAAAAAACGGTTGTATGGATGGTTTTGTACCCGTTATCTTTAGGTACGGCAATGTAATCTTTAAAGCGTGAAGAGAGCGGCTGAAAATGGAGATGGATAAGCCCTAAAATGTTGTAGCACTTTACAGGGTCGTCTGTGAGAACTCTGAGCGCTAAAAGATCTAAAATCTCCTCTATCCCAACACCTTTACGCTGCATCTTAAGGTAGATGGAGTATTTGTGCTTTACACGAGAGAGTATCTCAAAATCATCTTCAACAAAGCCATTTTGCACTAAAATCTTATGGATAGCCTCGCGAAACTCATTGAGTCTCATCTCGATAGCGTGGTAATGATTTTCTAAAAAAGTATCAATCTGCTCTTTTTCTTCTTTAAAAAGATAGGAAAAACTCAAATCTTCAAGTAGATTTTTTAAAAAAGAGATACCTAAACGGTGTGCGATAGGAGCGTAAACGACAAGTGTCTCTTCAGCGATTCGCTCTTGTTTGTGGGGTGCTAGTGAGTCAAGCGTGAGCATGTTATGGAGTCTGTCGCATAGCTTGACCACCAAAACCCGCACATCCTTGATACTTGCAAGAAGCATTTTGCGAAATGAGAGTGCGGAGACAACAAGTTTTTCGTTGGAGTTGGATGAGATAAGTTCGGCATCACGGATGGTGTCGATTTTGGTAAGACCCTCCACAAGATGCGCTACATCGGCACCAAAAAGCTCTTTTACCTCTTCAATACTGATAATCGTATCTTCCACAACATCGTGTAAAAGTGCGGCTATCGCCATTGACTCATCGTTGGTTATGGAAGAGACGATGCTTGCGACTAAGATAGGATGGACAACGTAAGGTTCTCCGCTTTTGCGAAACTGATTTTCATGTGCGGTTATGGAGTAGTCTAACGCTTTTTGGAGCGTCAGGTTTGGTGGAATTTGGGAGTAAAGATACTCTGTAGCAGATACAACGCTGTTTATCTCTTTTATCTGCTTGATATCTACTTGATTCAAGTTACATCCATTACTTTGCTATGTCAGCAAAGCCTTTGATAGTTACAAGGCCCTGTGCGATTTCCATCAGTGCCAAATCGGCTGTCTTTGTTTTTTTGGAAACATTCAACTTGCTTGTTGCGCCGTTTAAGAGTTCATCTGTTCTTTTTGCTACAGCAATTGCAAGTTGGTAACGATCCATACTTGGGTTATTGTCTAAAATTTTTGCTGTTAATACTTCTACTTTCATTTTATCTCCTTAAGATTATTTGACTATTGAGCAGTTTTGCATATTGCCGTTTTGTAAAATGTCTAAAAGATTACCTTTTTTAAACATATCACATACTAAAATCGGAAGCGAGTTGTCTTTTGCCAGAGCGATAGATGTGTCATCCATCACCTTAATGTCATCGCTTAATGCCTGCTCGTATGTTAGCTCTTGAAGCTTAATCGCATCGCTAAATTTATTTGGGTCTTTGTCATAAACACCGTCAACTTTTGTTGCTTTGATGATTACTTCAGCGCCTATTTCAACTGCTCTAAGTGTTGCAGCCGTATCTGTTGTAAAAAACGGGTTTCCGGTTCCTGCTGCAAATATAACGACACGCCCTTTTTCTAAGTGGCGCACTGCACGGCGGTTGATGTAAGGCTCGGCAATCTGCTCCATTTTGATGGCAGTCTGCATACGCACCTGAAGCCCTGCATGTTCACACGCCTCTTGCATAGCAATGCCGTTGATAACTGTTGCAAGCATCCCCATATAATCGCCAGAAGTTCTTTTGATGATGCCATCTTGTGCCGCAGTTACCCCACGAATGATGTTTCCGCCACCGATAACGATGCCCACTTCAATGCCCGCTTCTACCAAAGATTTGATTTCCTGAGAGATATAGTTGAGGATTTTTGTGTCAATTCCATAACCAGCTTCACCCGCAAGAGCTTCGCCTGAAAACTTCACCAATACCCGTTTGTTAGCCATGCAATTCCTTTGTGTACAAATCCGCGAATTATACTTAAGTTTCTCTTTGATATTGCTTTTGCCAATCCCCTATTTTGTAAAAGTTTGACATTCGTAATATATTTTATTATACTTCGCTATCAATACCAAACTCAGGGGTTTTCTTGCAAAACAGTATCAACGGTCGGTTTTGGCTTAACAAATCGGAGCATAACTTTCTTGGCGAAGGGCGGATTGAACTGCTTATCAACATCGGCAAAAGCGGTTCCATCACTAAAGCAGCCAAAGAGATGAAGATGAGCTACAAAGCTGCATGGGACGCCGTGGATGCGATGAACAATCTCTCAGAGCACCCCCTTGTGCAAAGCGCAAAAGGCGGCAAAGGCGGCGGGGGTACACACCTTACAACCTATGCAAAAGAGCTGATTGAAACATACAAAATTTTGCAAGAAGAGCATGATGCTTTTTTGAACAACCTCTCCAAACGCATCAGTGAAAAAAATGGGCATATCCATCTTTTAAAGAGTTTTGATGTCCGCATCAGTGCTAGAAACCAGCTTCGAGCAAAGGTTGTAAGGATTCAAAAAGGGGTTGTTGAGAGTGAAATTTTTTTAGAACCGAGCAGCAAGGAGACATTTATGGCGGTTATCACCAATGA
Organism: Sulfurimonas sp. UBA6792; assembly: GCA_002452425.1. Lineage (GTDB taxonomy): Bacteria > Campylobacterota > Campylobacteria > Campylobacterales > Sulfurimonadaceae > Sulfurimonas. The sequence continues at coordinate 6,328 of DKFQ01000157.1, read as the reverse complement.
TTCGCTTGAGCAGCTAGAGCTCACTTTAGGCATGGAAATATATGCTCTTTTTAAAGCAAATGCACTGACAATCAGCAGAGATTTGAAACTTCAAAAAAGCGATATGAACCGCTTTTTAGGCAAAATCAGCCGAATAAACCGTGACAGCTTTAACTGTGAAGTTATCATAGAACTCAAAGGTTCTCATACCCTCTGTGCAACGATGGGTGTTGAACTTTTTGATGATTTGGGTTTGCAGACGGGCATGGAAGTTGTCTCTTTTTGCAAACCTAAGAGCATCATACTTGGTTTGTGGTAAAAAAATTTACAAAGCGATATATATTTTATTATACAATGATATTTAAGGAGTTAAGATGGATTTATTACGTGAAGATAGCGGTTATTTTGATTTGACTACTTTTGGGCTTGGCATCGGTGAGAAGAGAGGGAGTATCTCGTTTGCTCCAAAAGCAAACATCACTCTTAGTGGCTGTGATGAGGCGGCAAAGGTTTTTCAAGAGTGTGCATTGGAGTACACTTTTTTTCAAAAAAATGGCGCTTTAGTTGAGGCAGGACAAAAAATAGCAGAGTGCCAAGGCGATGCAAAATCGCTCCACCGTGCTTGGAAAACAGCGCAAAATATCTTTGAATATATGAGCGGTATCGCAACCTACACGCATGAAATGGTGCAAAAAGCACGACTTATAAACCCTGATATCACCATCGCAACAACACGCAAAAATTTTCCAACAGCAAAGGAGTTGATGCTAAAAGCAGTTATGGACGGTGGCGGAGTAGCGCATCGGCTTGGTCTTTTTGACTCAGTTTTGATTTTTGAACAGCATCTTGTTTTTTTGCAAAACGAGGAGGAGCTTATAAATAGTTTTCAGAAATTGAAAAAGAGTTTTGTTGAGAAAAAAATTATCGTTGAAGTGGAGAGTTATGAGCAGGCAAGGTATTTTGCTCTGCTTGGTGCGGATGTTCTTCAGTGCGAAAAAATGAGCCCTTCGCTGCTTCTCAAGTGTGTAGGTCTTAAAAAAGAGTTTGGGCATCTCAAAGTCTCTGCAACAGGCGGCATCAACGCTTCAAATGTTGCCGAGTTTGCGGCGTGTGGCGTAGATGCCATCGTCACATCTTCGCCCTACCACGCAAAACCTGCGGATATAAAAGTCATTATGAAAGAGGAGCAAAAATGAAAAAATTTATCAAAATAACGGCGATAATCATCGCACTTGTGAGTAACTCTGCTGCTCAAAATCTTAAGGTATTTGCAGCCTCAAGCACAAAGTTTGCGATGCATGAGATAGTAGAAGAGTTCAAACTACAGCACCCAAAAGATAACATTGAGGTCACTTACAGCGCTACTGGAAAAGCGTATGCACAGCTTCTCAACGGGCTTGACTATGATATCTTTATGGCGGCGGACAGTCTCTACCCTAAAAAGATAGCAGAAGATGGCAATGCACTTGGTGAAATAAAAGTATATGCTCTTGGCAGACTTGCCCTCTTCGCGCACGATCCAAACCTCCTTAAAGAGGGTTTAGAAAGCCTTAAGAACAAAAGCGTCAAACATATCTCCATCGCAAACCCAAAAGTCGCACCCTATGGAGTTGCGGCAATGGAGATTCTCAAAAACTACAATCTTTTAGGCGATGTAAAAAGCAAACTTGTCCTTGGAGACAACATCGCACAAAGCATGCAATTCGTCGATAGCGGCGCTGCAGAAGTAGGAATCGTGGCATTTTCTCTCATCAAAAACAAAAAAGAGAACCACTACCTGCCCATAGACCCAACCAAATACAAACCCCTTGAACACTCATTTGTACTTACAAAATATGCCAAAGAAAAGCCTCTGGCACAAGAGTTTGCAGATTTTATACTCTCACAAAAATCGCAAGAGATTTTTAAAAAATGTGGGTTTTAAAGATTTGGGAAACAGGAGAAAAGGAGCTATATAACACAAAACGCTTATGTAGTAGCTCTCTTTTTAGACGATAAAGTTTTATACACTGTTCCAATTGTTCATTTTTTTTAGTACACTTTCTTGGCAATTCCTAAATAGCGCACAAAATCAACATTTTCTTTTTTGTTGCTTCGTTCTGCATAATCCGCCAATGTATATCCATTTTCATCAGTATCTTTGATAGATGCACCGTACTCAATCAATATTTTCATCATAGTGACATCAGCATTTTGTGCTGCGTGCAATAGAGGAGTTCGAAGAGTGGTAGTCAAAGAACACGAAACTCCGTAAAGATAAAACGGTAATTTTGTATTTTCTTGATATTCAGCTTTATTAAGTTGCTCTTTCGAGAAATAACGCTGATTTACATTTGCTCCGTTTGATAACAACAACTCCACCATAGCTAAATCATTGTATCCGATAGCATAAAAAAGCGGTGTTTTACCAAATGAATTAGTATAATTGACATTGGCTTTTTTAGAGAGGAGAAATTTAGTAATTTCATGATTTTTGAGAGTGAAGAAGAGTGCAGATTCATGACCGTTATCGATATTAGCACCTGAATCGAGAAGTTTTTGGAGATATGCGGTTGGCTTATTATGCAAAATGGCGGTTTTTAACCCTTGGTTCAATTCATCGACTGTTGCTTTTGCGAATGCTTCTTGAAGTTGTTGAATGGTCGTTTTTGGTGAAATAATCGCTTTTTCTAGTGATGTAATATCAGGATGACCATCCATAAAATCACGTGGAAACGATCCTACTGCATAGGAAAAAATTTCATGCATTACAGCTGTTGCGTAAGGTGTCGCTTGCTCATGTGAAATATGAAAAGTCTCTTGATAATATTTGGTTAATTTAGGGAATGTTTTGATGTATTCATCCCAAAATTGGCTATAAAGTTCATAGTTATGTAAACTTTGATGTCCCCAAAATTTGAAATAATTTTGCATAATGCGTATCCATTTATCATGCTCAATCTTTTCATTCTCAAAATAAAAAGCTCTATTCACATCTTTTGTAAAAAGTTCTGGAGCAATTCCAGCTTTTAAAAAACCAAACCGATTATATCGTTTAATTGCATATTGCATCGAACCAAAACAAGCACTACCAAATAAATAACCTCTTACACTATTTCGTACTTGAAACATACTCTGCATAAATGGAAGAGTAGCTATCGTTCCATTACAATCATAATCAACATCGATAGGGGAACCATGCCCAGAACCTAAATCCAAATTATGCTGAAAAATAACATTTTTGTACTCATGCAACTCTTTACATGTCACCTGTCCATCATTCCACGGCGCATTTTTTAAATCGAGATTAATATACTGATTTGAAAGCTGCAAAGTACCAACAATACCTTGGCTGCCTAGTTTTCCTATAAAATAACTATTTTGTTTAATTTCTTTATAGGTAGTTTCATCATACTTATATAAATCAAAATACATTTCGCCGTTTTTTAAACTTCCAATATAACGCTGGTCTTCTATTCCTTGAAATGATAAATATCCACGAATAGAACCTTCATTTGTTTGACCCTTTTCACTTTCATTTTCGCCATCACTTTGAGCTATTGAAAGTGTTACACTTTTGCCATCTACTTCACCAAAATATACTCTATCAAACGATAGTCCAAATGAATGCACTGCAAATATAGAATAAAATAACAACGAAAATAGGAACAAACTACTTTTATACATCTTTTCTCCAGTCTTTTACTTGATTAAGTTTCAAAAGTTTATCATATTTCATAATTTTTTGTTATTTTAAAATATTTAAACGAGGTATTTTTTACTAAAAAAGTGGCTAGTCTATTGATGGTTACTTGGTCTATTTTTGGTATAATGTTTATGGATATAAATATGGTTGGGGATAAGTTTTGTGTAAGAAAACTCTTTATATTATGGCGGGAGCCAATGGTAGTGGTAAAACTACATTTGCTATAAACTTTTCAGAATTAGAAAACTTCAAATTTATAAATGCTGACGAGATAGCTAAAACATATGACCCAAACGACATACAAAAGTATAAAGTTAAAGCTGGAAAAGAGTTTTTTAGAGAACTCTCTTTATCACTCAATGATACTAAAAGTTTTATTATCGAAACAACTTTATCTGGCAAATATCTAGTTAAAGTGATTCAAGAAGCCAAAGAAAAAGAGTTTGAGATTTCCTTGTTTTATCTGTTTTTGGAAACTAAAGATGCGAAAAAGGGGACAGGCTACTTTTTCATACATTTTCTTCCTTTTTTAAATATACTGTAACAAAAAATAATTTAATAAGATANNGATAAGTTGATTCAAAATTTGGAACTTGCTCGAAATAAAAAAGCACCAATATATCTGCTGTTATAGTAAAAATAGCCTGTTCCATTTCTTTTCGTTTCATCTCTCCCATTTCTGTTTTTAGCTATTTATAAATTTTACATTTAGGTTTTGATATAATTATGCAAGATTAAAAAAGGAGTTTATATGTCTATTTTAGAAGATGCTCTTATCCTTAAACCAGTAGAAAGATTACACTTGGTAGATGCTATATTGCTCAGCCTTGATGTTCCGACAAAAGAGGTTGACGTTCTATGGATGGAGGAAGTTGAAAAAAGATTAGAGGCTTATAGTCGTGGCGAGCTAAATACTACTCCATCAAATGAAGTTTTTGCGAAATATAAACTGTGACTATCTCTTTTTTAGATGCCGCTATAGTTGAACTTGATGATGCCTTTGAATATTATGAATATCAGCAACCAAACCTTGGATATCGATTTGTAGGAGAAGTCCGAAATGCTCTTAATCGAATAAGTAGTTATCCTCAAGCGTGGCACAAGTTTTCTCATAGTGCGAGGAGATGTCTTGTAAAAAATTTTCCGTACGGCGTTATCTATAAAGAGCAAGATGAGAGTTCTATACTCATCGTTGCAATTATGAATCTACACAGAAAACCAAACTATTGGGCAAATCGAATAAAAAAATAAATATAGATAATACAAAAGACTACCCTAAGCTTATAAAACCCTCCACCTCTGAAAAAACTACCGCTCTGTTTTGCTCTTTTGTCTCCAAAATCTTCTCACATAAAAGAGAGAGATTTTCATCTGCGTTTGGTGCGATAGAGCGGAGACTCTGGAGTTTTTCACTCTTTAGCACATTTGTAAATCTGTCGTATGCACTGTATGCTTCACGCCCTGTTAGCTTCATGTAGAGTTTGCGTCCCAGTTCAAAAAGCTCAAACTCTTCGTTTCTTCCTGTGTTTACTTTTTCGCCAAAGTTTATCTCTATGTCAATGCCATTTTCTCTAAGGTACGCTCCCAGTTTCATCATAAAGCCGATGCAAGCGGGGGTGTAGAGCTTTAGGATGCGTTCATGGAACTGCTCGAAACTCTCAAATGGGTTTTTGAGCCTTTTGTACTCTAGCATCAGCGTCTCTACATAAAAGTGTGCGTAACGTAAAGGAGCGGATTTTAGTATGGTGTAGCCCTCCAAACCCTCGCTTGTGATTTTTCCGCCGAGTGAGATGTTGACACCGCCCTCCATTTCGCCATTTACTTTGACTTTGCACCCCTCAAAACCGATATCTCCAAGCCCATTTAGTCCGCACCCTTTTATACATCCTGACCAGTACATGCGTACCCTGCCCTCGCTAAGCGGCACTTTTTTCTCCAGATACTCCGCCATTTTGATGGCATCGCTTTTGTTCTCGATGACGCCAAACGGGCAGTGCTGTGAGCCCGCACATGCAATAAGGTGATTTTTGTAGGGCGAATCAACGCTTTTGTATTTTTGAAAAATCACCTCGTTTTTGAGTGCGTCTATCTCTTTTACACCAAGTATATAGATGCTCTGTTCGATGTCAAAACGAATCTCTCCATCTCCCCACTGCTCGCTCGCATCCGCCACACGCACCAAATCGCTTCCGCTAAAGATACCTGCGGGAACAACCATATGCACGCCAAACGAACCGTCTCTTAACTGCACTCGTCCGTGGTCTGGATCGTTAAAATCAAGCTTTGTCATCGTCTCGCCAGCGTGTGCAAAGTCAATCCCTGCATTTTGGCAGATGGCAGAGCGTATCTCCTCCATGCCCACCGCTTCGACTAAAAAAGAGAGGCGGTTTTTGTTTCTGTTGTCACGAAAACCAAATCGCTTAAAGATGTCGATGATGGAGTTGTACGCGAGAGGCACTTCGCATGGCAGCAAAAAGATATCCACACTCTTTGCCACTTTGCCAACTTTGCCGCCAAGAAACATGTTGTAACCCCAAAAGCCCTCCCTTTGCGCCAAAACAAAACAGCAGTCGTGGCTAAAAGCGTTGCAGCGGTTAGAGATAGCACCCGTGATGGAGGTGTTGAACTTTCTAGGCAGTGCGCTTATCCACTCCCAGTCGTGCA
>DKFQ01000138.1 GCA_002452425.1 Sulfurimonas sp. UBA6792 | reverse complement strand
ACATGAGCGGTTTTATCGCTCCGGACACTGGCGTGGAGTATGATATCTTTGGAAAAGGTACATCTCAACCAATGGCAGATGCGTTTAAGACAAAGATAATCGCTGAGATTCCAATAGAGCCTAGCATCAGAACAGGCGGAGATGAGGGCAAACCTATCACTTTCGTAGCACCAACTAGCGAGAGTGCAAAACGCTACATGGCAGCGGCTGAGTCTATCTGGGCTACTATCGAAGCGGTAAACGCACAAGGCGGAGCAAGCAATGAGGGTGTACAACCGACCACACCTCCAGGTGTAAGCGCGTGCAGCACTAAGCACTAAAAATCAAAATAGCGACGCACTTGCTGCGTTGCTCACTCGTCACATACTTCAAGTATGCTTCCTCATTCACGCCTTGCGGTTATATCACTCTTTTAATTTTAATAGACTTCTTTATGGTAAATGGGCGAGGCTAAAGCCTCACTTCCAAATAGTGACGCACTTGCTGTGTTATGTATGCGTCATATAGAGATAGCGAAATAAGGCTAAGAGCAGCGCGGTACCAGTCATTAAAAGTCATCACCGCTTTTGTGCATATCTGCTCTAAACTCTACTATCTTATTTCTTCCTGTATCTTTTGCTTCATAGAGTGCTGTGTCTGCGTATTTGATACATTTCCAGATAGTGTCTCCATCAGTTGGGAATTTTGCTATACCGATACTTATAGTCTTTCTTAGAGGCTCGCCGTTACCTACGTCAAAAGAGAGTTTTGCAAATTCGGAGTGGATTTTTGATGCGATACTTGTTGTTCCCTCATCAGTCGCATTGTGAAGCATCACTACAAACTCTTCCCCTCCGTAGCGGATGGCAAGGTCTGACTCACGGATAGAGGATTTGAGCACCTTAGAGAGGGCAACGATAACTCTGTCTCCCACATCATGTCCGTAGGTGTCATTTACCATTTTAAAGAAATCCACATCGAGCATTAAAACAGAGTAAGTGTCTTTGTTTCTTGCTGCTTGGCTCATTATTTTGTCGATAACTTCTTCTAAAAAGCGTCTGTTATAAAGTCCCGTCATACCATCACGAAGCGAAGTGTCTCGTAGTTTTTCCATAAGAATCTGGCTCTCTATAACAGGTTTTGCTGCTTCGAGATAGTGTTTGATACTTGATATATTTTTCTTCATAAGTTCCACTTCATCTCTGAGTGTTGAGGTCATAGAGAGAACAAGACTGATGTCGTGGTTGATAGGAAAAGGGATACAGACATAATTCATATCTGAGGATACGCATGCTTGGCAGAGATTTGGAAACTCTGTCGAGATAGTAACGCTGTTTGTTCTGTACGCTCTGCACTGGATGGCATTTTTAGCTGTTTTCTCAAAGCAGATGCTGCTCTCTTCCGTTGAGTAGATGAGTTTTCTCTCGCTGCTGACATTGTTGACTTCATAAAGAGCAAAGTGCCCAACATGGTATTTGAGTTTTAAGATATCTATGATTCTCGTGTAAACTTCACTCTTTGAAGCATCAAGTTCAATGGTCTTTTTGAACTTATAGATATCGGAGAGTTCACTTATGATGGTTTTTGCTTCATGAAGCGGGTCGTTTGAAGAGACGCATCCTTGAGGGATAAAAGTGGCAAGGTTGTATTTTATATCGCCAAAGGTCTCTTGCATTTTGCGAAATAAGGAGTTCATCTGCTCCACAACATTTTTGGCATCGCCTCCTACTTTAGAAGCAAATTGGTGGGTGAAGTCACCACTGTATGCTTTTTTGATACCGTTTTGGAGGTTGGAGAAGAGATCCATATATGGAGTGACATAGTGGTTAATGAGTAAAAGTGCTACAACGATAAAGAGGAGGTTGATAAGAAGAATTTTAGCGATAGTCATGACACCGCTGTTGCGCATATCGCCGATGTCAAACTCCATACTGATAACGCCAAGAACTTCCCCTTTTGCAACATTATGGCAGTTAAGACAGCTTGCAACCGTGTTGTCCTGTGTCGCTTTGTAAGGGATACTTACTCTGAGTTTTGTGCTTTTTGCAGTCTCTGTGATTTTTTCTACACTGTTGCCGCTTTTGAGTACCTCTTCATCGATGGCATCACGCAAGCTCTCATGCTCAAAGCCCTTGCCATACTGCTTTATAACATTTTCTCCACGAACTAGTCGTAAAAATTCAACATCGTTACTGTTGGAAATTTGGTTGAGAAAGTAGGCTCTTTTGTCCATCATGCCATTGACCATATGTGCTGTAATGCCGTCTTTGACGACGTTTGCTGTCATCTGGGCTTTTTCGGTCGCACTTTTGATGCTGTAGTCTCGAAAGTTAAGCGAGACGTTAATAATGGTTGCAGTGGTAAGCCCAAGGAGCATAAAAGTGACGATGAGAAGAAGTCGTGATTTTGTTGTCATAGAAGATTCTCTTGTTCTTGGCTTTATGTATAGGAAAAATACATAAAGCCAATTTTAAATTTTAATGTAGATAGTATCTAAGAAAATATAAATTTAATTTTAAACACTCTCAAAATCACTCGACAGTTACGCTTTTTGCTAAGTTTCGCGGCATATCTACATCATTACCTAATCTTATAGATATCTCTAGAGAGAGAAGCTGTAGTGCTACCATCATTTCAAAAAACTCAAGCATGTAGTGGTCGCACGGTGAAATCTCTATAAAGTCATCTGCTTTCTCAAATGGAAGTTGGCTGATAGCGCAGATGGTAGAGTCTCTCGCACTCAGCTCCTCAACATTGCTTTTTGCTTTTTCGTAGTGCAGATGTTTTGGAAGCAGTGCTATTGTGAATAGTTCAGGATCGGCTAGAGCGATAGGACCGTGTTTCATCTCTCCGGCAGGATAGCCCTCTGCATGAAGGTAGGAGATCTCTTTGAGTTTAAGAGCGCCTTCTAGTGCAAGTGGGTAGAAAATATCTCTGCCGATAAAGAAAAAACCATGTCCGTGGAGATATCTCTTAGAGAGTCTTTTGATGCGTTCATGCATCTCATCGCTTACTTTGACATGTGATGGTACTTCACGAAGTGTAGCGATATGAGAAGCAATCTGCTCTTTATTTAAAGAGTCTCTGAGTTTTGCAACATACAGAGCCAACATCCAAAAAACAGTGATTTGTGTTGCAAACGCTTTTGTGGAAGCAACCCCCTTTTCGATGCCAGCACGAGTAAGAATGGAAGCATCGGCAAGGCGCACCATAGAGGAGTTGTCCACGTTACAGATAACCAAAGTTTTCAGTCCCGCCGCTTTTGCCATCTTAAGTGTTTCAAGTGTATCGGCAGTTTCCCCGCTTTGTGAGATGGCAACAAAGAGCGTATCTTTGGTCATAATTGGCTCTCTGTAGCGAAATTCGCTTGCGACTTCGATGGAAGTTTTTATTTTTGCATAACGCTCAAAGAGATAAGATGCACTCATGGCGGAGTGATAAGAAGTGCCGCATGCGCAAAGTTTTATCTCGTTTATGCCATCAAAAAGTGATGTGTCAAGTTCATCAAAAATGATTTCACTCTCACTCACTCTTCCCATTAAAGTATCAGAGATTACGACACTTTGTTCATAAATCTCTTTTTCCATAAAAAAGCGATATCCCTCTTTTTGGGCAAGGAGTTTATTTTGAGAGAGAGCAACAAACTTTGCCTCTTTTTTTATGCCGTTTTTATCAAAAAGCGCAATCTCTTGCGGTGTCACATACCCATAATCGCCGTCTTCTAGGTAAGAAACGCTTGTGCAGTGACCTATAAGCGGAGTGTCTGAAGATGCAAAATACTTCTCATCTACGCTATTGATGCCTATGAGAAGTGGTGAACCGTGTTTTGCAAAGAAGAGTGTCTCTTCCTCTGCTTTGGTTGCAAGCAAGATAGCGTATGCACCGTGAAGCTCTTTAATGGTTTTTGCAAACGCTTCAAAAGAGTTTTTTGATGTTTTTTGGTTTTTTTCAAATTGGTGGACGATGACCTCTGTATCTGTCTGGCTTAAAAAAGTTACGCCATTTGTTTGAAGCTCTTTTTTAAGCTCTGCATAGTTTTCGATGATTCCGTTGTGAACAACATAGGAGTTTTCACCAAGATGCGGGTGTGCGTTGAGCTCTGTTGGCTTGCCGTGTGTCGCCCAGCGTGTATGCCCGATGCCAAGAGCAAAGCCCTCTGTTGTAAACTCTTTGGTTTTCTCCTCAAGGTTTACAAGTTTGCCTACTGCTTTGTAGCTTGCAAAACTCCCTTCTTGCAAAACCGCAATGCCTGCCGAGTCATAACCGCGGTACTCCAGCTCTTTAAGTCCTGAGAGGAGAATCTCTTTTGTATTTTTCTGACCTAT
>DKFQ01000110.1 GCA_002452425.1 Sulfurimonas sp. UBA6792 | reverse complement strand
GCAAAAACAACACCCTATGCACTCAAAGAGCACTACTCACACAAAATCGCCATGCTCCTTACCTACGCTTCTACCATCCCTACGCTTATGGATGAGAGACAAAACCGTAACTTTATGCAGGCATTTGTCTATCTTGCAACAGCAAAAGAGGCACTTGGCATCATCCGAGCGACACTCAACCAAAGCTTTATCAACGATGCATTTGAGCAAAGAGAGCAGATAACCATTCAAGAGTCGCTTAAGATTTACAACACAGAGCTAGAGCGTTTTAAAAACAGTGTTCCTAAGGAGTTTTTAAACTCTTTTGAAGCAAATCTTCAAGATGCAAAGGTAGAAAAAACATTTGCGATTATCCAAGAGGCTCTTGCTCAAAAACATCTCACACTTATGCCTGATGCATGGTTTGAGGAGGCAACCCGCACGATAGACTTTTTCAAAAAAATGGAAGATGCACTCTTTGCACATGTCGCTACGCTTGTGGCAAGTGAGCTTCAGGCGATCATCTACCAACTCACCCTTATCGCGATGCTGTTGTTGCTCTTCTGTGCGCTTCTCATCACAACTATCATTACCCTAGTAAAGAAGATTTTATCCTCCACAAATGCACTAAGCGAGGAGCATTTTGACTCTTTGGCTCTTTTGGAGCAGTACAAATCAGCGGTTGATAGAAGCTTTATCGTCTCAAAAACCAACGCACATGGCAACATCACCTATGTCAATGATGAGTTTTGCAAAATCTCTGGTTTTTCGCGAGAAGAGGTGATTGGCAAATCGCACAAAATCATCAGACACCCCACCACCCCAAAAGCACTTTTTAAAGAGATGTGGCATACCATCAAAGAGCGCAAAGAGCCGTGGTTTGGGGAGATACAAAATCTCTCCAAAACAAAAGAGAGCTACTGGACAAAAGCAGTCATTAACCCCATTCTCGACAAAAATGGCAATGTTGTCGAGTATATCGGGATACGCATCGACATCACAGAGATAGAAAACGCAAAAGAGGCGGCCCTTGGCGCACAAAGAGCAAAGAGTGCGTTTTTGGACACCATGAGCCATGAGCTGCGTACACCGCTCAACGCTGTTATAGGTTTTTCACAAATCATCAAAGCAAAGAGCGATTTACCAGAGCAAAAGCGCAACGAGTACATCGAAAAAATCCACCTCTCAGGCGTGCATCTTCTGGGGCTTGTCAACACTATCTTGGACTTTTCAAAAATCGATTCTGGCAAAATGGAGCTACACATCAAGGAGTTTGCGCTTGAGACTTTTATGCAAAAGGTACTTCTGCTTGTTGAGGGTGAAGCGGCAAAAAAGAGCATCGCACTCTCTCAAGAGGGTCTTGAGGGTACTCTAAGAGCCGATGAGCAGCTCTTCAAACAGGTATGCATCAACATCCTCTCCAATGCCATCAAGTTTTCAGCGGCACATACGACCATCACCATCAGCTACAAACTGCAAGAATCAAACCATCTTCTTACTATCTGCGATGAGGGCGTGGGGCTTACACAAGAGCAAATTAGCCTGCTTTTTGAGCCCTTCTCACAGATAAAAGAGCATCAAAATCAAGCCATCAAAGGAACAGGTTTGGGTCTAGCCATCTCGCAAAAAATCGTAGCGCTTCATGGCGGAACCATAGACGTACAGAGCACCCCAAACAAAGGGAGCTGCTTTTGCATCTCTCTCCCCACATATAAGGAATAAAATGCATACCACACTTCAGTACATCACAAAAAGTTTCAATATCACAGAGCAGGTTCTCTCAGAGAGAAAAGCGGTGGGTTTGTACATAGAGTCTCTCTCCTCTTTGATGGTCGATAAGTTTTATGACTACTTTTTATCTAACCCAGATTTTGCGGGGCATGTTACCATACAAGAGCTTCCGCGCCTTAAGCGCATGAGAGCGGAGTTTATCGTCTCACTTTTTAATGATGACTTTGATACCAAACTTCTTGAAAAAATCGCACAAGCGTACAAAGACTCACCTGTGAGGCTCAACCCCTACATCATCGCCTCTGCATTTGAGATAACTACGCAAACCATCGTCGATATCGCATCGGTAAACCTTCCGCTTCAAAGGCAGCTCAAAACAGTGCTGAAATTTTTCCATATTGCTGAGTTTGTGATGCAAAAGGAGTACCAAAAAGAGAGCGCTTATCTCTCTGAGAACTCTAAAAACACCCTTATCGAAGCGTTGGAATCTCTCTTTGAAATGCTCTCTATCCATAAAAACAAACAGGCTTTTTTGCTTGATGCGTATGAAAACGGTACTCTTTTACACAACAACTCCCCTAAATTGCCCTCCTTGGATGTTCTCTCGTGCCAGTTCCACGAAACACTCGCGCGCGTCAAAGCACTCGCCCCTCAAATCGATGAGTTTAGCGTGGACATCGTAGCCATCGATGCGCGGCACAACGACTACCACAAACATGTAGAAGCACTCTGTCGCTCCCTTAGCCAAAATGAGACGCTTGCGATGCAACAGTCCCATCTTCAAGTGCTTCATGAGAGCTCTGAGAAGCTCTTTGAAGCTATCAGCAAACCTTTTGAACACACCTCCTCTTTGGCTTTTTTAGCTGTCAACGCCGGTATGCGCTTTATCCAAAAATATGGCTATATGCTCAATGAAGCGAAGTTTATCCCTTTTAGAAAACCCGAAGAGATGGTGCTTTTTTTAGAAAACATCCTCAAAGAATCACTAAAAAACTCTCTCTCATGGGCGATTTCTTCTTACAGCGTTTCACAAGAAAAAAAGAGTGAGGCGTGGGATATCTCAGAGCAGATTTTTTTCAACAATGCCACCATTACGATCTCTTTACGCGTCAAAGAGATACCTTACAAAGCCTTTATTTTTGACACATTGCGCATCTTTTTAGAGATTTTAAAGATGACGCTTACCAACAGAGAAAAGGAGTATAACCTTACACTTCTTGCCGACAAAGCAGAAGCGGCAAACCGCTCTAAAGATATCTTTTTGGCAAATATGTCGCATGAGCTTCGCACACCGCTCAACGCGATTATCGGTTTTTCACAAATCTTACAAACAAGAGAAGAGATACCACAAAATCTACGCTCTTACATAGAAAAAATCGCCATTGCGGGAAATAACTTGCTCTCTTTGGTCAATACGATTCTCGATTTTGCAAAACTTGAAGCCGGAAAGATATCGTACCGCCCGAAAATGTCGCTCTTCTCGGACATCATCCATGAGGTTTCAGTGATTACCTCACCGCTTGCCGAGGCAAAAAAAATTGCGCTCACACTCCCATCAGACATCTCTTTAACACTTTTCATGGATGCCCAACTTATCAAACAGGTGCTTATCAACATCCTCTCAAACGCTATCAAATTTACCCCTGAGCATGGCACGGTGACGCTCAGCGTGCTTTTTGAGGGCACTCGCGGCGAATATGTTCTTTGGGTGAGCGATACGGGTGTAGGTATGAGCAAAGAGTCTCTCGCAGAGCTCTTTACGCCATTTACACAGATAGACAACCATCTCCAAAGCGCTTCAAAAGGAACAGGTCTCGGACTTGCGATAAGCAAACGCATCATCGAAGATTTGCATGGCGGGCGCATTTGGGTGGAGAGCGAACTTGGTGTTGGAAGCAGTTTTTATATCAGTATCCCTGTCAAAAACGATATGACGACTGTTGAGATGTTTCCTGCAAAAGGGGAGAACAAAGAGAAGCTCCTCATCGTAGAAGATAGCCCAGAGTATGTCAAGATTTTGGTAGAGAAGCTTGATAGACACTTCAATATTACCGTCACAAACTCCATCAACAAAGCAAAAGAGCTTTTAGAGAAAAACACTTATGACAAAATCATTCTTGATTTCTTTCTCATCGATGGCATCTGCTCTGAGGTTCTCTTTTTTATGGAGAGCAAACAGATAGAGACACCCGCTTACATCATCTCCGCAGAGGATGATTTTAAGATAGTCGAGCATCTTCAAGAGTCCCAAAACATCATCGGGGTCTTTAACAAAAAAAATGCCGCGCTCATTTGTGATGCTATCACGGGGGAGATGCATGAGTAGCGTGAGCATCCCTGAGACATTTCCAAATCTGCCCGCTTCAGTGCAAAAGATACAAAAGATGTATGCTTCACAGAGCGTTGCAATACCCACTCTCGTAGCACTTTTGGAGAGCGAGCCTCTTTTGGCGGCAAATATCTTAAAACTTGTCAACTCGCCCTATTATGGGCTAAGCGCAAAGGTCTCCTCCATAAATGGCGCCGTCATGCTTCTTGGCACAACAGTCATTCGTGGCATCATCTTGGCGACCATTTTGAAAAAATCATTTCCTCTTGATCTCTCTGTTTATGGCATCACCGTAGCGCAGTTTGAGACTATCTCCATCTTAAGAGCCAAACTGCTCAAAGAGTGGCTCCAAAACACAGACGTAGATACCCAATCACTCTCTTTAGCGGCTTTTTTGATGGAAAGCGGCAAGATAGTTATGGCACATGAGATAGCGAAAAACAGTCTTAAAACAGAGTTTGTTGCTCTTTGCCAAATCCAATCGCAAGAAGAGGCGGAGATGGAACTTTTCGGTGTGCAGAGCTACAGTGTCGCTTCTGCTCTTTTTTTGCAGTGGCAATTTGATGATGCTTTTTGCGCACTCATTGGCAGCGTCACCAACCCTCAAAGTAGTGATGCAAAGATACTCCACGCCCTGCAAATAGCCATTAACACAAAAAATATTTTTGACGCGGATGAGATAGCCAAAGCCAAAGAGTTTTTAGATATACACGCACTTTACGGGGATGCATTTTTACAAAGTGTTGAAAAAATTAAAAAAATTTAAGTATCATTTGCAAAAAAATAGGTTTTACAACAATGTTACAACAAGCACATAACGCATATAACAGCAAAGATTTCAGGGCTGCTTTTGCCCTTTACACACAACTCGCAAACGAAGGCAATGCCGATGCGATGACCTCACTTGGCTACATGTACCAAAATGCGCAAGGATGCGCACAAGACGATGCAAAAGCGTTGGCACTTTATGAGAGAGCGGCGGAGTTAAAACAGCCCTACGCGCTTTACAATCTTGCTATTTTATATATGAACGGATTTAGCGGCGTGGAACATGACCAGTTTAGGGCGCATGAGCTCTTTATGGAGGCGGCAATCCGTGAAGTACCCCGAGCAATGTACGAAGTAGCTCTTATGCTTGAGCGTGGTTTAGGGTGTCTGCAAAACTTCTCCGAAGCCGCTTTTTGGTACGAAGAGGGAGCAAAAAGAGGCAACTTAGAGTGCTTCAACAATCTAGGCGTTTTGTACAAAGAGGGGCATGGCGTGAGCGTCGATGAGAAGCGATGTTTTATCTGCTTCAAAAGAGCCGCTGATGGCGGTCTTGCCGAGGGGCTTTACAATCTGGGACTTTTGTACGACCAAGGCATAGGATGCGAACAAGACCACGACATGGCACTAGAGCAGTGCCGCAAAGCCGCTTTTAAAGGGCATGCAAAAGCAAAAGAGATTATAAGAGGGCTTCAAGAAGAGGGCAAGATTGTTTTTTAGGTGTGGTACAATTTTATAAAAAAAGGGGAAATTATGCAGATAGCTATTGATGTGAATGATAGTTCCGTAGCAAGTAAGATTTTAGATTTCTTAAACAATTTTAAGCAAGAAATTCGTATAACCACTTCAAGAGATGATGCAACTTTCTTAAAAAATAGAGAATCCTTACAAAAAACATATAACGATATAACTACCTCCAAAGAGAGTCTTCAAAATGTAGATGACGCATTTTGGGATGAAATGGATAGTGTCATTCAAAATGGTTGAGCAGATAAAAAGAAGTGCTGTTTTTAAAGAGAACTTATCTGAGATACTGTTGTTCATCGCAAAAGACAGCAAAAACAGAGCAAACAATTTTAAAAACACTCTAAAAGAAGAACTTGAAAAGCTACCTTTTATGCCACTCAAATATAGAAAATCCATCTATTTCAACCAAGAAAATATCAGAGATTTTATCTTTAAGGGATACTGCATTCCTTATGTTATCAATGAAAAAGAGATAATTTTGCTCGACATTATAAAATGGGAAGAGAGATAAGTCCTTAAGTCTAAATAACCCCAACTTCAGAAGCTTAAAAAGAGGGCTAATGTGAGGCGAAACTTTGCAGTTGCACTTATTGTGCTGCAAAAAGTTTTAACGAAGCAGTAGCCCTCTTTTTAAACTTCCCTTCGGGCAATAAGAAAATAGCCCTATTGCGTCGTTAGATTTTCTTGAATTAGCAAAGCTAGTCCTGCGAAAATCTGCCTAGCACTAGAGCTATTTTCTTATTGCTGAAGCTGGGGTTATTTAGACTTAAGGACTTAAAAATGTTCACAGGACTAATCCGAGAGATAGCGCATGTTAAAAGTTTGGCTGGAAGTACGCTGAGTGTGCGTGCAAAGCATAAAGCAAAGCTGGGGGATTCTATAGCGATAAACGGGGCTTGTCTTACCGTCATAAGCGTTGCGAGTGACGGTTTTAGCGTGGAACTCTCTCCTGAGAGCCAAAAGCATCTGGCTATGGAGAACTATAAGGGCGAGGTACATATCGAGCCTGCCATGATGATGGGAGACAGGTTTGAGGGGCATGTCGTGCAGGGGCATGTGGACGCTATCGGTGTGGTGGAGAGCATAAAAAATAACGGCAACTCTTTTGATGTTTTTATAAAAATCGAGAAAAAGTTTATACCTTATGTCATCCCTAAAGGTTCTATAACGGTAGATGGAGTGAGTTTAACCGTAAATGAGGTGTTCGAGGAGAGTTTCCGTCTTACCATCATTCCCCACACTATGCGAGAAACACTCTTTAAAAACTACAAAAAAGGTTCACGGGTAAACATCGAGACCGATATGTTTGCAAGGTATGTCGCACACATCTTAGCGCACAAAAAAAGCACGCTCTCATGGGATGAAGTCGATACTATTTTGGCGCATTACTAATGGTTTTTTTCATCATTCCTATGCACTCACTAAGGCTTCACGGTGGGTACCCCAAATCTTGTTGCACAAGATTTGACCCTTCCGTTGCAGAATCGTTCGTTGCCTATGAATGATGAAAAAAGTCCAATGAAACTCAAATCACTCAAACACTACTTTGGGCATAACAGTTTTCGGGAGCTTCAAGAAGAGGGTATTGATGCCGTCTTAAGTGGGCGTGATTTGCTTATGATTCTCCCAACGGGCGGGGGTAAATCGCTTGTTTATCAGCTTCCCACGCTTATGATGGATGGGATAACCATCGTCGTCTCTCCGCTTATCGCTCTTATGCAAGACCAAGTAGCCGCTCTAAAAGCACAGCAAATAAGTGCCGACATGATAAGCTCTGCGCAAAGCCGTGAAGATGTGGAGAGCATCATCCAAAGAGCATCTGAGGGTGTGCTAAAGTTTTTATATCTCTCTCCTGAGAGGCTCAATAACCAAGCGACGATTGCGCTGCTTAGGGGGCTTAACATCAACTTTTTCGTCATTGACGAGGCGCACTGTATCTCACNNATGAGTTTAGGGATGACTACAGAGCTTTAGGAATGCTACGCTCAAACTTCCCGCATACACCCATCTGCGCATTTACAGCGACCTCAACTGGGCATGTTACGGAGGATATTTTACGGGAGTTACGCCTTGAAAATCCGCTTCTTTTAAAAGGCAAAATCTTTCGCAAAAACATCTTTATCTCGGCGCAAAGAAGAGTGAGCAACGGGCATCTGCAGCTCAAAGCATTTTTGCACCGTTACAAGGGCGAGAGCGGCATCATCTATGTCAGCTCACGCAAAAAGGCGGAGGAGCTAAGCAGCTATCTCAACTCCAACGGTTACCGTTCACTTCCCTACCATGCGGGGCTTCCTCAACATGTACGGGAGCAAAATTTTAAGATTTTTGTCAATGACAAAGTAAATATTATGGTCGCAACCATCGCTTTTGGCATGGGCATAGACAAGAGCGACATCCGTTTTGTAGCGCACATGTCGCTTCCAAAATCGCTTGAAAACTACTACCAAGAGATAGGCAGAGCGGGACGAGACGGCGAGGATGCAGAGGCACTTTTGCTCTTCAATGCAGGCGATATGGCGCAACACAAAAAGTTTTTGGAGGAGCTGGTAGAGAGTGAGTACAAAGAGCATCTAAGCCAAAAAATCGACACGCTCTACAAATACGCTACAAGCGAGGTCTGTTTTCATCAGCAAATCGCCGCATTTTTCGACGACACCATCGATGAGTGCATGAACAGATGCGACAACTGCCTCAACTCCAACGAGAAGAGACAAAACATAACCAAAGAGGCGCAAATGCTTCTAAGTACAGTCTATAAAACAGAGCAAAATTTCGGCAAAAACTACATCATCGACATACTTAGAGGCTCAAAGGAGCAAAAACTTCTAAACAACGGAGCAGAAAACCTCTCCGTCTATGGCATCGGCGTACATCTTGCAAAAAAAGAGTGGTTTGTTATCTTGGAGCGACTTTTGGAGCTGAAGATTTTACTTCTGGGAGAGTTTAGCACACTCAAGCTCACGCAAGAGGCGGCGGAGATTTTAA
>DKFQ01000140.1:1597-3954 GCA_002452425.1 Sulfurimonas sp. UBA6792 | reverse complement strand
TCTTTGTCAAAAAAGTAGCAGACGTAGCCACCATAAGAGCTGGCATCATCAACGAAAGACAAACAAGAATCATCAAAGGTGACCCGACGTGGATATCAAAAGCAAATTTAGATAAAGACAATAAGTTATTTAATGGTGTTTTGACATCCCCATTGACAAATAGTAATACTTCTGGAAATTGGTACAATAACGGCACATTTGGAGACGGTATTTACAAATATAAAGTAGACACAGTCTCTGCACAGTTCGACTACAATAATTCCAATGGAACTTTTACGTGCGATAAAACAGATGTCACATACGGTACTTTGTGTACGCAACTTATCCAATAGCTTAAATTTCTCTCTCGTTCCCACGGTCTCCGTGGGAATGCAGACTATTGCAGCCGCTCAAAACAGACACTCCCACGCAGGAACATCGGAGCGACAAAAATTAAGCCCATTTTGACATCCCAAACAAAATTGAATATAATGGTTCTTTGATATTGTGAGATAAAGAGAAGGAGATGTAGGTGCATACAATCAAGCTCAATGTAGGCGACAGCGCTTATGCACATTTGATGTTTTTGTTGAAAAATCTAAACACAAGTGAAATTCAAGTTGTAGAGGATAGAGCAGAAGAGAAAGAGTACTCTTTTATCGATATGTCTGCTTATAAAATCGAAGCATTTCAAGCTATCCAAGACCCTCTCAAATGGCAACAAGAGATACGAGCTGAGTGGAACTAAGTGTGAATAAATATCTGCTTGACACAAACACCATTATCTATGCCTTAAATCAGGGTTTAAAACTAAAAGACGGTAGGTATTTGGTGTCTGTTATTACAGAGATTGAGTTACTCTCTTATGCCAATCTCACAAAGAGTGATGCAGAGGTTTTAAAAAGCTTGCTAAGCCAATTTGAGTCCGTAGAGCTTACAAAAAGTGTCAAAGAAAAAACCATACAAATCAGAAAAGAGTCAAAACTTAAACTCCCCGATAGTATCAATGTAGCGAGTGCGTTGGATAATAATGCTATCTTGGTGACATCAGATAAGCAGTTTCTTAATGCTCAAATCGTTAAAACTATAGAGTTGCATCAAATATGAAAAAATTTGGTAAATTTGGGAATGCAGACTATGGCAATAACCCACAAGAGACACTCCCACGCAGGAGCATGGGAGTGAGAAAAGAAAGTTATAGTTTTGCATCTATCTTAAGAGGAATCTGTTGATAATGGATAAAAAAGTCTTAAATCAAATAAAATCACTAAAAAACTTACTCCGTAATGATGGATTTATCATTGATGGTGTTTTTGGCTCTTATGCTAGAGGCGAAAATACTCCACAGAGCGATATAGATATCTTGTACCATCTTGAAAGTGATTTTTACGAGAAAAATAGTGGTTTTTTAGGCTTTAAAAAACTTGAGGAGATCAAAAATCTTTTGAGTGAAGCTTTAGAAAAAAAGGTAGATATCGCACCAAAAAACAACCTCTCAAAAACCGCACAAAAATACATACTTAGCGAAGTAGTCTATGTCTAAAAAATCACTCATTGCCAAAGTTGATTTTATGTTAGAGATGTGTGAAAACATAGAAGAGATTAGCAAAAGACACGGTGGGATAGTCAAGGCACTAGAAGATTTTGAAGGACAAATGGCTATCTTGATGGGCATATCGCAAATAGGTGAGAGTCTTAAAAAGATGGATGATACGCTTGTGCAAAAGTATGATTTAACACAAGATAAAGAGGGTGCATACTATACAAGAAACTATATAGTTCATGATTATGAAGGTGTTGATTTGGGATTTATAGAAAATATAATGAGAGTATATTTACCAAAACTAAAAGAAAAACTTCTACTTATCAAAAAAGAAAATATTGAACCACTATAACATCACACTTCTTAACTCACCACTAGAACCATTGACCTATGAAAGTCGGCATACCATCTCTGTTGGCACAAAAGTAACCGTTCCTATGCGCAGCAAAGAGGTTGAGGGCGTGGTTTTGGGGGTGTGTGATAAGCCTTCTTTTGAGTGTTTGGAGATTTTAGAGAGTGGTGGATGTTGCTATTCGTCTAAACAGCTTGAAATAGCGACTTTTATGGCTTCTTACTACTTTTGTTCGCTTGGCGAGGCGCTGGGGGCTATGACCCCTTTTGGAAGTGAGGCTTTAGCCTCGTCCTCTCTTAGTGCGGGACTAAAGTCCCACTTCCGTGTTGATGAGAGAGGTTTTGGAAGTGAGGCTTTAGCCTCGTCTTCTCTTGATGCGGGACTGAAGTCCCACTTCCGTGTTGATGAGGGAGGTTTTGGAAGTGAGGCTTTAGCCTCGCTCTCTTTTGCCCATATCACTCTCTCAGACAAACAAAACGAAGC
>DKFQ01000140.1:0-1583 GCA_002452425.1 Sulfurimonas sp. UBA6792 | reverse complement strand
ACAGAGATTTATATGCGTTACTTTGAAGAGATGCTTTTACAAAAAAAGCGCTCTATCTTTCTTATGCCTGAAATCTCGCTGACACCTCAGATGAGTAAGCGACTAAAGCTTCATTTTGGAGAGAGTGTTGTTTTTTGGCACTCTAAACTCTCGCCGTCTCAGAAGAAAAAAGCACTCGCAGCTATCTATGACGGAAGTGCGATGATAGTAGCAGGTCCTCGTTCGGCTCTCTTCTTGCCGATAGAGGATTTGGGGCTTGTGGTGGTGGATGAGGAGCATGACGATAGCTACAAATCCTCCTCACGTCCACGCTACAATGCACGAGACATCGCCATCTATATGGGAAAGGTACATAATGTGCCTGTTGTGCTTGGGAGTGCTACGCCGAGTTTGACTAGCTATGTCAAGTTTCCGCATTTTAGACTTAAGGGCGGCTATTTTAATGCTAAAAAAGAGTTTGTCTATGAAAGAAGTGTTGAGACGCTCTCACCGCTTGTAGTGCAGTATCTGCAAAAAAGTGTGGAGCAAAAAGAGCAGTCCATCCTTTTTCTCCCCACTCGTGCGAACTTTAAGTATCTTATTTGCGGGGATTGTGGCTATACATACAAGTGTGTTTTTTGCAGCGTTGGGATGAGCGTGCATCAAAAAACCCGCTCCCTAAAGTGCCACTACTGCAACTTTGCGCAAGCCATACCGCAAAAATGTTCAGAGTGCGGCAGTGAACATCTGGTAAGTTCTAGGCTAGGAACGGCGGAAGCGCTTAAAGAGGTGCGAGAGCAGATAGGTGAAGCTAGAGTGGAGCAGTTTGACAGAGATACCATTACAACGGCAAAAAAGCTTGAGCAGATGTTGGAGCGGTTTAATGCCAAAGAGATAGATATCCTCATCGGTACGCAGATGCTTAGTAAGGGGCATGACTACCACGGTGTAGCGCTGGCAGTAGTACTAGGGATGGATAACATGCTGGGTATGCCAGACTATAGAGCCAGAGAAAAAGCGCTCTCCACGCTTATACAAGTAGCGGGGAGAAGCGGGCGCAAAGAGAGTGCCAAAGTGCTTGTTCAGAGTTTTAATGAGGAGTTTTTCAAAACTTTTGTGCAAGATTATGAGGCATTTTTAGAAGAAGAAAAAGAGTATCGCAAAGAGCTTTATCCGCCATATAAAAAGCTTTGCAGGGTTCTTTTTTCTCATAAAAACGGAGCAAAGGCGCAAGAGGCGATGCACGAGATGGTGGAGCGCTTGCGCTCGTTTGAGACTGTTGAAATTGTAGGTTTTGGGAAGTGTGGGATTGAAAGAGTGGCGGATAAGTACCGTTTTGAGATACTTTTGCGCTCAGACAAGAGCACGGAGATTATCAAAGCCGTGAGTGCGTGTAAAAATGCTCTTGCTGAGATAGATATGGACCCAGTGGAATTTGGTTAGATAACTGGCATCGCACTCTTTTGCAAAAAATGAGGCTTTAGTCTCGTTTATGTGAATGAAACTTTTAGTGGGGCTAAAGCCCCACTTCCGATACAAAGCGTACGTCTTGAAAGTTTAACTCGCTGGAGCGGACTGTTCATGTTTGGTTTCGTCTTTGTCAA
>DKFQ01000089.1 GCA_002452425.1 Sulfurimonas sp. UBA6792 | reverse complement strand
AAGTGTTCATGATGTTTGAGTAGCATCAAGTTATGCTCCAGCGTCTTGCCAAAACCTATGCCCACATCCAAAACAACATCTTCTACACCAAAAGAGGCAGCTTTTGCCATCCTCTCCTCAAAAAATGCGTACACATCACCCAAAACATGCTCATACTCTGGACGCTCCTGCATCGTTTGAGGCGTGCCTTGCATATGCATAATCACCGCTTTTGCACCACTGCTTGCGCAGAGTTTACACACCTCATCATCAGAGAGCCCCGTGATATCGTTGACGATACTAAAACCACACTTAAGCGCATACTCAATCACAAGCGGCTCATAACTGTCTATGCTAAATTGTACCTCTTTGTAAAGTTTTTCATCTTGAATTAAATCAAGAATCGGTTTTACACGCTCTAACTCTTCCTCTTTTGTTACTTTTTTGGAGTTTGGCGCAGAAGAGACACCGCCTATGTCGATGATGTCCGCACCATCGGCAATCATGCCTCTTATAGCCTCTATCGCACCGCTCTGCTTAAAGCGAGAGGCAGAAAAAAAGCTATCGTCATTGGCATTGATAACGCCCATCACTTCTACTTTTGAAGGCTTTTTTACTCGTAAAATCTCTTGAAGTTTTTTTGCCACCTCTTTGAGCCCAAAAGGCTGTGCGAGCTCTTTTTTACTAAGCGTTTGAAGCTGTCTTGAAGTTGCGATAAGAAGCGCATCCACATGCGGAGTTTTAGCGATAACCGTCCCCCGAGGCACCGCCAAGTCAGCCCCCACGCTTAGTGCATCCTGCTTTAAGATATTTGCCGCCCCGACATGCAAGTCCCGCAAAAGGATAAGATGATGCGCCGCTTTGGATGCCATGATAGCAACGCCGCCATCATCTACTTTTAGATTTTTGAGATACTTCTCTACTAAAGTGTCACGTGATAAAACTTCAATTTCCATTTACAAACCCCATAAGCAAAAGTGCAAAAACGCTCTGCGGTCTAGCATTTAGCTCCAAAAGTCTGTACGCCCTATCAAAATTTTCAAGTTGTGCATTAGAGAGCAGAAGCTTATCCACAACCGTCGCACGATAGTAAAGCGCTTCCATAAGCTCTTGCGCCTCACTCTTGCCTACTTTTGAAGCCATTTTTAAAAAATCAAAAACATCCTTATATCCTACCTTGACAAGAGAAAAAGGAAACTCTTGCATCTTTCTCTCACCCTTTTTTTTGACTATGGGCAAACGAGAACGAACCGTAGGAAGGAGGTTTGATGTTGTAGGTGCTATGATGATAAACTCTATATTTCTAGGAGGTTCCTCAAGCGCTTTGAGGAGTGAGTTTTGAGAGATTGCGTTGAAGTGGTTTGCGCCTAAGATGATGTATTTTGTCTCAGATTCGCTTATGTATGCCTCTGCAACTGCTGCTTTTGCGTGTTCGATTTTAAACTCATCTTCTATAAAACCTACAACCCTTTTTGGTTTGAGTGCATTTTTGAGTTGTTCAAACTCAGCTTCAATATTTGGAGAGATGATAATGTGGCTCTTAGTAAAATCAAGCTCCAACATCAACCTCTCCAAACATCGCCGCATTAAGAGATGCATTAAAGAGACGGTAGAGTTGCAAAAGTTTTATATCAAGGAGTTTATCGTAAGATTTGAGGTGAAATGCGTTTAAGTACTCTTCATCAAAAATCCAAAAGTAACTCGTATCTTTTCTCTTTGCGATATCTGCTCTTCTATCGTCACCCCTGCCGATGTACCAAAAAAAGTACTCATCCTTATGCGCCAAAGAGATCATATCTTCCACCACATCAATCATCTCTCCGCCACTTATGTTGTTGTAGTGTCTGTAGATACTATCGATGCTCACAATGGGAAGAAGCGGTCTCTCCATCATAGAAGAGTTTAAAAAGTCCAAAAGATAGGTCTCAAACCACTTTCTCTTCTCATCTGTGATAAGGATAATCGTTTTGCCTCCCAAAATCTGCTCCAACGCTTGAGAAGTGGTTGTCGTCCAGTCGAAACGCTGCTCTTCTATCCAACTAAAACAGCCGCCCTCTTCTCTGATGGCATCCAGACTCCATTGAGCAAATTCTTGCATAAGGCTACTTGTCGAGTTCGTATGCGTTGTGAAGCGCTCTTACAGCCAACTCCGCATATTTTTCCGCGATAATCATAGAGATTTTTATCTCTGATGTTGAAATCATGTTGATATTGATATTTTCAGCCGCCATCGTTGCAAACGCTTTTGCCGCAACACCCGTATGCGACTTCATCCCCACACCGACGATAGATACTTTGCAGATATCTTCATCGTAAGAGACAGCATCCACTTCAGACTCTTTGACAAATGACTCTACAACACTCTTTGCATCATTCAAGTCACCCTTAGGAACGGTAAAGTCCATATTTGCTTTGCCGTCATGACCAACATTTTGAACAATCATATCGATGTTGACACTGTTGTTTGAGAGTTTTGTGAAGATATCCGATGCGATTCCAGGTCTATCTTTTACGCCTACAAGTGAAACACGTGCTTGGTTTTTGTCGAGTGCAATGCCGCTAACTAATGGTTTTTCCATGATATTTTCTTCCTTTGTAATTAATGTTCCCTCTTCATTGGTAAAGCTTGTTCTTGTGACTAGGTTTACGTTGAGTTTTTTTGCCAGCTCAACAGAGCGGTTTTGAAGCACTTTTGCTCCCAAAGAGGCAAGTTCTAGCATCTCGTCATAAGAGATTTCATTAAGCTTTTTTGCTTTTGGTTCGATGCGTGGGTCGGTTGTAAAAATCCCGCTTACATCCGTATATATCTCACACAAATCCGCTTTGATAGCACCAGCGATGGCAACTGCCGAGAGGTCACTTCCACCGCGCCCTAAAGTGGTAACATTACCATCTTGAGAAACGCCTTGAAATCCAGCGACGACTATTATCTTGCCCTCTTTGAGTGCTTCATTCATAGCCGTTGGGTCTATCTCCTCTATGCGGGCTTTTGTATGAACGTTATCTGTTACAATTCCTGCTTTTCTTCCGCTCATAGAAACCGCAGGAAATCCCATCTCGGTGAGTGCAATCGCCAAAAGTGAAGCGGTAACTCTCTCGCCTGAACTTAGCAGCATGTCCACCTCGCCACGGGCAGGGTTTTTTGAGAAATGTTCCGCATACGCCACAAGTTTGTTCGTCTCGCCACTCATAGCAGAGACAACTACCACCACATCATTTCCGGCTTTTTTTGTCTCGCTTACACGATTTGCCACATTCTGGATACGCTCCAAATCACCAACACTCGTTCCGCCAAATTTTTGAACTATCAACATCTACAATAATCCCTCTTGTTTGAAATAACTAATCACACACTCATATACATTTTTTTTGAAACTCGCACTCATACTCAGCGCTTCATCGACACTCACAAACTTATAGTCGCAAAACTCAGGATGCTGTGTCTGGATGTTTATAACAGCATCTTCTTTGAGTTTTACTAAAAAATATCTCTGTTTTTGTCCTACAAAAGGCTTCATACTCTGGGCGATTTTAGGAGGAAAATCGTACGATATCCACTCAGGAAACTCTGCAATCACCTCAACGCTATCGGTACCAATCTCCTCTTTAAGCTCTCGAAAAAGAGCTTCTTGAATCTCTTCGCCCTCATCGATACCGCCTTGAGGAAACTGCCACACATCAAGCAAATCATTTCTTTGCGCCAAGAAAATCTCCCTCGCACTGGGATAACTGCTTGAGACGATAATCATCGCAACATTTGGGCGATACAAATCTTTTTGGGTCATAAGTTCACTTCCTCATTTCGTGGCGCAATTGTACAAAAGGTGGGTTTAAAATAAGCTAATTTGTTACCAATTCTATTTTTTCCGTGCTATAATTGCGACACATTCCAAGAAAAAGAGATAAAAAAATGAAAGAGTACGTCTTAAAAAATGATGATTTTTTAGTTTCTCAAACCGATGCAAAAGGGAAGATTCTCTTTGCAAATGATGACTTTTGCAAGGTTGCAGGCTACTCGCTTGAAGAGCTTGTCGGCAAGCCTCACAACGTAGTACGTCATAGAGATATGCCAAAAGCTGCCTTTAAAGATTTGTGGGAGACTATCAAAAGTGGCAAGGTATGGCACGGTTATGTCAAAAACATGACAAAAGATGGCGGTTTTTACTGGGTCTATGCGACAGTTTATCCAATGTATGATGCAACAAGAAAAGAGCAGACCTACCTCTCTTGTAGAAGAAAACCTTCTCCTGCAGAAATAGCAGAAGCTCAAGCACTCTATAGTACTTTAAACTAGGAATCACACATGAACAACATAACAAAAAATAGTATCATCGCTGTAGCTTTTATAGCCCTTATTGCTTCTCTTTTTCTTACTGATTCGGCAGTTATCCAAGCCGTAGTAGCAGTTGTCGTATTTGGAGTTGTTTTTGCACTCAACACATTTGTCGGCGCGCAAGGAACCACAAACGTTCTTAATCAAAAAAGATTAGAACTTATCGAAATGATGGAGTTTAAAAGAAACAAAATCAAGATTGATGAAAATCCAAAAAACGATGCAGAGGCGAACTTTAACAAGATAGTAACCGCATACCAAGACTCTGTCTTAGAAGACACAAGAGTTGCGGGGGAGATGGTTCTCTTAACAGACAAAGTTGCAAAAGGACACTACTCTTGCAGGGTTGGCTCTGACTCAAAAACACCTTATGTCCATGTGTTGCGCAATAGCCTCAACAATATGCTTGATGCTACTGAGAAAAATCTTGACAATGCCATCCTAACGCTTCAAAAGTTCTCACAAGGACTTTTTGCAACAAGAAGCTATGTCCATGTTGAGGCAAAAATGGCAGATTTGCTCAA
This sequence comes from Sulfurimonas sp. UBA6792, assembly GCA_002452425.1. GTDB lineage: Bacteria > Campylobacterota > Campylobacteria > Campylobacterales > Sulfurimonadaceae > Sulfurimonas. Next base: position 6,566 of record DKFQ01000089.1, on the reverse strand, counting down.
CAACATCAACTCTCTAGGTGAAGCGCTTCAGAGCATGGAACAAAAAAACCACGAGAGCCAAGAGACCATAGTTGAATCTTCTAAAAGACTTAATGAGACGATTGGTCAAATCACCAACTCAACCATCAAAGAACTCAAAGAGATGATTAGCGATGCAGTAGAGCGCATCCACAGTGTTGCACAAAAAGAGGACGACATGGTGCAGGGACTTCAAACACTTGTAACCAACGCAAATGAAACAAAGACGATTTTAGCAACTATCGGCGACATCGCAGAGCAGACAAATCTTTTGGCACTCAACGCTGCTATCGAAGCTGCACGCGCTGGTGAGCATGGTCGTGGATTTGCCGTTGTAGCTGATGAAGTACGCAAACTTGCAGAGAGAACACAAAAAAGTCTCGCTGAAACTTCTGCAACAACAAATATCCTTATCCAATCTATCTCTGAGAGCTCTGATGCACTCAACAAAAATGCAAGAGAGGTCAACGATATCTCTAATGATGTTAGTCTCATAAGCAACAAAATGGATGAAATCATCGCAACACTTAGCAACCTCTCAAAATAAGGGATGTTGCTCTACATTCACATCCCTTTTTGTGATTCTAAGTGTTACTACTGCTCTTTTAACTCTTATGTGGACAAGTTTCACCTCAAAGAGAGTTACATGGAGGCACTCTTAGTTCAGCTAGACTTTGAGCTAGAGCGCTTTTGCGTCACTCCAAACTCCATAGAAACTCTCTTTATCGGCGGTGGTACACCCTCAACCGTGGCGCCTAAACTCTACAAAAATCTCTTTGAAAAACTCAAGCCCTACCTCAAAAAAGATGCCGAGATAACAAGCGAAGCCAACCCTAACAGTGCCACAAAAGAGTGGCTTCTTGGGATGCGCGCCCTTGGAGTAGAGCGTATCAGCTTTGGGGTGCAGAGCTTTGACAAAGAGAAGTTACGCCTCCTCAACCGTGCGCACACCCCGCTTCAAGCAAAAGAGGCAGTTTTGCACGCCAAAGAGGCAGGATTTGAAAATATCTCGCTTGACCTTATCTATGCCACGCTTGGAGATACAAAAGCGCTTTTGGAAGAGGACTTAAACACCGCTTTTGCCCTCCCCATCAACCACCTCAGTGCCTACGCGCTTACCATCGAAGAGGGCACTCCCTTTGCATCCAAACCCCAAATGTCCAATGAGAGGCTAGAACTGACCACATGGCTTTTTGAGAAGATAAAAGCATTTGGATTTGAGCAGTATGAGATTAGCAATTTTGGCAGCTACCAGAGCAAACACAACCTTGGGTACTGGGAGTACAAAGAGTACATCGGGCTTGGAAGCGGAGCCGTTGGCAAACTGGCACATGAGAGATTTTATCCGACTCCAGACGTTGAAGCATACATCGCTAACCCGCTAAACATCCAAAAAGAGACACTTAGCGATGAAGAGATTAGACTAGAGAAAATCTTTTTGGGACTGCGTTCTTGTGTTGGAATCAAGCAAGAGATACTGGGCACGCAAGAACTTCATAGAGCATATCTTTTAGCAGATGAAAAAAAACTTATATTCCAAAATGGCACTTTTTACAACCCAGAGTATCTTTTAGCAGATGAAATAGCTCTTTTTATATCGTAGTTTAATTTTCTTTTAGCTAGAATTGCCGCAATTATACTTTGAGGATTTTTTATGTTTGGTATGGGTTTTACAGAGATACTTGTCATTGCAATCATTGCTATTTTGTTCCTTGGACCAGATAAATTGCCCGATACAATGGTTCAAATAGCGAAATTTTTTAGAAATACAAAAAACACTATCAACAACATGAAAAGCTCCATTGAAGAGGAGATGAATGTCAAAAGCATGAAAGAGGAGGCTCTTGCGTACAAAAAAGAGCTCGTTGATGCTAGCGACAAAGTCAAAAGTGCTACCGACATCAAGCAGATGGCAGCAAAACTCACAACACTTGAAGATGATGATTTTGGCGGTATTTTTGATGCTCCTGAAAAACCAGCTACGCCTCTTGTGCAAAGCAAACCCGATGAAGTAACACTCCCTAAAAAAAAGAGTGAAGAGACCCTAGAGAAAAAAGAAGATACTAAAAATGTTTGATGAGATAAAACCACACCTAATAGAACTTAGAAAAAGACTAGCCATCTCAGTTGGCAGCCTTATAGTTATGTTTTTTGTTATGTTTTACTTCCATGAACCGATTTTGGCTTGGATTGTTGCACCACTCAATGCAGCCCTTTTGGAAGTCGGTAAAGTTTCTGTTCATGCAGCAGATGGAATGGTCACAACAAATCAAGTAGGCGGAGCGTTCTTCGTAGCTCTTAAAGTCTCTTTCTTTGCCGCAATCGTTGGTGCTCTTCCTATCATACTAGCTCAGATTTGGGCATTTGTAGCACCTGCTCTTTATGCAAATGAGAAAAAGATGGTTCTGCCTTTTATCTTTGGTGGAACAACTATGTTTGCAGTTGGGGTTTTGTTTGCCTACTATGTCGTCACCCCTTTTGGTTTTGACTTCCTCATCGCTTTTGGTAGTTTCAAGTTTACTCCACTTATCAACATAGAGGACTATGTAGGCTTTTTTACAAAAATCATGTTTGGTTTTGGTATCGCTTTTGAACTTCCTGTTTTTGCCTACACGTTAGCACTTCTTGGTATGATTAACGATAGACAGATGATTGATTTTTTCAGATACGCTATCGTTATTATCTTTATCGTAGCAGCTCTGCTTACTCCGCCCGATGTACTCACACAGCTTCTTATGGCTCTTCCACTTATTATTCTCTATGGCGTCTCTATCCTTATCGTCAGAGCAGTCAATCCTGCTACTGAAGAAGATAATGCACTCGATGATGATGACGATGAAGAAGACGATCAAAACACAAAAAAGCTAGAGAACTAAAATGAGCAGCAATGCGCTGCTTACCTCTAGCTATGATTTTACTCTCCCAAAAGAGCTCATAGCAACTCACCCCGCCCATCCAAGAGACAGTGCCAGACTTCTTGTTTACAACAGAGCAACAGATGAAATCTCACATGTTCACTTTTACGATTTAGAGCGTTTTATCCCGCAAGATTGCGCTCTTATTTTTAACGATACAAAAGTTATCAAAGCAAGACTTTTTGGCGAAAAAGAGAGTGGCGCAAAGCTTGAACTCCTCATAAACAGAGCCTTAAACGCACACGATATCCATGTTTTCATCCGTGGAAAAGTAAAAGTTAGCACTAAAATTATCTTCCAAAACGCTCTTATTGCAGAGGTCAAAGAGCTACTTGAAGATGGCAGCAGAGTGGTCAACTTCTACCAAAATGAGAAACTTTTACGCTTTGAAGAGCTACTCCCCATCATAGACAAAATCGGGCATATCCCTCTTCCTCCATATATCCAAAGAGAGGACAATGAGGAAGATGCAAATGAATACCAAAGTGTTTTTGCCAAAGAAGAGGGAGCAGTAGCCGCACCAACTGCATCACTGCACTTTACAAAAGAGCAACACGAGAGAGTTTGCGCAAACTTTCCCCACGCTTACATCACTCTGCATGTCGGAAGCGGAACATTTAAACCCGTAGAGTGCGACATTATCACAGACCACCCCATGCACTCAGAATATTATGAGATTTCCAACGGAGCAAAAGAGCTTCTAAACTCAGAGATAGCTATTTTAAGCGTAGGAACAACCGCAACAAGAACTGTTGAGTTTTACGCTAGAAACCAAGACAAAGAGCGTGGAGAAGCAAATCTCTTTTTGCATCCCAACAACAAACCACTAAGAGTAAACCATCTTCTCACCAACTTTCACCTGCCAAAATCAACACTTCTTATGCTTGTTGCCTCTTTTGTGGGACTGCAAAAAGCAAAAGAGCTCTACGCCACCGCCATAGAGGAGCGTTACAGATTTTACTCTTACGGCGACGCTATGCTAATCTTATAGTACCGTTTACCACTTCGATTTGACCGCTAAGTTCTGCTTCAAAAACTCTTTGGGGGAACTTTGCAAGGGCTGCGTCATACGTTGGGTTGGTTGCACAAAAGAGAAGAAACGCATCTTCTTTTTTCTCCACCATCACCTCCCTATCCCAAAATCTAGCCGCAAACGCTTCGATATCGTAAATCGCCTCTGCTTTTTTCTCTTTAAGAAGCCTGTTTGTACCGCAACTCTCGCCAAGACGCTGCGGGAGAACAAAAATCTCTTTGCCCATCGCAAGGGCAAACTCCACGCTTCTCATCGTTCCGCTTTGTATCTCCGCTTCTCCCACCACCAGCACATCCCCAAGTGCCACGACAAGCTCATTGCGAACCACAAAGCTCCACGGCGCAGCGGCAAATCCATCTTCAAACTGACTTAGCAAAAGTCCATTTTTCTCTATATCAATGAGCATATTTTTATTGACCGCAGGGTAACGTACATCCACACCGCATGGTAGAACCGCTATTGTATTGGCACTTTTAGCTCCCAGATGAGCTGTTGCATCGATGCCCATAGCACCACCGCTTACAACACAAACACCGCCTTTTGCAAGTTCACTAGAGAGCTTCTCAACCATCATTCTTGAGTATTTTGTAGGTTTGCGACTTCCTACTATAGAGACTTTTGTTCTTTGTAAAAGCTCAAGATTTCCACTGTAAAAAAGCTCTTGTGGGTACTTTTTCATCGACATGAGTTCAGAAATCTCAAACGTAACTCTACTCATTTTTTAAAGCTTATCCACCAAAACAAGTTCAACCTCTTTGAGTAGCGATTTTGATTCACCCAGTGCTGCGATAGTGTTTGCATGAGGATGCCCTATCGCTATAGCGCTTCCATGTTTTTTTGCAATCTGAATCGCTTTTTTGATTTGTGCTACGATGTAATTTTTGTCCATCTGATGATCCAAAAAAACATCACGCCCTATATACTCCAAATCATACTTTTTACTCACCTTTTGAGCCTTGGAACTACCCGTTGTTCTGCTATCTATAAATGCGATGTTTTGGCTCTTAAGTACCGTTATAAGCCTATCCATCGCCGCTTCATCTGCTGTAAATTTGCTTCCTGTGTGGTTGTTAATGTACCGGACTCTTGGAAAGAGCTGTTTTAGTTCCTCAATCCTTTGAAGGACCTTTGCATGCGAATCATCAACTCTTAGCGTCATGGGCTCTTCAGCTTTAAAACTTTGCGCTTCCATAGGTAAATGCACCATATAAAAATCCTCTTTTGCTGCAAGCGTATGAGAGTTTGGTCTTGATTTACTTGGCGGTAAAAAGGACATTGTTATGGGGAGATGCAGACTTTTGATAGAGAGAACATGCGAAGAAGCACTCACATCATCGATGATAATCGCCAATTTTGGTTTTTGAGAACCCGTGGCAATCTTGCGCTCTGGTGCTATAGGCAAAAGCTCTTCTTCAACTTCATGTGAAGCATCTTCATACTCTTTTGTCGCCTCTTTTAGAGCGCGTACCTCTTTTTGTTTTGTAGTGTTGCTCTCTTTTGGCGCAACCTCTTTTTTAGGAGCCTCTTGTGGTGCTTGCTCTGCTTGACTCTCTTTTTTGAGAACCTCTTTAAGCTTTTGGCTGACACTTTGCTCTTTTAGGCGCTCTTTTGCAGCAGCCTCTTCTTCAAGCTTTTGAACCATAGAGCGTTTTGCCTCCTCTTTGGAGCGCTCTTTTGCAGTAACCTCTTTTTTTGCCCCATCATGACCGACGTAGTATCCAGCAACAAAGACAACTACAATAACGATGATAAGGGACAATCCCCATGCTATATATTGTAAAAAATTTGAATTTTTTCTAGGGGTAGTTTTTTTTCTTTTTGGCATAGATTCCTCATAGATAACGTGCAAAACTATATCCTAAAAAATATAAATCTTCTCTATTTTTAAGTATTTTTTTTGTATAATTCCGCGTTCCTTTCTCTTTGTATCAAAGCACTCTTTGATATATATACATCCGAAAGGGAAACAAAAGCCTTGTTTAAGGGCGAAATACCAAAGGGAGACTATACTCTATGAGACATTACGAAAACCTAGTAATCGTAAAACCGACACTAACAGCTGAAGAGATTCAAGCAAATATCAGTGCTATTGAAGAAGTAATCACTTCTAACGGCGGCGAAATCGCTGCAAGAGATGCAATGGGGATGAGAAAATTAGCATACCCACTTGGAAAAAATGAGCGTGGTTATTTCCATGTTATCTACTATTCAGTTGCGCCTTCAGCAATCAATGAAATCGAGAGACGTTTCCGTATCAACGAAGACCTTCTTCGTTTTGTGACTATCAAGTACGATACAAACCGTGAAGTAACGGCGTGGAATCAACTTGTGCAAAAAGCTCAGAAAAAAGCAACACAACCTGCTGGTGAAGCAAAAGTTGAAGAAGTTGTTATTCCTGCAGCACTTGAGCAAGCAAACGAAGACGAAGAATAAGCCAAATAAAACGGCTAAGTGAGTGGCAAACGCCGCAACAAATAAGGAAAATTCATGTATAACAAAGTTATTTTGGTTGGAAATTTAACTAGAGATATTGAACTTAAATACTCTCAAGGCGGCATGGCAATAGCAAGCGCAGGTTTAGCTACAAGCCGCAAATTCAC
>DKFQ01000078.1 GCA_002452425.1 Sulfurimonas sp. UBA6792 | reverse complement strand
AATATGTCATTTTGCAATGTTTTTTATTATATCAAACTGTTTTAAAATATCTTGCGTTAATTTAGTGTGATTTCTTTTATGAATATCTTTTTTATCCAAATAACTACAAAAAGCAAAGTTTTTTACCCAAAGATATACTAGTTCCATGCTTTGTGCCTCTCTTGTTAAATTAATTTATCGTTTTTTATCTTCTCATACAACTTTGCGTTTTCTTCCTGTGTATATCTCTCTATTTTTGCATAGAGTTGCTCTTTTATGTCATAGCTTTTCAATCTCTCCAAGCCGTTAAAATTGTCGTTTATCGTGCCTAAAGCATCTTTCAACTCTGTTAAACTTTTTATCTTTTTCTCATCTTTTGGTATGCTGTTTTTCTCTTTGTAAAGGCTCTTTTTGATGTAGATTCTATATTTGTGCAGCTTTTTTTTATCTAGCTGTGGAAACTCCATAAAGAGTAGTTCTTGTGGGATTGTTTCGTCTGTTTTTGGTGCTACGTTCTTTGGAATTTCTAGTTTTTCGAGATATTTGTGAAGCTTTTTTATCTCTTTTTCTCTGGCAACATCTTTTGTTTTTGATGTTATCTCTTCTTGTACTTTTTTTCTCTCTTTTTTTGGCAAAGAGTCAAGATAGTCACTAAAAAAGACGTCAATATCTCTGATTTCATTGCTAAGAGAGATGATTTTTTTTACACTTTTTGCAAATACGTCCTCTTTGTCAAGCAAGGAAAAAAGCTCTCTGCATTTGATGCGCAGCTTGTGGATGTCATCCTCACTTTGCAGGGATTTTTTTGTGAAATGTCTTATAAGCTTTTGAAACTCTTTGAGCTTTAGCGCTATAAGTTCCATAACTCAATCACTTTTTTTTGGGTAGTCAAAGAGGAGGAGTTTTGCATTTTTTGGCTCTATCTCCGCCCAAACATCACAATCAAATCCTATCTCTACGATGCCGCATGTCGGGATATTTGCTTCATGGCTGACATAATAGTGCGCCAAATCGTTCAAAGAGGGGTTATGCCCTACCAAAAAAACCGTTTTGTTTTTGTCGCTAAGCGCTCTTAGGATGTCGCAAAGCGTAGCAACGCTTGCTTCATAAATCTCCTCATTCAAAAGCACCTTTTTTTTATAGCCAATCTCTTTGGCGATAATCTCTGCCGTCTCTTTCGCCCTTTTTGCAGGGCTGGAGAGGATGATGTCGGGCATAACACCCTTTTTTTTGAGCCGCTCACCCATCATAGGAGCATTTGCTTTGCCTCTTTTGCTAAGCCCTCTCTCAAAGTCCTCTAGCGCCCCGTCTTTCCAACTTGATTTTGCATGTCTGATAATGTATAGTTTTTTCATCTCTCATCCCATCGGGTACATGATCTCTTGCTGTACTGCCTTTATCTCATTCATAGTTTCTTGACTTAGCGTCACATCAAACGCGGCGAGTGAGGCGTCCATCTGTTCTGTATTTCTTACTCCGATAATCGTAGAAGCGACAAAATCAAACTGCTTTGTGTATGCCACTGCCATAGTCACGGGAGAGATTTCAAGTTTTTTTGCTATCTCTAAATATCGTGCCGTGGCTTTGAGCGTTTTTTCATTTACAAATCGTGCGGCTTGCGAGTTTAAGCGGCTGCTTTTGCTTGACACATAGTCCGAATATCTTGCATTTTCAGGGTAGAACGCACCGTTATATTTGCCGCTTAGAACTCCGCCTGCTATGGGTGAGTATGCCAGAAGCGATATCTGCTCTCGTTTACACACGGTTGCGAGTTCATCTAAAAAGCGAGGATTATTCAAAGAGAAGTTGTTTTGAATGGACTCAAATCTTGCAATCCCCAGTCTTTTTGAAGTCTCATTTGCTTTTGTAAGCCCGTAAGCAGTGTCGTTTGAAGTCCCTATATATCTAACTTTACCCTCTTTTACCAGCTCATTAAAAGCCTTTAGCGACTCTTCGATAGGCACTACGGAGTCAGGCCAGTGCATCTGGTAGAGGTCTATATAGTCCGTTTGTAGCCGCTTCAAGCTCCCCTCGATAGCTTTTTTAATGTGAAACGAATCGATGGCGGTATAGCCATGTCGGATAGGAGGAACAAACCATCCATTTGCTGCACCTGCGACTTTTGAAGCTAAGATGATGCTTTCTCTTTGTTTGCCCTTTAGCCATTTTCCGATGATGGTCTCGGTTACGCCCACATCTTCAACTCTCGGCGGTACGGGGTAAAGTTCGGCTGTGTCAAAAAAGTTAATCCCTCGCTCATACGCCTTATCCATAATCCTAAAAGCTTCCGCCTCATCGCTCCACGAGCCAAAACTCATCGTGCCCAAAGCTATGGAAGTAACTCTAAGCCCTGTTTTTCCTATATATCTGTACTGCATTTAAAGCTCCCCCACAAAGATATTACACATCATAACAATCCAAATCTTTTAGATTTACAAAAAATTCTATCTCTTCTTTTCTTAACGCCCTTATCATATTTGTACTGCCGCTCACGCCAGAGGGATCGCCTGCGATGAGGATGTAACTTCTCTCAAGGCTAAGTAAATTGCGGCTTATCCCATCGTTTAAAAGCTGGTTGAGCATCTGTCCGATTGAGCCTTTTTTTACCAAAAATGCAGGGACAACTCCCCAAACTATGGTAAGAAGTCTTGCTGTTTTTTGCGAATGAACGCCTGCGTAAATGGTCTGGTTTGGTCTGTATCTTGCTATTTTTTTGGCACTCGCACCAGAATTTGTCATAGCAATAATCCCATCTGTTTTGAGATGATTTGACAACCTTGCGGCGGAGTAGTTTATGCTGTCTGTAAAATCATGCATCTCAAAATCTCCAAATTTATAGTAAGGATAAGTTGACCTCTCGGTTGCTTTAATGGTTTCCATCATAATCGTTACTGCTTCAATGGGGTACTTGCCCACGGTTGTCTCTTCGGACAACATCACCGCATCACTGCCATCAAGTATCGCATTTGCGACATCGCTTATCTCGGCTCTTGTCGCGCTTTTGGAGTTTGTCACGGAGAGAAGCATTTGAGTAGCGGTGATTACAGGTTTACTCATCTCATTTGCTTTTTTGATAATCATTTTTTGGACTTGCGGCACTTCATAGTAGGGAATCTCTATACCCAAATCACCCCTTGCGACCATTATGCCATCACTAACATCAATGATTTCATCAATATTTTCAACGCCGTCAAATTTCTCTATTTTGGCAAAGAGTTGCACATCCCCACCAAAAGAAGTCACAATTTCTCTGGCTTTTATGATATCCCCAGCAAGTTGCACAAACGATATAGCGATAAAATCCACACCGTTTTTTACACCCCACTCTATATCTTTGATATCTTTTGGCGTAAGTACCTCAAGACCTAGTTTGGTATTTGGAAAATTCACCCC
>DKFQ01000121.1 GCA_002452425.1 Sulfurimonas sp. UBA6792 | reverse complement strand
AAAATTTGAAGATACTAATTATAGAAAACGAAGTTTATCTCGCACAGAGCATCGCTACAAAACTAAGCGAGCTAGGGCATATTTGCGAAATGTGCACATCAACAAGAGATGCCATCAAAAGCAATAATTACGATGTTGTTTTACTCTCAACAAACATCAATGGACAAGACTTTAACCCAGTTATAGAGACATTCAAACGCTCCATCATCATTTTAATGGTCTCTTACATCAGCAACGACACTGTTTCCAAACCTCTTGCGGCTGGGGCAAAAGACTATATCCTTAAACCTTTTATGATTGAAGAGCTTATCAGAAAAATCAACCACTACCAAGATTACGAGAAACTCAAAAAGAGAAATGTAGCGTATGACAAATATCTCACACATAACTTTGCATCACTCATCTCTGGGCATAACTTTGAAAATGTGGAGCTTCCTCTTTTTATCTCCTCTGCATACCAAAAACATGCAGACTCTTTTGCCTTTGAGTATGCAAAAAGAAAAAATCTACCCCTGTTTTTTATTACACTGAGTGATTCTAAAGCTCTTGATGAGATAGAGTCGATTACCGAAAATGCTCTTATCTACATCATCGACTTGCAGTTGCTTAAAAAAAGTGAGAGAAAAGCGCTTTATGCTCTGCTTGAGAACAAAAAAGCCATCCTCTCAAGCACCGATAAAATCGAGGATGATGACTACCCACTTTTAGAGATAAAAAGTGAGAGCAACATCTTTGATCAGGGTGAAATTCTCCCAATCGAAGAGTATGTCAAGTTTATAGTTTTAAACTATCAACATAAATTTCCAGACACGGAACTATCAAAAAAACTAGGAATCAGCCGTAAAAGTTTATGGGAAAAGCGAAAGAAATATGACATCGTCAAGAAAAAATAAAACAATCCTTATCGACAAAGAGGCTGCTTCTGCACTAGAGCTTTTAAAAGATGGTTTACTCTCGCCTGTTGTATCGCTTATGAATGAAGAACAGAGCAGGAGCGTTCTTGAAACAGGACTTTTCAATGGTAAATCCTTTCCTTTTCCCTTTATCTTAGCGCCCTCTGGCAAAGTAAACTCTCAAGTCCTCTCTTCCCTTAAAAGCGGTGAAGAGGTCACGATTTTATTTAACAACAAACCTTTTGCGACACTTATCGTGGATGGAGTTTTTCACATCGACCCTAGCCATAGAATCAAGCAGATTTATGGCACTGACGATATATCGCACCCTGGGGTTTTAGCAACTCTCAAACGTATCGGCTCTTTAGCCGTATGTGGAGAGTACACACTTTGTAACAAATCAAGCAACACAAACAAAAAAAGTATAGAAGAAGCAAAAAAACTCATTGACGCAAAGCACACAACCGCACTTGTTATGGGGGCAAATCCTCTGCATCGCGCACATGAAAAGCTGATTCGCCAAACGTTAGAAAATACTGATTTGCTTGTTATATTTCTGCTTAAACCCTATACAGAATCAAATCTCTCTTATGAGATAAGAGCGCAAGCGCTTGACTTTTTTATCAACAACTTCTTGACAAAAAACCATGTCGTGGTTGTTCCTCTTGAAAACAGCTATATTTTTGCAGGCTACAATGAGATTATCATCGATGCAGTTGTCGCTAAAAACTACGGTTGTGATAAGCTTACCATCGGACGTAACCATGCAGGACTTGGAATGTTTTACGACTGCAACTCTAACAAATCCATTATCGATAAAGTAGTGGGGATAGATATAGAGATAAATGTTGCAAGTGAGTATGTTTACTGCGACAAATGTACAACATTAGTGAGTAAAAACACATGTCCACACGGTCAGCACCATCAAATATCCTACCACTCTAACTCTATTTTAGAGCTTTTAGAGCTTGGCATTCTTCCGCCTACTATCTTGATGCGCAAAGAGATTGCCGCGGTTATTCTCTCACAACTCCATCCAAATAGATTTAAAAATCTTGAAAAACTCTACTACGATATACTCCCGACAGAGGGGCTTTTACAAGAGCATACAGAAAACGATTTTTACTTAGAGCTTATGAAGCTCTATCAAACATCATCGCTGACATAAGGAGAAGAATGAACTGGTTTTTTATAACACTTGGGTACAGCGGTCTCTCCCCAAAAGCCCCTGGAACAGTTGGCTCTTTGGTGGCGCTTGTACTTGGCATAGCAGTCCTTCTCTTTTTTGATGTACAAACGCTTTTTTTAGCAGCAGTGCTTTTCTCGGTTGTTGGTATTCGTGAGATTAACAAATATGAAGCGCAAAGCGGTATCCATGATGACAAACGCATTGTGATAGACGAGCTTGCAGGAATGTGGTTTGCGCTAAGTGTTGCACCTGCGATGAGCGTAAATATGGGTGAAATAGCTGACTTTCAAAATGGTTTTTTGATTCAGAGCTTGCTCTCTTTTGCACTTTTTCGCTATTTTGACATCAAAAAACCTTCTATCATTGGAAGGCTTGACCGTGAAGCTAAGGGCGGTGTCGGGGTGATGGCGGATGATATAGTTGCCGGTTTTGCCGCGGGAATAGTTAGTGCGCTACTTTGGCATGGGTATTTGCAACTCTCTAGCTTTATTTAGATTTCTGTGTTATAATTTTGCCTAGTTGGGACAAATAGAGAGCTGCGAACTCTCTATAAGCTTTTTAATACAATCTTGTTGCCAAAAGCATCAAGATAATAACAATTATGACGGTTGATCGCATTGTTACTCCTTGTTAAAGGCTGACCCTGTCCCACCTTCCTCCTCGCAACACAATCAAACCAATCATAACCGCCAACTAGTAAAGCAATTATAACCAGATTCTGCCGCTAAATAAACAGCGGATCTTCCGATGGCTCTATCTCTTCAAAATCTTCTATAATCTGTTCAAACATCTTCATCGTCTTTTTTGCTTTTGCACTATGCTCATCAAAAATTGGCTTTGAGTGTGGGAAAGATTCACTTAGTTCTTGATAGATTAAGATACGACCATTGATATGTCTGTTTATCTCATCAAATGCCTTCCTTAGGTACTCTTTAGAGTTAGTGTGTCTAAAGAGTGCTCGAACCATTTTCACGCGCTCTTTGATTGGCAAAGATTCATCAATCGCCTCTGCAATTCTTTTGATGTCTAATCTTGAAAGATAGACACCACTGATAGCAGGCGCAAGTAGCTTTTGGGTGAGTGCATCGACAAACTGTGGTACAGCCTCTTCATCCTCTTTGTCACCCGCGTCTCTGTCTCTTTGAGCTTCCTGTGGGTCTAGGGAGCAGTTCTCTTTTACAAGTGCTTCAAACTCCGCTCTTAAATCCCCTAAATCTTCTCTATTCATCTCATTCTCCTTAAAATTTCATATCACTTTTATCATCTTCAAGATGTCTCTTTTCTTGCAAAAACCTAAAAATCTCTTGTGTCATCTCTTCTAGCATCGCATCAAACCCTATATAAGAAACACCAAGTTCCTCTGCCCTTGCTTTAAGTACCGAGGGCTCTTTTTTGCCTTTCATGTCAAGATTGAGTCCGCCCAAAGAACGCACCATATCTAAACTCTCAAAATCAGAAAAATCCAGCACCGCATCGTAACCGCCAAACTCCACGCCCATACCCTCTGCAATACGGTTGACATCGGCATTTTGCCTCTGCATCTGCAAAACAAACTGCATTAACGCTTCCAAATCATCGTAAAAATAGCTCACTTCCAACCCATCGGCTGCCAGAGAAAAAGCTTTTGCATAGCCATTTATCCCTATGAGCGCTATCTTTTTTACCTCTCTTTTTTTTAAAACACTTACCAATGCAGATGGAAAAACAAGGTCTCCAAAAAGCTTTTGCCCATCTCGCACTACCATATCGCACACACCGGAACTTTTGACTATCTCCGAAGCATCATCCAAAATTTCTACAACACTTTTTGTATATTCTCTTGCAAGAAGCGCACCGTTGACATGCGATTTTTTCATATTGACAAGTGTGTAGTAAAAATCATCTTCCCGTATATTCATAGGAATCATCATCGCATTTTTGTTGTTTGCTTTAAAAAGTTTGTTCATCGTGGCGCAGAG
>DKFQ01000105.1:2425-3350 GCA_002452425.1 Sulfurimonas sp. UBA6792 | reverse complement strand
AAAGGAAAGTAATGAAAACATATAAAATTGCGCTTATCAAAGGCGATGGAATCGGTCCTGAAATCATAGATGAGGCTGTAAAAGTTTTGGATGCCGTGGCTTCATGTTGCGATATAGAGTTCTCTTATGAAGAGGCTTTGATGGGTGGTTGTGCGTACGATATCACAGGCGACCCACTTCCGCAAGAGACTATCAGTATATCATTAAACAGCGATGCAGTTCTCTTTGGTGCTATCGGCGGACAAAAATGGGACAATTTGCCTCGTGAAAAACGCCCTGAGAGCGGACTTTTGAGATTCCGTAAAGAGCTTGGAGTATATGCAAATCTTCGCCCTGCAACTGTTTTTGACGAGCTTATCAATGCCTCTTCACTCAAGCCAGAAGTAGTTAAAGGTGTTGATTTGATGGTAGTGCGTGAGCTTATCGGCGGTATTTATTTTGGCGAACCAAAAGGGCGTGATGAGAACAAAGGGTGGAACACTATGGTTTATACCCGTGAAGAGATTGTCAGAATCGCTCATCAAGCATTTAAAATCGCTATGACTAGAAGCAAAAGAGTTTGTTCTATCGATAAAGCAAATGTTTTGGATGTTTCGCAGCTTTGGAGAGAAGTGGTTACAGAAGTGGCACGTGAGTACCCTGAAGTAGAACTCTCTCACATGTACGTTGATAATGCCGCGATGCAGCTTATCCGTGACCCTAGACAGTTTGACGTTATGCTTACGGGAAATATCTTTGGAGACATCTTAAGTGATGAGGCAAGTATGCTCTCAGGCTCTATCGGTCTGCTTCCATCAGCTTCAGTGGGTGCTAAAATAGGCGTTTATGAACCTATCCACGGTTCTGCACCAGATATCGCAGGACAGGGGATAGCAAATCCTATCGCAACTATACTCTCAGCTTCTATGATGTTACGCTATGCACT
>DKFQ01000105.1:0-2353 GCA_002452425.1 Sulfurimonas sp. UBA6792 | reverse complement strand
GGCTCTATCATCGCTAATTATGCGGCAAAATGAAGACACTCACATTAGCAAATATCTATGAGCTACAAGGTCTCAAAGAGGAAGCGCTTGAAATCTATAAAGAGATTTTAAAAAAAGACTCCTCAAACAGTGACGCCAAAATCGCAATACGAAGACTCTCTGGCATGAGAAAAAAATTTTTGAATGTCAACTCTCAAATGAAAGAGTACTTTGTAAAAATGCAGGATGATATAGAGTTTAATGAATTTGAAAGGTGGTTGCTAAAACTATGGAACTAAAAGATGTCATTCTCTCAACCTTGGCAGAGCTAGAAGATACTAAGCATGAAATGAACGACGAAATAAGCAGAAGTGATTTTAAGCTCACAACAAAAGAAGAAGAGAACAAAATCCAACCAAAGCCAGATCAAGAGCAAGCATTAAGCAGTGAGATGATGTTTTTAGTATCTATGCGGGAGCGTTTACTTGTTCTTTTTGAGGGATTTCAAGCACCAAATAACACAAATATAGAAGCCAAAGTAGATATGACGCTTAACTTTTTAGAGTATGTTTTAGTAACCATCGATTCACGAGTAGAAGAGCTAGAAAAAGGAAATCGCAAATGAACCAATACAGAGTACTCATAGATGCAAATGATGAAAAGGGGTTGGTACACAAAGTATCAAGCGTTTTTTACCATAATGATCTCAATATTCTCTCAAATAGCGAGTTTGTTGATGCCCAGAATAATAAATTTTTCATGAGAAGCGTTGTGGAGGGCGAGATTGATCTTAACCAACTCTATGAGCTTCTTTGTGAAGTTATGCCTGCAAATGCCAATATCGAAGTTATCGCTCCAAAAAAGAAAAATATTGTCATTATGGCAACAAAAGAGATGCACGCACTCGGCGATATACTTGTGCGCCATGAAGCAGGAGAGCTTGAAGCAAACATTTTGGCGGTTATCTCAAACTATGGTGATTTAGGCTCTTTTGTTGCAAAGTTTGATATCCCGTTTATCGAAATCTCGCATGAGGGCTTAAGCAGAGAAGAGCATGAAGAGAAGATTTTGGAGTGTTTGGCAGGGTTTGAAGAGATAGACTATATTGTTCTTGCCAAATATATGAGGATTTTAACTCCAAAGTTTGTCGAAGTGTATGAAAACAGAGTTATCAATATCCACCACTCATTTTTGCCTGCATTTATCGGAGCAAACCCTTATAAACAAGCGTATGAGCGAGGTGTAAAGATTATCGGTGCAACATCGCATTTTGTAAACAACAACCTTGATGAGGGTCCAATTATAGCTCAAGAAGTTATCCATGTCAACCACGCCTACAGCTGGAGAGATATGCAGCGCTTGGGCAAAGATGTGGAAAAAGTGGTTCTCTCACGTGCGCTCAAACTCGCACTCGAAGATAGAATTTTTGTTTACGCAAACAAAACCGTTATTTTTTAGGGTCAGCGTTGTTTCATCTTGTACTTGTTCATCCGCAGATTCCAAATAACACAGGCGCCATAGGGCGGCTTTGCGTCAATGCGGGGGCTACTTTGCACCTCATCAAACCAATCGCTTTTGATATCGACGAAAAAGCAGTGCGCCGCGCAGGACTTGACTATTGGCATAAGCTTGATTTGCATGTTTGGGAGAGTTTGGATGATTTTTTTGCCAACAACCCCATCACAAACAACGCTCATTTCGCTACGACAAAAACAGACAAACCCTATTTTGATGCAACGTTTCAAGACGGAGATTACATCTTTTTTGGCAGCGAAACAGCAGGGATACCACATGATATCCTTGAGCGATATAAAGAGCAAAATATTACCATCCCAATGACAAAAGAGGGTAGAAGTCTCAACCTCGCCATAAGTACAGGCATCGTGCTTTATGAGGCGATAAGACAAAACTACACTCTTTTTAAGGAGCAGATATGAGCACATTTGTTGACATTGTTATGTTACTTCTTTTTTTACTTTTTATGATTTTTGTTTTTGGCGGATACCATAAAAATAAATCAGCACAAAGAGAAGCAGATGAACGCAAAGCAAAAGAGAGAGAGCAAGAGAGCTTAAAATAAGATTTCTGCTAGTCTCTCAAGAGAATTTTCAAACTTTTCCAATAGACTTTTTGCGTTATTTACTACTATTTTCATCTTTAATCCTTTTATCTTTTATTTCAAATAGTATATATATTTTTATAAACAACCAAAAAATATTGCAAATTGTCATACTTTTTTTGACTAAAATTGAAAAAAGTATTATAATGATATTAATTTAGCCATTTCACTGAGGTGTAGCATGAAAAGTTTTCTTGATATAGTAGAGGAGATTAAAAGTATAGTCTCCACAGAGTTTAACGGAAAAAAGATATA
>DKFQ01000018.1:7944-8671 GCA_002452425.1 Sulfurimonas sp. UBA6792 | reverse complement strand
CGCAGCAGAAGTTCTTTCATGTTAAAAGGCTTAGTGATGTAGTCATCCGCACCCCTGACAAACCCCTCTTCTATCTCGCTATCAAGGCTTTTTGCGCTTAGGTAGATAACAGGTGTCGTACACCCATCTTTTCTAAGTGACTGGACAAACTCACTCCCTTCAACCCCTGGGAGATTTCTATCCATGATAAGCAGATCAACACTCTCTTCTAGGAGCATCTGCTCCACATTTTTAGTATTCAAAAAACCTACAACGTCATACCCCTCTTTTTGCAAGTTGTACTCAACAAGTTCCAAGAGATCTTCTTCATCTTCTACAATAACAATTTTTACACTCATTTTTTTCCTAATTAAACAGACTTCTTGCAAAACTAAAAACTAAGTGAACGATTCTGCAGCACAGCGAAGCCTGAGTGAGCGTGTTTTTAGTTTTGCAAGAAGTCTAATATACTTTTTTTAGTTATTGTATCCAAAAAGAATTTCATTTTTATTACGTAAAAAGTGTTATAATTGTAACAAATAATTTGGAGGTGTTTTATGTTTGTATCTTCTTACAGCACATACGTTCAAACAGACAGCACCAACAAAAGCAGAGATTTCAAAGCAAACGAACTCAAAAAAGAGCCTTTCTTCCTTAGCGAGGCTGCTTCCAATGAGCCGGCATTTGCTCCAAGAGATGAAAAAAGCCTCCCCATCGACTATGTCTCTAGCTACAAATCGTTCCAAAA
>DKFQ01000018.1:0-7887 GCA_002452425.1 Sulfurimonas sp. UBA6792 | reverse complement strand
AAAGTTCTCTTTAGCCAAAAAACCCACATTTGCTCTGGACTTAACTCCAAAAATCGACATAACCATGCCACAAGAGACCAAAGAAGCAAAAGTAAAAACCTTGCGCCAAACCATGGTAAACACCTATCTTGCCAACGACAGATACTACCGCATAACAGCTGCCTAACGCTCTACCCACGCATCCGTTTTTATTACCACTCCATCATCAAACACTTTGAGTTTAAACGCACTCTCACATTTTCCGTCGTTAAAATCCATAATCGCAATTTGGAGAATCTTTTTACACTTTTTAGGGATATCAAAATGCCCTTTTATGCCTGTTAAAAACTGCTTTATCGGCGTGGCATTGTCCATTCCTATGATATTGTCTCGACATCCCGTCAGCCCGATATCCGTGAGATACGCAGTCCCATCGACTATCTGAAAATCATCGGTTGAAACGTGCGTATGTGTCCCTATGATACCGCTCACGCTACCTTGAAGAAGCATCATTAAAGCCCGTTTTTCGCTTGTGGCTTCGGCATGAAAATCTATAAAGATATTTTTTACACCATCAGCGTGCAGAGCCTCAACTGTACTTTTTGCCGCTCTAAAAGCATTATCCACATATGGCATAGAGTAGTGTCCCATAAGGTTTAAGACAGCAAGCTTCTCCCCTGCCACATCATAAACTTTACAACCCGTCCCTTTAACCCCATCTGGGTAGTTGTGCGGTCGCAATATCTCATGCGTATCAAAAAGCGCTTCAATCTCTTTTTTATCCCAAGTATGATTTCCACCGCTCATACAGTCCACACCGTAGCCGACTATCTCATTTGCGTTTTTGACTGTAAGCCCAAACCCATGTGAAGCGTTTTCATAGTTCGCCACCACAAAGTCAATGGCATGTTCTTGCCTGATTTTTTTGAGATGTGCTTTTAACATATCTCTTCCGTGGCTTCCGACTATATCGCCTATAAATGCTACTCTCACTATTATTCCTTATTTTATATACACCACTTAATCGGGCTTATCGCTTTTGATACAAGATAATCATTTGTTTTTGAAAAAGGCTTTGAGCCGAAAAACCCTCTATATGACGAAAGAGGCGAAGGATGCGGCGCTTTGAGTATAAGATGTTTTTTTGCATCGATAAGCGAAGCTTTTGCACCCGCAGGACTTCCCCATAAGATAAAAACCAGATTCTCTTTTTTCTCACTTAGCAGTCTGATAACTGCATCGGTAAATATCTCCCAACCCCTGCTTTTATGTGAATTCGCCTCACTCGCTCTTACCGTTAAAACTGCATTAATCAAAAAAACACCCTCTTTTGCCCACTTTATCAGATTTCCGCTCTTTGGCATATCACAACCCATATCATCACGAAGCTCTTTAAAGATATTTTGCAGAGACGGCGGAAACGGCACACCGTCATTTACCGAAAACGCAAGCCCATGCGCCTGATTTGCCCCATGATAAGGATCTTGCCCCAAAATCACGACTTTTACATTATCAAACGGAGTGTTGTTAAATGCGGCAAAGACATTTGAACCATGCGGGTAGATAGTATGTCTTTGCTTCTCTTCAACCAAAAACCTCTTCAACTCTTCAAAATAGGGCTTTTGAAACTCATCAAACAGAACTTCTCTCCAACTCTCTTCTATTTTAGGGTCTATCATTTTTTTCTCCACGATAAATTTTTCACGCCCTCAAATACAAAAGCACCGCTTTTATAACATCATCGTCATCTTTAGAATCAGACTTTATACTCTCTTTTTTATCGTCACTTTGCGTAATCGTTATGTTTTGTCCATAGTTTGAGATGATTTTTATCTTTTTCTCCAGACATAAAAGCTTGATAACCATTAGTTCAAAAAACTGTTTGCTTGGGGTGTCTAGTTCGCCGAAACGGTCTATCGTCTCTTCTTGTATCTCGTATATCTCCACCACTTGTTCACAGGATGAGAGGCGTTTGTAGATATCGAGACGAAGTCTGTCCTCTTTTACTACCTCATCGGATATATAGGCTGAGATGGTCAGTTTTATGTCAACTTTAAACTTCTCTACTTGGATATGGTTGCTTAAAAGTTTGATGGCATCTTCTAGCATCCTCAAATAGAGCGAATAGCCGATGTTTTTGATGTGTCCGCTTTGGGCATCGCCTACTAAGTTTCCGCCGCCTCTTATCTCTAGGTCATGGTACGCCAAAGCCGAGCCGCTTCCGAGATATGAGTTTGACTCTAACGCCAGAAGTCTTTTTTTTGCCTCGTCGGTTAGCTCCTCTTTGTTGTTTACTATAAAATAGGCAAATCCCTCGGTACTTCCACGCCCCACTCTTCCTCTAAGCTGATGCAGATCCGCCATTCCAAACCTATCTGCACCGTCAACGATGATGGTATTTACTCTGGGCATATGGATACCAGATTCGATAATGGAGGTGGCAAGCATAAGGTCGTATTCGCCTGCTTCAAACTTTAAAAGCTCTTTTTCGGTGTCGGTTGCGGAGATTTTCGAGTGAAGCATAACCACTCTGAGTTCGGGCAGTATCGCTTTTAGTTCGCCCTGCTTGATGGGCATATGGTCTATGGAGTTATGGACATAAAATATCTGTCCGCCGCGGCGAATCTCTCGTAAAATCACCTCTTTTATAAGTTTTTCTTCATACTCTTTTACAAAAGTTCTCACAGGCTCTCTCTCACTTGGCGGGGTAAGCAGCTGCGACATGGTTTTGATGGAGCTTAGGGCTTGGTTGAGTGAGCGGGGAATCGGGGTTGCACTCATGGATAGAAGATGGACATTGTTGTAAAGCTCTTTTATCTTCTCTTTTTGTTTTACCCCAAACTTATGCTCTTCATCAATGATAACTACTCCGAGATTTTTAAAGTCCAAATCAAAAAGCGCATGCGTTCCCACAACGGCATCCAAAATCCCCTCTCTTAGTGCTTTTGTGATGTTTGTTTTATCTTTTGCGGTTACAAATCTGTCCAGTTTTGCAACCCTTATGCCAAGCGCATCAAATCTTTGAGCCAAAGAGCGGTAGTGTTGTGCGGAAAGCAGCGTTGTAGGGACGATTAGAGCCGACTGAAAGCCTGATTTATACGCTGCAAATATCGTATTCATAGCCACTTCCGTCTTGCCAAAACCGACATCCCCGCTTAGAAGCCTATCCATGATATGCCCCGAACTCATCTGTGTGATTATCTCATCTATGGCAGTTACCTGATCATCGGTGTACTCAAATCCCGAGAGCTTTTGAAACGCCCTTAGTTCGCTCTCGTCTATGCTGATTTTTGGTGCGGCTATTAGCTCTCTTGCGGCGGCTGTATTTACAATTTGCCCTGCAATCTCCATCAGGCGTTTTTTCACACTTTCTTTAAGCTTACCAAAACTCCCTTTGCCTAGTCTGTCAAGCTCTGGAGTTGAGCCGCCTGAAGCTATGTAGCGGTCTATATAGTCGATATTTTCAACAGGGAGCAGTATCTTGTCATCACCCACATATTTTATAACGATAAAATCTTTCACACCGCCGAGTATATGGGTCTTTTCAATCCCCTCAAAAATCCCCACGCCGTAATCTTCATGCACGACATAATCGCCGACTTTAAGGTCATCAAGCAAAATGGAGCTTTTTCGTCTGCGTCTTGCTTTTTCTTTTTTATTGAGCGATATGACAACTTCGTCTTTGTCTATGATATTTAAGACATATGGAGCATAGATGATTTTGATGCCCTTGGTATCGTAAATCCTAGCTTGTTTTACAACCGCCTCATTTGATGCGATAACGGTTATCTTTTTATCTTTATGAACAGTTATGAGTGCCATGGCATCAGTAACCGCCAACTCTTTGCACTCATCATTTTGCGGCAAAATCTCTAAGTTAAAACATGCACGACTAAGTGTCGGGTTGTTCAGCGCATAGGCATCGACCAAAAGCGTATCCAAATTTCGTATAAGTTTTGCGCTTTTACCCTCTAAAAAGTTTGCAGCCATATCGCCCAGATACCAAAGTCCAAGCGAGGCGATATCGTAAGAGAGGGAGTTAAAATCGCTCTTTTTTACCCTTGCATCAAGAGTGTTAAACGCCTCTTCATCAAGTGAGAAAAATGCCGCATTTATCTCTACACTCTCAAGCTCCTCGCCCTGCGTGCGCTGGGATTCTAGCTCAAAATATTTTATCTGCTCTATCTCATCATCAAAAAGAGAGATACGAAGCGGCATTTTGCTTGCACTCGGATAGATGTCTATGATGTCGCCTCTAAACGAGACTTCACCCTCCACTTCTACCATGTCCACAAAGCTATATCCCCAAAAAAGAAGAAGCTCTTTAAATTTTTTAAGCTCTATTTTTGCGCCAAACTCCAACACCGTGCTTTTTAAGAGTTCCTCTTTTGGCAGATGAAAAAGAAGCGTTTTAAGCGGCGAAATGATGAGAGGCTTTTTCTTTGCAGTGTAGTATCTTCTAAGGCATGAAAAAAGCTCATGAAGCTCCTCTTTATAAACCCTCAGGTCATCTCCAAATGTCGCTCTTAAGTCTGGAAAAACAACAACATCTCTGCCGTAAAATTTGGCAACGCTCTCAAGTTCAAGTGACTCTTTATGGTCTTGGCAGATAAGCACTTCAAGATTTTGACCTCTTTTAAAATAGTCAAATAGTATATTTTGCGACACTTGTCTGCTCCTTCAAAAACTTCTCTACAACGCTAAAAGAGCCAAAAACCAGATAGTTTTGCGCATCTTTTATCTCTTTAAAAATCGTTCGTTTTATGTCCAACTCATCAAGCGCATTTTGGATTTTTTCTATCTCTTCAACTCTTTGGTTCACAACTTCTATAATTTCAACATCCAAAATGATGGGCTTTAAAATGGACAAAATCTCTTTATAGTTTTTATCTCTGTAACTGTTATAGATGAGCGTAAACTTTTCTCCCGCCAACGCCTCTGCTATGCTTGAAGCGGCAAGTGCGTTGTGTCCGACATCGACTATGACATTTTTGACAACTCGGCTTAGTCGCCCAAAAAGCTTTGCATTTTTAAAATCATCCACTTTGTAACTCACACCCAAAAATTTCAAAGCTGAGATGCTAAGAGAGAGATTTTGTACAAGATAGGGAGCTAAAGAGAGATTTTTGCTTATCACTTCTCTCTTTTTTTTGTCATCTTCATTTAAGAGTTCATCTACTCTATAGATATTTTTATCTGCCAAACCTTTAGCGACCTCGTAAACCTCGACAAATCGCTGATTTGCCATTATGGCACTCTTTTGGATGGCATTTAACTTTGTTTTTGCAATTTGTTTTATATCTGTTCCCAAAAACGCTTCATGGTCATAAGCGATAGGTGTTACAAGAGTAAGTGTTTTTGGAAATACCGCCGTTGCATCATGCTCGCCGCCAAGCCCCGCTTCCATAACGACATACTCGCACTCACTAAAAACAAGCATAGCAAGAAGCGTGGTATATTCAAAATAACTAAGCGTATCAGTATCCTCTTTACTTAAGAGTTTTTGCAGCTCTTCATGGGCATTTTGCAACTCTTCATCGCTTGCATTTTCTCCGTTAAGCCACACTCTCTCGTTAAATTCTAAAATATGCGGTGAAGTGTAGTGTCCCACACGATAACCGTTTGCAAAAAGTGCAGTCGCCAAAAAACGCCCCGTCGTACCTTTGCCGTTTGTGCCGATGATATGGATGATTTTGTGGATTTTTAAAGAGTGTTTTATGGTCTCATAAACTCTGGGCATCCGTGAGTAGTCTATTTCGTCATAGTAGAGCGGTTTTGCATTTAGATACTCTTGAAGGCTCACTTCGTCTCGACCCTGTCTCTACCGTTTTGCTTTGCTTTATAGAGTGCTTCATCCGCCGACTTAACGGTATTTTGAAGTGAAAAATGGGTTTTGCGTTCGCTCACTCCGCAACTTACAGTAAGCTCTATGCGATTTTCTTTGTACATCAAACGCGCATTTTTGACTTTGTTGCGCACTTTATTTGCAAAAACAACGCCGCCCTCCACATCAGTCTCTCCAAGAATCGCTATAAACTCCTCTCCACCATAACGCCCGACAACATCCACATTTCTCGCCTCTTTTTTCAGTATCTTTGCAAAGGCAAAAAGCACCGCATCACCAGCATCATGCCCGTATGTGTCATTTACAGATTTAAAAAAGTCCAAATCAAAAAAGACAACACTATAGTTTTTTCCATAGCGTGTAAACTCCGCCTCTTTGATATTCATATACTCTTCAAGCGCACGTTTGTTAAAAAGTTTGGTTAAAAAATCCTCTTTTGATTGCTCCTTGGCTCTTTGAAGCTCCTGCTCCAACTGCTCAACACGTTTGCTTAGAAGCGTAACTTCATTGCTATGTTTTTTCAAATCTTTTGTCAAAGCCTGTGTGTTTTCTTCGAGTGCCGTTGCTATAGTATAGAGTTTTTTATGCGCAATCGTAAAGTTGGTGATGCCACCCCCATTGTAACTCTCAAGCTCTTTTTTGATTTTTTGTATCTCTACCGTAGAGCTGTCAGAGCTCTCAATCATCTCGATAAGTCTTAGCGAGAGTTTGTCAAGCACCCCGTCAATGGACTCAATCATCTCTTTGACACTCTGTTTATCAAGGGCGATGCGAAGCGATATTGCTGACTTTATCTCTGCTTCTACGCTCTCACTTTCCAAAAGTGATGGGTCTTTTTTGATTTTTTGGCTGATAGAAGCAATCTTCTCATTTACTTCCGAAGCGATGGATGGAACAAGGGAAGCCACAAGAAGTGATGCAACTTTGGAGAGCTCAAATGGCTGAGACGGAGCAAGATGGAGGTTCTCAAGATTTAGATTTTCAACTGTTTTTCTTAAACTTGTTGTATCCACATCCCCTAAGAGTTTGAGTTTTTGCAAAAATGTGGTGTCATACGTCGTGATAAAATTGACCCATAGCTGTCTGTACTGATCAATCTCCACAGGTGAAGCTTCACGGCTTAAGAGGTCAAGACTTTTTCTCGCCAACTCTGCTGCTTCTTTGTTATGCAAAACTTCTACAACCTGAAGCACACGCTTTGTAAAAACAGTTTGTGACTCTAGCAGGTTGGAACAGTGTGAAGGGTTTGTTCTGTTGAGCTTTGAGATTAAAAAATGGGCAAATTCAGAGATAGTTTTGATATGGTACTTTTTAAGCTCCTCTTGAAAATCCTTGTTGAGCATCGACCTAAACTTCTCTAGCTTAGAGCAATCATCAACATTAAAACCCGCTTTGGAAGCCTCTTTACAAAAAGCCTCCGCATAAAAATCAGGAGTAAGAAGTTTACCCTCTAACTCTAGTCTTTTGATGCTTTTTCTTATAATCTCTTGGATATTCATACAAACTCCCTATTTTTTAGCTCTTGCTCCCTCAGCAGAAACCTGTGCGACAAATGCTCTAATTGCTCTTTGAGCGGCAAAACCGATAGCATTAAATCTATCTTGATCCGTAACGATAGCATTTGGAGCTACAGAAAAGTCATGAAACCCTCGTGTCTGATACTTTTTTAACACACCCTTTGAGTCTCTCACGATGTGAAGTACAACACTCATTCTATACCCCGTAATATAACCATTCTCATCATAAACAACCGGTGTATAAATCGGTTTATTCATCTTGATTACGAGGTGCGAATCCGAAGCCTCTTTTGTTGTCAATGATGCCTGAAAAACTTCAATAACAGCTTTATCAACCGCATCTTTGATTACAACCGTATTTTGCGGATCTTCTGCAGAGATAACAACGCTCGTGCTAATCTTCTCTCCCATAACATCGCGTGAAAACTTTGCATTTGGAGCATAACCGCATCCGCTTGCCAAAAAGAGCAGACTTAAGAGAAATAGACTTGCTTTAAGATGAAAAAATCGTCTCACTTTAATCCTTGATAACGAGATTGACTAATT
>DKFQ01000077.1 GCA_002452425.1 Sulfurimonas sp. UBA6792 | reverse complement strand
TCCGGAGCGATAAAACCGCTCATGTTTTCAATAATTCCAGCTATTGGGATGTTAAGCTTTTGGAACATATCAAGTGATCTTTTTGAGTCATCAAGAGAGACCGCTTGAGGTGTAGTAACCGTTAAACCTGCGGTTACCGGTACGCTTTGAGCAAGTGTAAGCTGTGCATCACCAGTACCTGGAGGCATATCGATAACTAAAACATCCAAATCACTCCACATGATGTCTCTTAAAAACTGCTCGATTGCTTTCATAATCATAGCACCACGCCAGATGAGTGATTGTCCCTCTTCCATAAGCGAACCCATCGACATCATCTCTAAACCATACGCTTTGATAGGAAGAACTTTGTTCCCAACCACTTCTGGTTTTACATCGGCTACGCCTAACATTCTTGGGATATTTGGTCCATAGATGTCCGCATCTAAAAGTCCCACTTTTTTACCTTGCTGTGCAAGTGCAATAGCGATATTTACAGATGTTGTTGACTTACCAACCCCACCTTTTCCAGAGCTTACCATCAAAAAGTTTTTGATTTGCGGAGCGATGTTTTTGCTCTTTGGCTTTGGAGCTTCTGGCATCTTTGGAGCTTTGATGTTTACTGTTACATTGTTCGCACCTACAGCTTTTAGCTCTTTTGTTGCATCATCTGTGATTTGTTGTGCCACTTCCGGTGCGCTTGATGTAATCTCAACATTAAAACTTACATTATTTCCATCTACTTCTATACTATTTACAAAACCAAATGTCACGATATCCTTGGTGAACCCCGGATAAAGAACTTTTGATAGTGCCGAATTTACAACTTCTTTTGTCATATCTACTTCTTTCCTTTATATAAATTTTATTTTTGTAACTTTACCATAATTAAATAAGACAAAAATTATCCTATATCAATTAGATTATTTTTTTAAAAAACTATAACTTTTTTACTCACACAGCCTCTTTGGCTTTTGCATCTTGTATGATTTTCTCAATCGCTTCAGGATTGTCCATAAGATTTTGCGTTATCTTGTAAGAGCAAAATTTTGGTCCGCACATAGAGCAAAACTCCGCCTCTTTAAAGACATCTTGAGGCAATGTTTCATCGTGGTACTCTTGCGCTCTTTCACTATCAAGTGCCAACTCAAACTGTCTCTTCCAGTCAAAGCGGTATCTTGCGTCACTCATCTCATCATCGATATCTCTAGCACCTTTGCGCCCTCTTGCGATATCTGCGGCATGTGCGGCTATCTTGTAAGCGATAATCCCCTCACGAACATCATTTGCGTTAGGCAAACCTAAATGCTCTTTTGGCGTAACATAACAGAGCATACTAGCTCCATGCCATCCACCGACCGCCGCACCGATAGCTGAACTTATATGGTCATATCCCGCCGCTATGTCTGTAACCAAAGGTCCGAGTATATAAAACGGTGCTTCATGGCAAAGTTCACGTTGTAGCTTCATATTTCGCTCTATCTGGTTAAGCGGTACATGCCCCGGTCCCTCGATCATAACCTGAACATTCTTCTCCCATGCACGAAGCGTCAATTCACCTAAAACTTTGAGCTCTCCAAGTTGCGCATCATCACTTGCATCCGCTAAACACCCTGGACGAAGCGAATCACCGAGTGAGAGTGCGACATCGTACTTAGCACAGATATCTAAGATAGCGTCATACGCCGTATAAAAAGGATTTTCTCTATGGTAGTGCATCATCCATGCCGCCATCAAGCTTCCGCCACGGCTTACTATCCCCATCTTTCGCTTTGCGATTTTTGGCATAGTTTCAAGCAAAAATCCTGCATGGATAGTAAAGTAACTTACCCCCTGCTTTGCCTGCCTCTCTAAAACCTCAAGCATGACATCGATGCTTAAATCCTCTATCTTGTTGCCGACATCATGAAGTATCTGATAAATCGGCACCGTTCCGATAGGAATCTTTGAAGCCGCAATAACCGCTTTTCGTATCTCATCCAAATCTCCGCCTGTTGAGAGGTCCATCGCCGTATCTGCTTTGTAGTGCTGCGATACTTGAATCTTCTCTATCTCGCCTTGAACATCCGATGCGATTGCGGAAGAGCCGATATTTGCGTTTATCTTGCATTTTGAAGCTATTCCGATTGCCATTGGTTCAAGATTTATGTGGTTTACATTTGCAGGAATTATAAGTCTTCCGCGTGCGATTTCACTGCGAACAAGTTCAGGAGAGAGCTCTTCTATCTTAGCGACATACTCCATCTCCTCAGTTATAATGCCCTGTTTTGCGTAGTACATCTGCGTTCTAACAGGGTCATTCTGGCGTTTTTTTACCCATTCGCTTCTCATAATTTCTCCAATACTGATTTTTTCATTTTTTTCGTTCTTTTGGAAATATAGTCAAATAAAGTTAATCTAAATTTAATCTATCTCTCTTTTTGTCACAAAAAAGTGTAACTTCAAGATAAAAAAAAGCTTTTGCTATGTATAATTTCGTAACACTTAACATCTTAGGAGTCTGATTGTCCCACTTGACACTTATTTTACTTGCTGCTGGTAGCTCTTCGCGCTTTGGAACTGGCGTAAAAAAGCAGTGGCTCAGAGTAGGAGATACTCCTTTGTGGCAATTTGTAGCAGATAAATTTGAGGGTACAGGCTACTTTAACAAAATTATTGTTACATCCTCTGCTGATGATATAGAATTTATGCAAAATTGCGCCTCTTACACATTTGTAGAGGGTGGTGCAACAAGACAGCAATCACTTAAAAACTCGCTTGAACATGTCACAACAGAGTATGTTCTTGTAAGCGATGTTGCACGCGCTTGCGTAAGTGATGCTTTTTTACACATTATTGTATCTCATATGGGCAAAAGTGACTGTATAGTTCCCTATCTTCCCATCAATGACACTATCGTTTATGATGATACTACCATAGACAGAGAGCGTGTAAAAAGAGTACAAACACCTCAACTCTCACTTACCTCGGCGTTACGCAACGCTCTTTTGCAAGAAGTTGATTTTACGGACGAGAGCAGTGCCATCGTTGCAAATGGGGGCAAAAGAGAGTTTATCTTAGGAGAAGAGACAGCACACAAGATAACACATCTGCAAGATTTAAAAAAAATCCCATGTCTTGGGGCACCATCAAACGATACTCTTAGCGGTGTCGGTTTTGATGTACACGCTTTTGACGACAAAGGCGAGATGTACCTTGGTGGCATCAAGATAGATGCCGCGTATGGTTTTCTTGCGCACAGTGACGGTGATGTAGCGATTCATGCGCTTATCGATGCACTTTTGGGCGCTGCTGGGATGGGCGATATTGGGATGATGTTTCCAGATAACGATGCCACATTCAAAGGCATAGACTCCAAAGAGCTCTTAAGCGTCGTTGTTGCAAAACTTCGCCGTTTTGGATTTGTTATCGTCAATGTTGATATTACCATCGCGGCAGAAAAACCACGCATAGGCAACTATAAAATGGCTATGAGAAAAACACTGAGTTCGCTTTTAAACATCCAGAGCCAGAGAGTAAACATCAAAGCAACAACAACTGAAAAACTCGGCTTTATAGGAAGAGGTGAAGGTGTTGGCGTGATTGCAAATGCGAATTTAAAATATTTTGATTGGACGAAAATTTGAAGATACTAATTATAGA
>DKFQ01000026.1:3037-16728 GCA_002452425.1 Sulfurimonas sp. UBA6792 | reverse complement strand
TGAACATCTCAAGTTCGTGTGAGCGGAAGTTGTAACCGACTTTAAGTCTCTTCTCTCTTAGTGCATCAGTGATAACTCTAAGTTTGTCGATGGAGACAAATATAAGCTCTTCTGAGGGGGTTTTTGCCTCAAGTGTGCCTTCAAAATGGGCATCTATCTCTTCATAGTTAAATCTTCTTTGCGAATGAATAATGGCTTCATACACTTTTGAACTACTTACTTCAAGCGTGCCAAGATCGAGTTTCATCTCAAAAACATAGGCAAGTCTGTCTTTGTGCGGTTGCAGGGAGCAGAGCGTTTCGCTGAGTTCTCGTGGCAACATCGGGATAGAGCGGTGCGGTAGATAGATGGAAAAGCTTCTGTAGATCGCTTCATTGTCGATAGCACCAAAAGGGGTAACATACTCGCTTACATCGGCTATGGCTACATAAAGTGTTGTTGTCTCTTCAACATAACAGATAGCATCGTCAAAATCTTTTGCGGTAACGGGGTCGATGGTGCAAAATGGGAGTTCTCTTAAGTCAACTCTTTTTGGATAGAGTGAAGCATCAACCTCTTTAAATGAGCGTGAGAGTTCAAGCACCTCGTCGCTAAAAGCGTCATGTTTGTTAAACTGCGCAAGAACAATCTTCTCATCCACTAGGGGGTCTTTTATGTTTCCCAAACACTCCATGATAGTGAAGTCTTGATTGTTAATCTTAAAAACATCGCCTTCGTTATAGGAGTTTAGCTCTTGCGGGCTTATCTCGATGCCGATTGGAAAATCAGTTTTTATGTCAACTAAAGATTTTCGCCCCTCTTTTACCACTATGTAAGCGACACTGTAAGTTTGCGCACGCCCTACTATCTCAACTATCTTTCCACTCGGAGTACCACGCTTGCCAAGAAGCCTCTGTGCGATAACAAGGTCACCCTCTATCGCTTTGGTACTCTCGACATCATCTATGAAAATGTCATGAACATACTCGCCGATAACATTGAGGTACGCTGTGCCATTTTGGATAAGCCCAAGTGTTCCAGCACGGTACTTTGAGTTGAACTTATAAACGCTCTCTTTTTTGGTGATGTACTCTTTTGCTAAAAAGTCCTTGACATACCCAAGTTCATCTGTAGCGATATCCTGCTCATCTAGCCCGTGGGTAAGTCTAATAAGAAGAGATTTCATCACAGTTCTTACATGTTTTCCAGAGCTTTTTCAAAAC
The DNA here is from genome assembly GCA_002452425.1 of Sulfurimonas sp. UBA6792. Taxonomy (GTDB): domain Bacteria; phylum Campylobacterota; class Campylobacteria; order Campylobacterales; family Sulfurimonadaceae; genus Sulfurimonas. The sequence continues at coordinate 15,526 of DKFQ01000026.1, read as the reverse complement.
TTTCCATATCAAGATTGTATTTGAGAATAAGCTCTTTTGCCGCAGCGATACTCTGCTCCGTAATGACACCGTTTATAGGTACTGCCGTACGTACAACTTGTAGAATTTTTGCCGCTTTTTGTACATCTTCTTTGGCTTTTTCTGGAGCGCTACAGTGGCGAATCGTCTCCACAAGACCTGTTTCAAATCTCCAATGTTCAAAGATAGAACCGCTTACTTCAGGTGTATCAACACCTACAACTTCTCTCTCTGCTGCTTCTACATCTTCAAGAGTTGCGAGTGCTTCTTTAAACTTCTCTTGCGTATTGTCTGCCATAATCTGTTGCGCTATCAAAACCTTGCCAATCTCAACTAAAAATGCAGCTGGGGAGAGAACGCCTAAAAGCTTCGCATCTTTTCTTAGACACCATGAAGTAACAAGTGCATGCTGCTTTTTTGAGAGTGCTGAGAACATATCGTTTGTGATGCCATACACAGAAAAATCAAGCGTAAAGCTCTTTTTTACGATGCTTGCAAGTGCAAAACCACGCACTGTTCCCATCCCAAAAAGCCCCACTGCTTGGTTGATAGTGTTGATTTCACGGCTAAATCCATAAAGCGGTGAGTTGGCAGCTTTTAAGATGTCGGCAGTTAAAAGAGGGTCTTTTTCTAAAATCTTTACCATATCGTTAAACGTACTGTCTGGGTCTTGATAAACAGCTTCTATCTGCATTGCAGACTCTGGAAGTGGGGGGAGTTGTTTGATTTTTTTGAGTATCTCTTCAGTCATATAATGCTCTCTTTAAGGCTAGTATAATTTACGTTGATGATACATTTATGTTTATAAAAAAGCACTGAATATTTACAAAATATCGTTACCATATGCCCACAAAATTGTAAAAAAGGAAAAATTTATGCAAAAAGAAGCAGTGCTTACACAGTTGGGATATGCGCCAAATGAAGCGTTACTCAAACAACTTGAGAAAATTGAAGAAAATACACAAGGGTATGAAAAAATACAAAAACATATTATGGATTTGCATAGCCACTTAAGAGTGGATGATGCCTATGTTGCAATGTCAAATTCAAACGACTGCTTTAAAATCAAAATAGACACTCTATCCCCAGAAATGGCGCAAGAAGCGCATGAAAAAGTGAAGCATTTTAGTGAAAAATATAAGGTAAAAGTTGAAAAACTAGACAATAAAAACACCTACTATATAGTAGGGTTTAGCGCATAGGCGGCGGAGCTTTGCAAGAGCCTATGAGCGTTGAGGGGTATGATATTTTAGTCAAAGAGTTTAAGTTTTTGCTTGAGGTTGAAAAGCCCAAAGTTGCGCATGAAAAACTTGTTGCGGCGGCTTTGGGAGATAGAAGCGAAAATGCGGACTATCAAGCGGCAAAAGAGAAGCTTCGCCATATAGATAAGAGGCTTTTTTATCTAAACTCTATGATGCAAAAAGCCCAAATCATCGACCCTTCCCACCTCTCTCATGAGAGAGTGAGTTTTGGAAGCAGTGTACGCATCGTTAATCTTGAGACGGATGAAGAGGAGTGCTTTACGATTTGTGGCGTTTTAGAGTCTGAGCCTGAAAACGGACTTATAAGCGTACACTCCCCACTCGCCCGTGCACTTCTTGGCAAAGAGGTGGATAATCAGTTTAAACTTCAGCTTCCAAACGGGAAAAAAGAGTACGAAATCTTAGAGATTTTCTACAAAAACATCTTCTCGCTCAAAAAAAACATTCGCACAAAAGAGCAGTTCGCTTTTCATTAAAATCAAACTCTTTGGAAATGGGACTTTAGTCCCGTTAAAAGTTATATTCTTCACTATAACGCATGGCGAGGCTAAAGCCTCACTTCCAAAAAAATAACATTTCGCAGGTAAGTTTTACAAAAATGCTTTGCATTAGTTACTCGTTGGTTAAAACTCTTTTTACCTCACATTAGATATAATCACCGCTTAAAAATCAAATTTTTAGGATTTCCCCGTGAGCCAACAACTAGAAAATATAGAAAAAGTACTCTCTTCACACAAGTTGTCAAATGAAGACTACACGCACATCAAGCAGATTTTGGGGCGTGAGCCTAATCTTGTTGAAATCGGGATTTTTTCCGCAATGTGGAGCGAACACTGCAGCTATAAATCTTCAAAGGTTCACTTAAGCGGGTTTCCTACAAAAGCTCCATGGGTTATCCAAGGCCCGGGAGAAAATGCAGGCGTTATCGACATCGGAGACGGCTATGCGGCTGTTTTTAAGATGGAGTCACACAACCACCCAAGCTTTATAGAACCGTATCAAGGGGCAGCAACGGGTGTCGGCGGCATCATGCGTGATGTTTTTACAATGGGTGCTAGACCTATCGCAAACCTCAATGCTCTAAGATTTGGAAATGTTTTAAACGATGACAAGATTTCTGCACATCAAAGATACCTTGTTCGTGGTGTTGTAGCGGGCATCGGCGGTTATGGAAACTGCATGGGGGTTCCGACTATCGGCGGCGAGACAAGTTTTGATGAGTGTTATAACGGCAATATCTTGGTAAACGCTTTTACTCTCGGACTTGCAAAAAGTGATGAAATCTTCTACGGAAGAGCAGACGGTATCGGCAATCCTGTTATTTATGTGGGTGCGAAAACTGGGCGTGACGGTTTAGGCGGAGCGGTTATGTCGTCTGATAGCTTTACTGAAGAGTCAAAATCTCTCCGTCCGACTGTTCAAGTGGGTGACCCATTTACTGAAAAACTTCTTTTAGAGGCTTGTTTAGAGCTTTTCAAAACTGACCATGTTGTAGGTATCCAAGATATGGGTGCGGCGGGGCTTACATCTTCATCTTTTGAGATGGCGGGTAGAAGTGGTAGCGGTATGATAATGCACTTAGATAAAGTTCCTGCCCGTGAAGAGGGGATGCAACCGTATGACTTTATGCTCTCGGAATCTCAAGAGCGTATGCTTCTTTGTGCGAAAAAGGGAAGTGAAGCCGAAATCATCAAGATATTTGAGAAGTGGGATTTGGATGCGGCGGTTATCGGAGAAGTAACAAATACCGGAAACATGGAGCTTTTCTGGCATGGAGAAAAAGTGGCAGAGGTCCCTGTAAACCCAGTAAGTGAAGAAGCGCCGGTTCTCAAACGCCCGATGGTTCGCCCTGCTTATTTGGATAAAATCGCAGATGTTACTATCAACGATTTTCCTCGTGTGTCAAATCAAGAGGCGTTTGAGAGACTGACAAAGTCTATGGAAGTAGTCGATAAATCATGGATTTATACGCAGTACGACTCAATGGTGCAGACAAATACCATCAAAAAAGGCGGTATGCTGGACGCTTCTGTTATCCGTGTAAAAGAGAACGGCAAAGCACTTGCAATGTCTGCTGACTGTAATGTTCGCTACTGTTACATAGACCCAAAAGGCGGAGCAGCGGCAGCGGTTATCGAGAGCGGTAGAAATGTTGCTATGAGCGGGGCTAGACCTTTGGCGATTACAGATTGTCTCAATTTTGGAAATCCTGAAAACCCTGAGGTGATGTGGCAGTTTGGCGAGAGCTGTTTGGGGATCAAAGAGGCTTGCGCGGCACTAACCACTCCGGTTATCGGGGGTAATGTTTCACTTTACAATGAGACAAACGGTGTATCGGTTTTCCCAACTCCATCTATCGCAACGGTCGGTGTTAATGATGACGCAAACAAAGTTTTGATGTCAAGTTTTCAAGAAGAGGGGAGCGCTCTTTATCTTATCGGGGAGAGTGAGAGCGAGTTTGGCGGATCTCTCTATATGAAAGAGATTTGTGGCACGGTTGCAGGAAAACTGCCTGAGATAGACTATGAAAAAGAGCTTTTCCTTTGGGATTTGGTTATCGAAGCAAACAAAAGAGGGTTGCTGAGATGTGCAAAAGATGCAAGCAGTGGCGGTGTGGCTATCGCTTTGGCAAAAATGGCGGCGGTAAGCGGTCTTGGATGTAGTGTTAGAATGCTTGTTGATGATGAGAGAGATATCTTTTCAGAAACTATGAGCCGCGCTATCGTTGAGGTAAGACAAGAAGATTGTGCTTCTTTTGAGTCATTGAGCGGTGGTCAGATGTTCTGCCAAAAAATCGGAACTGTAGGCGGAGATAGCATCAAAATCAACAATGTTGAGATGCGTATGAGTGAGCTTCAAGACAACTACTTTAACACATTTAAAAGAGTCATAGAGAGGGATATCTAGTCCACTCTCATATACTCAAGTGAAAACTCTCCAGCGATTCTCTTCTCTATGCTTGCTCTGTACGATGGGGCAAGAGAGGGGATACTCAAAATCTTCTCTAAAATATCTCTATGCATGATGGGATTGGCAAACGCCATATTTGCATCAAGGATAGAGACTTGCTCTGCTTCACGAGAGAGTAAAACCACTTCATCCCCTGCTCCTAAAAACCCCTCTTCAATCACTCTGTAGTACCAACCTGTAAGCCCTGTTGTGTAGATTTCGTGGGTGAATTTTTGGTTGTTCCATCGTTTTGCTATCTTCCAGCAAGGTTTTCTAGGTTGTGAGACTTGTAGTGTGGCATCACCTATTTTGTATATATCACCCAAACAGACGTTGCTCTCATGAAGTCCAGAGATAGTAAGATTTTCAGCGAGTGCGCCAAAAGGCACTTCTTCGCCTAAAAACTCACTCCACTCTTTGTAATTTTCGTAACTGTTGGCAAATATGGCTTTCTCTTCTCCGCCATGGTGGACTTTGTCAGCCACTTCATCGCCATTTAAACCCAGTTTGCCCGCCCAAACTCTTAAAGATGTAGCCTCTTTAAAAGAGCCGCTCTCCCAGTATTTGCCTAAAAAATCTCGGCTTTCTTTGTCTCCATAGCCTTTTACTTTGCCTAGTTGTACAGATAGAAGTTTGTATTGCATATCTTTCCCCTTTAAAAAAAGGCTATTTTAGCAAAAAATGAAAAAAATATTTTTGTCATTTTTAATTTTTTTTATAAGAATGAGTGATATAATAAAAAACAACGCCCTTAAAAAAAGGATGACAATGGATACTTTGAGAGTAATTTCCATAGATGACACTTTGATGAACCTTATATTGATAGAGGAGATAGCAAGGGAAATCGGCATAGAAGTGGTCAGTTTTGAAAATCCGCTCGACTCTTTGCAATATCTCAAAAACAACAGAGTTGATTTGATGCTTGTGGACTATATGATGCCGCAAATGAATGGGGTAGAGCTTATACGAGAGGCTCTGAGGGTTCAAGAGGAGCTTATCCCTGTTATGGTAAGTGCGGTGGATGATGACTACTCTTTGCGACTGGAAGCTCTGCGTGCAGGAGCGGCGGACTTTTTGACGAAGCCTGTCGATATCGCGCAGTTTGAAGCAAAGATAAAAAACTTTAGAAAAATCATAGAGATGAAACTTCAACTGCAAGATTTTAACGCAAAACTTCAGCTTGAGGTGCAAAAAGCAACAGCAAACCTTGTGGCACGTGAGCATGAAGCCTTAGAGGTCATTTCACGCCTAGCGGAGTATAGAGACCCAGAGACGGGAAGCCACATCGCTCGTGTGGCGCACTACTCAAAGATGTTGGCATCTGCTTATGGACTTAGTGAGAGAGAACAAGACATCCTTTTTTACGCTTCACCGCTGCATGACATAGATAAAGTCGGTATCAGTGATGCTATCTTGCTCAAACCTGCAAAGTTTAGTGATGCAGAGTATGAGACGATGAAAACACACTCTCAGCTTGGCTATGAGCTCCTCAAAGAGAGTAAAAACCCTTACCTGCAAGCGGGTGCGATTATTGCAAAATACCACCATGAAAAGTTCGATGGCAGCGGGTATTATCATGGTTATAGTGGGGAAGATATCCATATTTATGGGCGCATTACGGCTATTGCAGATGTTTTTGATGCTCTTACCTCGCAAAGACCCTACAAAAAACCGTGGAGCTTTGAAGAGGCGATAGCGTTTTTGGCGCAAGAGTCAGGAAAGCATTTTGACCCTAGATTGGTGTCACTTTTTAGAGAGAACATAGAAAAAGTGAGAGAAATTTATATGCAATTTGAGGAAGAACAGTGAAAATAGATAACGCAACAATGCAAAAAAATGGAGTGTGGGAGTATGTCTCAAAAGAGATAGAGAGTGCAGAGGATGCAGATATCGTTTTTGTTTTTGGTGATACTGAGGTTGTCAAAGAGGCGCAAACATACAAAGAGTTACGAGCAAAATTTCCAAATGCGCATATTTTGGGCTCTTCCTCTTCGGGCAATATTTTAGGTAAAGAGATATCCACGTCGCCGCTTGTTGCAACAGCTGTGAAGTTTGAGAGTTCGCATGTAGAGCTCTATAGTATGGACTTTAGGGAGGGGATGAGCCTAGAAGAGCTCTCTTCAGAGCTTGTCTCAAAACTGAGCAAAGAGGGATTAAAGCATGTTTTTGTTCTCTCCGATGGGCTGAAAGTAAATGGTTCTGAACTTGTGCGTGGTATCAATGCAGCGCTTCATGGCGTGAGTGTTACAGGCGGACTTGCGGGAGATGGTGCGAGGTTTGAAGAGACTTTTGTGCTTTGTGACGATGTTGCTAGAGAGGCACGCGTAGCGGTTTTGGGCTTTTATGGTGAAAATCTTACTATCAGCAGTGGATGTTTTGGCGGATGGAGCGAGTTTGGAGTGCAGCGAGTTATCACTAAATCAAGCGCAAATATACTCTACGAGATAGACGGTGAACCAGCACTTGACCTCTACAAAAGATACCTTGGCGCATATGCCTCTGAGCTTCCAAACAGTGGTTTACGTTTTCCCTTAAGTATCAAAAAAGATACGCAGGAGACGGAGGTTATCCGCACACTTTTGGGTATCGATGAAGATGCGAAGTCGATTATTTTTGCAGGGGATGTGCCTGAGGGGTATATAGCAAGGCTTATGAAGCCCGATATGGACAAGCTTATAGAAGGAGCCGGAAGTGCGGCACGAGAGATAGATGTTGCCAACCAAAAATCTGCACTCGCTCTTGTGGTGAGTTGCGTGGGTAGAAAGATAGTTTTAGGGCAAATCATCGATGAAGAGCTTGAAGAAGTTGGCGATATTTTGGGTGAAAATGTCCATCTTGTAGGTTTTTACTCTTATGGAGAAATCGCTCCTTTTTTCAAAGACAAACTCCACTGTGAACTTCATAACCAAACTATGACTCTTAGCGTAATTTTTGAAAATTAAAATGCATAGCCTTCTTCAAAGACAGATAAAAAGAGCTTTTGGTAAAGATTTTGATGCATCTATGCAAGATGACTCGCTTGTAAAATTGCTCGATGCTATCTCTGGGAGTTATGATGAACTCTACAAAGAGAAGCGTTTTTTAGAGCATACGCTTGAGATGAACTCCGAGGAGCTTACAAGAGCAAACATCAAGATTCAAGAGCAAAACGCAGAGCTGCAAAAAAATCTAGAGAAGACATCAGATGCCAATGAAGAGATGATTCATATGCTCAAGCAGTACAAAAGAGCCATTGACACCTCTTTGATAGTGAGCGTTACCTCTCCTGATGGGGTTATCAAGTACGTAAACGACAGCTTTATCAAAATCAGCGGCTACAGCAGATATGAGCTTCTTGGCAAAAAACACAACATCATCAGACATCCCCAAAATCCTCAAGAACTTTTTACAGAGATTTGGAAAACTATTCTCGCCAAAGAGGTGTGGCAGGGCATCATCCCCAACCTTGCCAAAGATGGCTCTACGTACTATGTCAATGCCGCTATCGTGCCGCTTTTAAATAGGGAGGGCGAGATTGTCGAGTTTATGGCGCTTCGTAAAGATATCACTTCGACCATTGAGTACCAAAAAAAGGTGGAGATTCAAAAACAGAGAGTCTCAGATATTTTGGACAATCAAGAGAGCATTATCGTAGTGCTTGATCCAAAAGAGGGCATCAAAGAGGTCAATAAAAAGTTTTTTGAGCTCTTTGGTTTTGAGACACTAGAGAAGTTTTTGCAAAAACATAGATACGTTTGTGAGCTTTTTGAAACAAAAGAGGGCTTTTTAAGAGAGTCAAGCAGTGATGTACTCTGGCTTGAATCTATCCTCAAAGAGCCTCATAAAGTCCATCTTGCTTCGATTGATGGGCGCATTTACAGTGTCAAAATCGCAACAATAGACAAAGAGGAGGAGCTTCGCTACTTGGCGACTTTTACCGATATCACTCCCATAGAAGAGGCGCGGATAAAATCCCTCGAAGCAGAGCGCGAAAAAGCAAATTTCTTGGCAAATATGAGCCACGAGATACGCACGCCGATGAACGCTATACTGGGCTTTTCAGAGCTTTTGGCAAAAACAGAGTTGGATGCAAGGCAGAGTAAATTTATAGAGCTTATAAAAAACTCAAGTGCGACACTTATCCAAATCATCAACGATATTCTTGATTTTTCAAAACTTGAAAGTGGACACAACCCCATAGAGCTTACAAAAATCAACCCTTTTATGGAGTTTGAGAGCACGCTCATGCTCCTAGCAGGCAAGGCTAGAGAAAAAGAGATATCCTATATGATAGAGATAGACCCCGCACTTGGCGAGTGTGTTGCGGTGGATAGTTTTCATATAAAGCAGATTTTGACGAACCTTATCGGTAATGCCATCAAGTTTACTCCCTCAGGTGGCACCGTGCATGTCAAGATACAAAAGCAGGGGCAAAAGATACGCTTTTGTGTGGAAGATAGTGGTATCGGGATTCCAAAAGAGAGACAGCAGAAGATTTTTGAGCCATTCTCTCAGGCTGATAGTTCAACAACACGAAAATTCGGCGGCACGGGGCTTGGTCTGAGTATCTCTAACACCCTTGTAACACTCATGCAGAGCAAGCTTGAACTGGAGAGTAAAGAGGGTGTTGGCAGTAAGTTTTACTTTGATGTTGCCTATAGTGTTTGTGACTCAAAATCGACACTTAAAGAGCATTTGAGAGATTTTTCACTCTACCTTTTTGGCATGGACGCAAAGAGCCACGAAAACTTAGCTTCACAACTCAACGCTTATGGCATAGCTTGGAGTACGTTAGAGGCATATAGCAAAGAAGCAGACAAAAGCAACGCTATCATCATTGCCAAAAATGAGGAGATGACAGACGCCTTTTGTGAAGCAAAAATCCTCTTTCTTGGAACAGAGGGCAAAACAAAAGAGGATGTACGACACCACCATATAGAGGTTTTTGAGGAGTTTCCATCTATCCTCTATAATGAGCTTATGCGCCTAGAACTCATAAAAACAGAGATCAAAGAGATAAAAAAATCTCTTCAAATGCGAGTTTTGGCGGCAGAGGATTATGAGATAAACAGACTGCTTCTTTCTGAGCTTCTTATGAGTTTTGGGGTGACGTATGATTTTGCGCTTAACGGTCAAGAGGCGGTAGAAAAAGCAAAAGCAAATCATTATGACCTTATCCTCATGGATGTCAACATGCCCGTGATGAACGGCATAGAAGCAACACGCATCCTTATCCAAGAACTGCACATCAAAACCCCCATAGTCGCACTGACCGCCAATGCGTTGGAGGGCGATAGGGAGAAATTTCTCTCGCTTGGCATGGCAGACTATCTCACAAAACCCATCGATACAAAAGCGCTTGAAGCAGTTTTGAGCAGATATGCAGTTGCGCAACTCCAGAGCCAAAAAATGACTATGGACATCAAAGCATCGCTTGAGAAAAGCAGAGAGAAGATGCGCTTTTCTGAGGCAATCATGCAAAAAGTATTTATAAGTTTCGTCTCCTCTTTAGAGACGCTAGAACAAAATATGCGTGATGGATGGGAGCAAAGAGAGTTTTCAAAGATACATATGAGCGCACATAACCTCAAAAGCGGTGCAGCTTCACTCTGTTTTGACACCCTCTCAAAAATCAGCGCAGAGATCGAAGCAGCAGCAAAAAAAGAGGATGAAAATTTTGATTTTTTAGGAAAATTTCAAGAAATTTTGCCCTATTTAGATGCAATTAAAGAGTTCAAAGCAACCCTTGGATAAAATGACGCAATTTATTTTTTAGGAAATTTTGATGAAAAGAGCATTGGTTAGTGTAAGTGACAAAAGCGGTGTGGTTGCGTTTTGCAACGCTTTGGTAAAAAACGGATTTGAAATCATCTCAACGGGCGGAACATATAAGATTCTTGTTGAAAGCGGCATAAAAGCCATCGAGATAGACGAAGTTACAAAATTTCCCGAGTGTTTTGAGGGTCGTGTAAAAACGCTCAATCCATTCGTGCATGGCGGAATTTTGCATCGTCGTGACAAGCAGTCGCACTTAAATCAAGCGGCGGAATTGGGCGTTGAAGCGATTGATTTGGTTTGTGTAAATCTCTATCCGTTTAAAGCGACAATCGAGAAAACTGATGATTTTGAAGAAATTATAGAAAACATCGACATCGGCGGACCTGCCATGGTGCGTTCTGCTTCTAAAAACTTTGACAGCGTTATGATAGTAACTGATGCAAGTGACTATGAAAAAGTGATAGACGCACTAGAAAATGAGAAAAACACGCTTGAGTTCCGTCGCAATCTTATGATAAAAGCATTTGAGCATACGGCGGCGTATGACTCTATGATAGCAAACTATATGAACAAGCGTTTTAACAGCGGTTTTGGAGCAAAACAGTTTATAGTAGGAAGCAAAGTAATGGATACCCGTTACGGTGAAAATCCTCATCAAAAAGGCGCACTCTATGAGTTTGACAAACACTACAGCAACAACTTTAAAACCCTAAAAGGCGAAGCTAGTTTTAACAACCTAAACGACCTAAGCGGTGCGGTAAAAATTGCCTCTGCATTTGGAAGTGACAATGCAGTTTGTATAACCAAACACGGCAATCCTTGCGGTTTTGCTATCCGTGATAATTTGGTAGATGCTTATGTCGAAGCTCTAAAATGTGACCCCGTTTCGGCATTTGGCGGCGTTGTTGCAGTAAATGGCATAGTTACAAAAGAGCTTGCACTTAAGATGAATGAAATCTTCCTAGAAGTCATCATTGCAGGGCGTTTTACAGAGGAGGCGTTAGAAGTTTTTGAGAGCAAAAAACGCATTAAACTCTTTGAAATGGGAAGCGACAAACTTGTTCTTGCAAATGACGAGAAGGATTTTAAACATATAGACGGCGGTTTTGTCTATCAAGATGCCGACAAAGTAAACGATGATGAAGTCAAAAACGCAAAACTTATGACTACAAGAGAAGCAACAAGCCAAGAGAAAAAAGATATGGAGATAGCATACAAAGTAGCATCTCTTACAAAATCAAACTGCGTAGTTTATGTGAAAAACTCTGCTATGGTAGCCGTTGGAATGGGCATGACAAGCCGAGTTGACGCAAGCCAATGTGCGCTTAAAAAAGCTAAAGAGATGGGACTTGATGTAACGGGAGCAGCACTTGCAAGCGAAGCATTTTTCCCATTCCGTGACAGCATTGACGCTGCCGCTGCAGCTGGTGTAAAGAGCGTTATAGAACCAGGTGGAAGCATCCGTGATGATGAGGTCATCGCCGCTGCAAACGAGTACGGCATGAGCCTTTACTTCTCAGAAGTAAGACACTTTTTACACTAAGATTTTTCTACATGTCAGGCATTTTTTTGCTTGACATCGGAAATGAGTGTGTTGGTTTAAAAAATGTATAATTTAAAAAATCCATCAAGGAGCAAAAATATGCAAACGATACATTTGGAAGTAAAAGATAGTTATGTGGCAAATATTATGACGCTTTTACATAGCCTAAAAGATGGTATGATTGACAAGATAGAGATACAAAGCGACCCAAATCTCAAAGAAGATCCCTACTTTTATGAGAGAAGAGAAGATTTGCACAAGCTGCGAGATGATGTACGAAGCGGGAAAATGCAGATGTTTACACAAAACGAATATGATGAAGATATGGCTCTTTTTATGAAAAACCTAGAAGTCAAATATGCAAATAATTAGAACAACTTTTTATAGTAAAAAACTTAAAGAGATTCTTGAGTACATTGCTTATGACAAGCTCAGTGCTGCAAAAAAATTTAACAAAAAACTTGATGAACAGATAGGCGGCTTACTTGTTTTTCCACACAAATACAGAAAATCAAAATATTTTGAAGCCGAAAACATCAGAGATATGATTTTTAACGGCTACACAATCATCTATGAAATCTTTGAAGATAAAATCGAAATCTTAACCATCTTCAACCAAAATCTACCTCTTCAGAAATAGTCAAGCCCAAACTCTCCATTAACCCATCTTAATTATAATTTTTCAAAAATTCTAAGAGGAATAAAAATGTTCAAAAGAGTAGGGCTTTTTTTACTTACAAATATCGCTGTTATGGTAGTTATCGGCGTAATCGTCAATATTTTTGGGCTAAATAAATTTTTGCATTCTAACGGTTTAGATTTAGGGATGCTTTTTGTCTATTCGCTCGTGATTGGTTTTAGCGGTTCGCTTATCTCGCTTTTGATGTCAAAACAGATGGCAAAGATGTCTGTGGGCGCGAGAGTTATAGAAAATCCTACAAACTCTGAGGAATTTTGGCT
>DKFQ01000026.1:0-3024 GCA_002452425.1 Sulfurimonas sp. UBA6792 | reverse complement strand
ATTTTTGAGGACATGAGTCCAAACGCTTTTGCGACCGGTGCTTTTAAAAACGATGCTTTGGTTGCGGTGAGCCGTGGGCTTTTGAGAAGCATGACACAAAAAGAGGTCGAAGCGGTTTTAGGACATGAGATAGGGCATGTCGCCAACGGAGACATGGTAACACTCACGCTTTTACAAGGAGTGGTAAATACTTTTGTGGTCTTTTTTGCCCGCATTATCGGTTATGTGGTCGATAGGGTAATACTTAAAAACAGAGGTGAAGGTGCGGGCGTGGGCTACATGATAGCAAGCGTTGCGGCGGAGATAGTTTTAGGTATTTTGGCATCTATGGTGGTTATGGCATTTTCAAGATACAGAGAGTACAGAGCCGATGAAGCAGGGGCAAGTCTCTCAGGTACACAAAATATGATAGCCGCCCTTCAAGCACTGCAACGCTCCAAAGAAGAGCCACACCTACCCGAAGCCATCAAGGCTTTTGGCATTAACGGCAAGGGGTTTGCGGCACTCTTTAGCACGCACCCATCGCTTGAAGATAGGATAGAAAAACTAAAAAATTTCCGTCAGAGTTGATTGACATCCACTCAACTCTTGTGATATAATCTCGCTTAATAGTATATTTTTTGTAGGATTAAACATGAGTAAATCTTTATATGAAACATTAGAGATAGCAGAAAACGCAAGCGAAGCGGAGATTAAAAAAGCGTATAGAAAGTTGGCAAGACAGTATCATCCAGACATCAACAAAGAAAAGGGTGCGGAGGATAAGTTCAAAGAGATTAACGCAGCCTATGAGATACTCAGCGACAAACAGAAAAAAGCGCAGTACGATGCGCATGGCGACAGCATGTTTGGCGGGCAAAATTTCCATGATTTCTCTCGTTCGCACGGTGGTGGTGGAGCAGATTTGGATGAGATTTTACGTAGTATGTTTTCAGGTGGCGGATTTGGCGGTTCATCATTTGGCGGCGGCGGATTTGGCGGTTTTTCACAGCAGAGACAACAGCCAAATCTTGACATAGAGACAAGTGTAACCATCCCCTTTAGCGTTGCCATCTTAGGCGGCTCTCACTCGGTAGCGGTAAACGGTGAACGCTTTGACATCAAGATTCCCGCAGGTGTTAACAGTGGCGAGAAGATGCGTGTCAAAGGTAAAGGGCATGCTCAGGGTGGACGTGCAGGAGACCTTTTTCTAAAGATAAATGTTGCCTTTAACCCAGAATACACCAGAGAAAATGATGACTTGGTAAAGCACTTTGATGTCCCACTTTATGCCGCACTTTTTGGCGATACGGTAACTATCCAAACGCTTGAAAAAGAGATAAAGCTTAAAATCCCGCAAAACACCAAAAATGGACAGAGATTTCGTGTCAAAGAGATGGGAGCGATGAATCGTAAGACAAAAGAGCGTGGCAATCTCTATCTTGAAGCAAATATAGTGTTGCCAAAAGTAGAGAGTTTGGACGAAAAACTAGCCCAGCTCATGCAAGAAAAATTACCAAAGGAGTAGGAGATGATGCATCAGTATGATGAACCGGTTTACCTCATAAGTATCGTTGCAAAGATTTTAGATATTCATCCGCAAACGCTTAGGCAGTATGAGAGAGAAAATCTTCTTACCCCCTCAAGATCAAGCGGCAAGATAAGACTCTACTCCCAAAGAGACATCGATAGAATCAAGCTTATTTTGCGCCTTACGCGTGAGCTTGGTGTAAACTTGGCAGGGGTAGATATTATCTTGCGTCTAAAAGAGAGTGTCGATACCATAGAAAAAGATATGCTTGAGCTAAGACAAGAGCTCTTAAGAGCAAAAAACTCTCAAACCGTCTCCCATGATAAAGCCTTAGTGACGAAAAAAAGTATCTATGAGATGATTATTTTTCAACAATAATCACTCTTTTAAACGGACGATGTCTGCCCCTACATTTTGTAGTTTTTTCTCCAGTGAGTCATACCCGCGGTCAAGGTGGTAGATGCGGTGTACGGATGTTATGCCATCTGCGACGAGACCTGCTAAAACGAGTGCGCTTGATGCGCGCAAATCTGTTGCCATGACATCCGTTCCGCTTAATTTTGATTTTCCATTGACGGTGGCGATATTTCCGTTGAGAGAGATATCTGCGCCCATTCTCTGAAGTTCACTCACGTGCATAAAACGGTTTTCAAAAAGTCTCTCTTCTATGATAGAAGTGCCATCCGCTTGTGTTGCAAGAGCCAAAAACTGTGCTTGCATGTCGGTTGGAAATGCGGGGTATTCCTGCGTGACTATTTTGACATGTTTTATGACTTCTGATGGGTGGATAGTGATGGAGTTCTCTGTGATGGTAAACTTGCTTCCCATCTCTTCAAGTTTGGAGAGTACTGCACCCAAATGTTTTGCGTTCGCATTTTTAAGAGTAAGTTCAGACCTCGTGATAGCACCCGCACAAAGGTATGTGCCAGCTTCGATGCGGTCTGGGATAACGCTAAATGGCGCTATCTCTAAAAGTGTACCACCTGTTCCATGGATGGTTAAAATAGCTGTTGTAATTCCTTCGATTTTTACGCCGCTTGCATTAAGAACTTCACAAAGCTGTACAACCTCCGGCTCTCTTGCGGCGTTTGTGATGGTTGTAACTCCCTTTGCAAGGGCTGCTGCCATGACTATATTGGCTGTTCCCGTAACAGTTATTTTATCAAAGATGATATTGCACCCATGAAGCCCCTCTGGTGCGGTAGCGTGGATATAACCGGCTTCTATGTTGATAACTGCTCCCATCTGTTCAAGTGCTTTAAGATGTAAGTCAACCGGTCGCTGTCCTATGGCACATCCCCCCGGTAAAGAGACTTCGCAATGCCCAAATCTCGCTAAAATTGGACCAAGTACAAGGATAGAAGCACGCATGGTTCTAACGATATCATACGTTGCTTTTGTTTGCGTGAGTGTTGTGGTGTCGATGGTCGTACTTGCCTCCTCTTCCCACTCAGAGACACACTCTGCTCCTAGATTTGAGAGAAGTTTTAAGAGGGTTTTGATATCTGCAACAT
>DKFQ01000136.1:3405-9896 GCA_002452425.1 Sulfurimonas sp. UBA6792 | reverse complement strand
TCCCTCCCTATCCCGTCATTTGATTTTACGTATCTGATATATTTACTATCACTCTGTACTTGAGTACAATATGCTTTTTCTAGAAAATAAAATAATATAATAAAAAATTATATCTTTTGGAGCGTGCTATGTTGTCAATTGTCGGAAAAGTAAAGAGTGTAAATGGTCTTTTTAATGTAAAAAGCAGTGATGGTTCTGAGCGCAAAGTAATTGTTGGTGAGAATGTTTACGAACAAGAGATGATAGCTGGTGAACAAAAAAACAGCCCTAAAGATAGTCTGGTTCTCTTACTTAACGATGGCTCCGAGCTTGTTGTTCTTGGAAATACAAAGCAACTCTTGGATAGCTCCCTTTTGTCTGAAGCCTTTACAAAAGAAGAAACTGTTACGCAAAAAGATTCATTTTTGGCTCTTTTAGAGGCGAATAACAACATAGAAAATGTAGAAGATTTAGAGACAGCTGCTGGTGAAACTGTAGTTACCCAGTCAACCGAAAGTCCAGAAGCAGTTTTTTTGGCGACAAACTATACGCTTTCAAATATTAATACAGATCTCTACGAGAGAAGCTTCCAAGATGATTTGTCAGATTTTGGTATTGATATCAATGAAGATATCCGCCGCACAGATGCCAATGATACGCTAAGTATCACAGTTACTCCAATAGCAACTCTCACTGAAGAGAGCGTAACTGCAGGAACTACAGTAGCGACATCAGTAGCAAGCGATGAGGATGGCGGAGCTATTACATTTACAATCGATGATACAACTAACTATGCAATCGACTCTGCAACCGGAGAGGTTACACTCACTACACAAGGAGCTGCAATCGTAAATGGCGGAGCAGACCTTCCAAACTTTACAGTAACTGCAACATCTTCTAACTCTACAGCAAACCAAGAGGTAAACCCTGCTAATACTACAACCAGCAATGACCCTCTTAATCTCACAGTTACTCCAATAGCAACTCTCACTGAAGAGAGCGTAACTGCAGGAACTACAGTAGCGACATCAGTAGCAAGCGATGAGGATGGCGGAGCTATTACATTTACAATCGATGATACAACTAACTATGCAATCGACTCTGCAACCGGAGAGGTTACACTCACTACACAAGGAGCTGCAATCGTAAATGGCGGAGCAGACCTTCCAAACTTTACAGTAACTGCAACATCTTCTAACTCTACAGCAAACCAAGAGGTAAACCCTGCTAATACTACAACAGTAAATGATAACCCAGTTGCCATGAATGATGAATACAGTAATACAAGTGGAGTTGGATATCTTACTGGAATTTTAGGTTCCAATGCTGCTAAAGATGTTTACACATTTACTCATAATGGAGGAGCACTCACATTTGATTCATTGAGTGAAAAAGGTTCAGATAGCAACGGAAATAATCAAGACGCGATATATAACGATTTGGATGGTAGCGGTACACAGCAAGAGATGGATATATGGCTTGAAATTTATGACTCAAATGGTATTATGATTGCACAAAACGATGACAGTAGCGAAACATTTGGTGATGGATCTCTGCATAGATACGACTCATATATACATTTTGATAATCTTGCGGCTGGAGAGTATCGTATAGAAGTTTCTTCATTTGCTGCTGCTTCGTCTGGTCCATATAAGATTACTGTAATTGGTGATGCTGTGGTAAACCAAAATCCATTAACAGTTGCAGAGGATTCCTCTCTTATTGTAGATAATACTCTACTGCTTAGTAATGATACAGATGAAGATGGAGATTCAATTTCAATTGTCTCTGTTCAGGATACAACGCATGGTGTAGTAAGTATAAACGCAAACGGAGATGTTGTTTTTACACCAGAAGCAAATTACAATGGTGAAGCAACTTTTACATACACTATTAGTGATGGTAATGGTGGGACTGATACCGCAACTGTAAAACTAAATGTTACTCCTATAAACGATGCACCTATAATTACAGTTACGCAGGTAAACAATTTCACTGAAGACGACCCTACAAACCATGTAGGCTCTGTAGTTGCAACTTACACTACGCACGATGAAGAGGGCTCTGCTGTAACTGTTACTCTAAGTGATACAACTAACTATACACTAGGAACAGGCACTGAGGCAGGTAAAGTTCTATTAACTCAAGCAGGACTAGACTTAGTAAATAGCGGAGCTGATTTACCAGCATTTACACTTACTCCAAACGATGGAATAATTGATGGTACTTCTACAAATATTGATCCAACTGTTGGCAATACAGATGACGCAGGAAGCGTTACAATCCTAGGAACAGCAGAACAGGGTCAAACTCTTACAACTTCACTGCAAGACCCAGACGGTATTACAGGAACTCCTCTTTATACATGGCTGGTTGATGGAGTAGCAGTAGTAAATCCAAACACAGATACAAGCACATTTACACTCACTCAAGCAGAGGTTGGTAAAACTATCAGCGTATCTGTAACTTACAGCGATGAGTTTGGAAGCCACACCGTAACTGACGCTATCGATGCAGCAAACGGCGGAACAACTGTTATAGATATAGACGAATTCCCTGTTGCCTATGATAATGTAGATAATGTCATAATTTCTGAAATTACAACATCTGGTAACGTAATTACTGACTCTTATAATGGTAAAGTTGATACAGCAGGCGATGGAGCTACGATACTCTTTAGTGTTCAGTATGATGGTATGGAATATAGTTCGTTTGACGGAAGTGGTAATCTAAGTATTGACGCAAAATATGGAGATATTGTTTTCAATCAAAATGGTGACTATACATATACTTATACAGGCTTGGACCCAGTTGTAACTGGGGGAGCAACTATTTCAGAATGGGATGATGTTAATCTTTACGGGTATCAAGGTAATCAACTTTTTGGCGCAGATTTGTATCAAGCTAATTCAAAACTTTTAATTTCTACTTTAGCATCTCATACAGATCAAGTTTCACAAAACAGTCATGGAATAGGGGTAAAAGATAGCGGTTTGATTTATAATAACAGTATTGATGGTAATGACGCACTTGTGTTAGAGTTTAATACTAACATTACGAATGTTGCATTACAGTTTAATGATACTGCTTTATTTTCTATGTTTCCAACGGTAAAATGGTCTACTTATGATAGCGCAGGTAATATTGTTAGTAATGGTTCAACTAGCCATTTCTTCTCATTTTTTGGTACTGGTGATCAATCAATTCAGATACAATCTTCTGATTTTAAATACCTTGTGATTGAATCAGGTGGAATGTTTGACCATATGTATCTTTACAAAGTAAGCTATACTCCTGCTGTTAATGTAGATAGTATAGTTAGTGAAGATTTTATATATGAAATAACAGATGTAGATGGAGATAAGTCTTCTGCAAATTTAAATATACATATAAATGGTTCAACAATAACTGCAGCAGTTGATACAGCTTCATTTATAGAAGATCAAAGTTCAGGAATCTTAAGTGCAGAAGGAAGTTTAGTAAATACTCTTGCCGATGGAAGCACAGGAACGTTTAATACAACTGTTAAGCCAAGCGGAAACGCTCTTGGAAGTTTGATAATCGGTACGGATGGAGCATGGCATTACAGCGTTGATAATGCTAATTTGCAATCTTTAGCTAAGGATGAAGTGCATATAGACACATTTATTGTCTCTACAACTGATGGAACGGATAGCCATGTTATTCGTATAAATATTACAGGTGTAAATGATGCGCCAGATGCTAAAGATGATACTATCATCACAAATATTGTTGCTGGGCAAAATATCACAATTAGCGCAGATATCTTAATGATGAATGATTTGGATGTAGATAGAAGTGATATCTTGAGTGTCTCAAATATATCTAATGTTGTCAATGGAACTGTAAGTGGAACAGATACAATTACTCTTAAAGATACAGCATCTTTTGGAACAAATGCGCAGAGTGTTAATGAATCAGATATATTTTCTGGTGATTCAGAAACAAATGGATTAAATAATGATATGTCTCATGCGTACGAGCTACTAAGAAGTCAGTTTGGTAAAGTTAGTTCAGCTGAAGAGAGTTTTATCACTGATGCATCATTACCTAGTTTTAAATGGAACGGCAGGATAGAAGATGCTAAAAATAGTCCGGATACAACTGATAAAGATTTCATAAAAGTCTATTTATATAAAGACGAAAAAATTATTTTAGATATTGATGGTGCTGATAGTGGTAAAAATAATATTGGCGCAGATAATAAAGCGGTTGATATGCATATTCAATTGTATGGTGCAGAGGGTAATCTTTTGGCAAGTAATGACGATGCTTTAGATTCTTTAGGTGGAAGCGGCTCTGTGAAAAGTGCTTATCATACTAATTCATTGGATTCGTATCTTGAATATGCTGTTTTACAAGATGGGTACTATTATATAGAAGCTACAGCATGGAATAATAGTAAAAATAACATCAAAGAAGATAGTGGAGATTATCAGCTTTGGATATCGGTGCAGCAGCCTGCATCTACTCCTCATTTATTGTTATTCGATTATGAGTTAACAGATGCTAAAGAGAGTGATGCTGCCCAAGTTTCGGTGCTAACAGTGCAGGGTTCAACTATAAATGGAACAGATGCTGATGAAATTTTAATCGGTGGAACTGGTGATGATACTCTTAACAGCGGAGCTGGTGATGACATTTTAGATGGCGGAGCTGGAGTAAACACGTATGATGGCGGAGTAGGGTATGACATACTTATCGTTGAGGCTGCTATTGATTTTAGTAAAGTTAGCAATGTCGAAGAGTTAAATCTAGGTGAGGGAGCGCAGAATATAGCTCTTGCTCTGAGTGATGTACTTGCTATGACAGATGCAGACAATGACCTTTTCATAACAGGAGACAGTAGCGATAGCGTTGCTCTGCAAACTTCTGATACTTGGGTGAAGTCAGCAACGCAATCACAAGTCGGATTTGATGAATATACATCAACACAAGACGCAACCGTAAAACTTCAGATTCAAGAAGATCTTACTGTTTCACACTCATAAAAACCCTCACATGTAGAAAATCTCTACATGTGAAAAAAACTACTTCAAAAGTAAAATCAACGAAACCCTGTCGTTTACATGCAGCTTACTAAAAATAGAGCTTACATGCGCTTTTACTGTTCGTGTCGTGATGTCCAGCAAAGAGGCTATAGCGTCGTTTGTAAGTCCTTGGAGGATAAGCGTAAGCACTGCTGTTTCTTTTTCTGAAAGTCTCTCTTCTACTAGCTTTTGGGACTCTTCGCTTAGGCTATTTTGAGTGTTTTTTAGAGCTAAAGATGCTGTGAGTTCCGGATAGCTCCATAGATTTCCATCGGCGACGCTTTGAAGCATTTGCATAAAGTGAACGGCGTGCATTCTTGCATTTGCGTAGGCTTTTACTCCCCGAAAGAGGAGCATTTTTCCCGTGACGACTGAGGGAGCTCTCTCAAGGACGATGCAGTTTTGCGGAAGAGCCGCTGAAGCGATGAGGCTGTTTATCTCCGATGCGACTGTGTCATAGTCAACGATAATAACTGTTTGCACGTCTTTGTCAAGCGCGCTCATAAGAGAAGGCATATCGTGGCATAGAAGAGTTGTTGTGTTTTCTATCTTTTTTTTCCACTCGTCAAGAAGCAGTATATCTGTGCCAAAAAGTACTATTTGCATCTATTTCTCCGAAAAAACATACTGTTTAGATTTTAGTATAGGTTTTAAGATGTACTCCATCACTGTTTTCTTTCCTGTTACGATATCTACATTTACCGTCATCCCCGGGATGATGTGGAGTGGTTTTTCCGGCGTACCAAGATAGTTTTTCTCAGTAATGACATGAATCACATAAAATGTGTTCTCTTTGTTGTCTGTTATGGTGTCAGGTGAGATGTTGATAACCTTGCCGACAAGCCCGCCGTGGATAGCAAAATCATACGCGGAGACTTTTACTTTTGCCTCTGCCCCTGGGTGGATAAATGCGATGTCGCTTGGCTTGATTTTGATCTCAAGATAGAGTTTTTGGCTTGTCGGAACGATTTCTACGAGGTCTGCTCCTGGTTTGACAACTCCGCCTATGGTGTTGATGAAGAGCTTTTGCACAATCCCCTCAACCGGTGATTTGACCATAGTTCTCTCTACCTGATCACTATAGGCAACCTGCTGTGTTTGAAGTCTGGATATCTCTGCTACAACCTCGTTGAGCTCTTTTTTGGCAGTGTTGATAAAGAGCTGTTTTGACTCTTCTCGTTTGTTTTTTGTCTCTTCTATAGAAGCACTTAGTCTTGGAAGCGAGAGTTTTGTCGCTTCTATGTCGTTTTCAATCGTACTTGCTTCACGTTGCAGTTTCAAAAAATCAACTCTTGATTTTACACCCTCTTTAACCATAGGTTCTGTCATTGCAATCTCTTCTGTAACAAACTTTAAAGATTTTTGCAAAGAGTGTACTTTAGCGCTTGCCTCTTTGTAGGCTTGTTGTTTTTGTTCTATCTGGTTTACAAAAGAGCTGTCTTTTGCATTGAACTCTGTTTT
>DKFQ01000136.1:0-3369 GCA_002452425.1 Sulfurimonas sp. UBA6792 | reverse complement strand
TTGGCTTGAGCATAGAGCCTCAATCGTTTGGCTTCAAGCTCATAGTATGTCATTTCGTTTGTACGGGAGGTGGAGACTGACTTTGCGTTGTCGATTTTTAAGATAACCTCTCCCTCTTTTACGATTTGTCCCTCTTCGACCAAGATGGATTCGACTATGCCGCCCTCAAGATTTTGGATAATTTTGTTCTGTCCGTAAGGGATGACATCCCCGTCTCCGCGTGTTATCTCATCGACTTCTGCAAACGATGCCCAGATGACAAACGCAGCGATGGTAAAGAGCCAAATCTTGATAACTCTGCTCATTTTTGAAGGCGTCTGCTCTAAAACAGCCGCACTGAGGCTGTTCATAAAGTTGTAGTCATTTTTTGTATATTCAAGAGGTCTATTTTTTTTCATTTGAACCTCCTTTGTTTTGGAGCTGTAAAAGCGCTTCTTCTTTTGGCGCATCTATAAAAACTCTTCCCTCGTTCATAACGATAACTCTCTCAACCAGAGCTAAGAGTGTCATTTTTTGCGTTACTAAAAGAGTAGTTTTTTCCCTCAGAGCAAGAGCCATATTTTCAAGAAGTTTTGCCTCTGTCATCTGATCCATCGCATTGCTTGGCTCATCCATAAGCATGATAGGCGCATCAAGTAAGAATGCCCGTGCAATGCCTATGCTTTGTCTTTGTCCACCAGAGAGCCCTTGACCACGTTCGCCTATGGGCATCTCGTACCCTTTTGGGTGTTTTTTGATAAACTCGGATGTTGTACTGATTTGTGCGGCATCAAGCATAGCAGCGTCACTTGCGTGAGATGCACGGAAGGTGATGTTCTCTTTTACTGTGCCTCTAAAGAGCATGATATCTTGCGAGACATAGCCTATGTTTTTTCTCAAATCCGCAGGGTCTATCTGCTTGATGTCGATGCCGTCTATGAGGATTTGTCCGCTATCAGGCTCATAAAGCCCTAAAATAAGCTTTTGAATCGTACTTTTCCCTGAACCGATGCGCCCTATGATGGCAACATGCTCTTTTGGTTTGATGACAAAAGAGACATTTTTCAGCACTTGGATTTCTGTGTTTGGATAGGTAAAATTGACATTTACAAACTCTATATGACCGCTAAAGTCTGGTTTTTCAACAAATTTTTTACCGCTTGGACGCTCGCTTGGCTGTGAAATAATCTCATTGAGTGTCTCATAGGATGTTTTGGTCTCTTCATAGTTTGTCAAAAGTGCCGCCACCTGACCCATCGGGGCGACTGTTCTGGATGTTAAGATAACGATGGCGATAAGCCCACCCATGGAGAGCTCAAAATCTCTGATAAGGTAAACACCAAAAACAACAATCATGATGGTATTGAGCTGGATAAAAAAGTTTGTCACGGTAGGTATGGATGCAGATAGAAGACGTGATTTGAGGCTTTTAGCGGCTATTTCGCCTGTGGACTCTTCCCAGTTCCATTGTGTTTGATTTACCGCGCCGAGAGTTTTGAGTGTCTCTATGTTGTTAAGTGCTTCTATAAGGATAGCGTTCTTTTTCGCACTTGCCTCATGTGTGCTCTCTATGCTCTCTTGAAGCGGTTTTTTTATCAAAAATGCATAAGCGATAATGAGCAGGATTGTTAAGATAGGAATGATGACAATCATCCCTCCGATGTACCCAATGACAAGAAGAAAAATAACAGTAAAAGGAAGGTCTATAACTGCTGCCATAGTTGCGTTTGTTAAAAAACTTCTGATGGAGTCAAAGTCTTTGATGTTGCTTGCAAAAGAGCCTACCGATGCCGGATGATGAGCCATTTTAAGATCAAGCACTTTTTCAAAGATGATGGAAGACATGATAACATCGCTCTTTTTGGCGGCAGTTTCAAGCAGATAGGTTCTGCTAAATTTTAAAAATGTGTCAATAATAAAAACTATACCGACACCTATAGCAAAAACCCAAAGGGTCTCAATTGCGTTGTTAGGGATAACTCTATCATAAACATTCATAGTAAAGAGCGGAGAGGCCAAAACAAAGAGGTTTAGAAGCAGTGAAGCGTACAAGACATCTTTATATATGGGCATAGAGAGCTTGATGGTGTTCCAAAACCAATGTTTTTGGTTGAGATGAAGTGTTCTTGAGTTTTTATCGCTATATTCAAAAGCCTTTTTTATCATAAAACCAAAGCCGATGTACTCCTTTGCTAAAACATCTATCGCGACCCACTGCTCAAGCGGCTCTTCAGCGGGGATGACGATTTTTGCCATGGTTTTGTCTTGGCTGAAGCTATCTAAGATGCATGCGCCTTGGTTGCTTGAGAGCAAGATAATCATAGGAAGCTGCAGTGGAGATATCTGCTCAAGAGGACGCTTGATAAGTGATGATTTTAGCCCCGCTTTTTCCGCCGCACGAGAAAAAAGAGCTTTTGAGTTATCTATGGAGAATAGTTCCGGCGCATCGCTACCGGGTTCTATAGGCAGTCCGGCAGTCAGGGCTTCGGCGGAAAAAGGTTTATGGTAGAGCTTAGTAAAGAGAACCAAGCTCTCAAGCAGAGCGTCCATTCTCAGGTTCGCGTTTGTAGTATCAACCATTCAGTGCCTTCTTAAAATTTTTGTCTTGCCTTTTTGGCTATTTATCGTAAGAAATTGGCAGTGTATCATTGTTTGATGGAGTTTCTCCTCTTAATCCAACTTTTGAGTAGAGAGTGTCGCTCTCTTCAACAACAGTTGTTACTAGAGTTCCCATCGCGTCTAAAATTCTATATTTTGAAAAAAGCAAGCTGTATTCAGAAGTGATTATCTGTGCTTTTGCACCTATAAAATCATTTTGCGCCGAGAGAAGATCAAGGAGTGAACGGCGTCCCAAATCATACTCTTTTGAGTATAGCGTGAGTGTTTGAAGTGAGAATTTTTTATACTCATTGAGATATTTGAGCTGTTCACCAAGTTTTTCATGTGAAGTCCATGAGAGGTTCAGTCTCTCTATAACTTCACGCTGCAATCTGTTTCGTATCTCCATCTCTTGATGGATGGTACTTACACTTTTTTGCATTCCGGCACTATCTGCAAAACCGTTAAAGAGGTTGTATCTAAGATACGCCATTGCTCTTAAGTTTTCATATTTGCCCTCGATACCGCTTAAGTTTTTATTGTAACTTTGAGAGAGTTCAAGATCTACAGAAGGATAAAAAGGTGATTTTTTCTCTTCATATGTTGCACGTGCAAGTTTGATGTTGTGTTGTGAGACAAGCAAAGAGGGATTGGTTTTGGTCGCAATCTCTGTTGCCTCTTCAACCGTTGAAGGCAATGCTATATCATTTGTAGGTTTTACCATGCTTTGTGTATCTAGCGTGCGTCCCAAGATTTTTTGCATTGTGTGGGATGCATCGAGGAGTGTATTTT
>DKFQ01000112.1 GCA_002452425.1 Sulfurimonas sp. UBA6792 | reverse complement strand
TCCAAATGCCAAATCTCCAGTGGTGTTACGATGATAGCGTCATACATATAGTCCATGTTGTGCAAGCCATTTTTTTTAAGGTAAACATCGCCTGTTTTAAGCAGTTTTGAGAGTTTGGATTTGGTGATGTTTTGGATGGCTAGTTCGTAGTCAAGCGCACTTTTTACCTCAACAAAGTGCAAAACTTTATCTTTGGTTGCGATAATATCTATCTCGCCAAAGCGGGAGGAGAAGTTGCGTTCAACTACCATAAATCCTTTTTCCAAAAGATATGTGTATGCCCGCTCTTCTGCATAGTCCCCTTTGGCTCTGCTCATTTAGAGGTTTACCACTTCCACTTTTACGGATTTGAAAGCTGCCGTAAGTATAAGCTCGTCTCTCTCATCCCCAAAGAGCGAGTTGATTTTGGAGTCGGCATAGTGAAATGTTACAAAAAGCGTCTTTGGTGCGACTTTGTCACTAAAGCGGATTTTAAGCGGTTTTGTCTCCCCATGTACAGTTTTAAGGATTACTCTCTCGCTTGTAAAATCCGCCATATCTTCCTCACAAACCAGTAAAATATCCTCATCGTATCTATCAACAAGGCTTAGTGTCTGTTTTGTTTGTGCGGCATTGTTGTACATCGCTATGGTTCTGCCCGTTGTGAGGTAGTAGCCGCTTAATCTCTTTTCAACTATCTCTTGCACCATTCCACGGAGTTTGTACTGATGATAGTGAAATTCACCTAAACCGTCATCCGTTCTAAAGTCAAGCTGATGGAGTATCGGGGTATCTTCTGTATGAACAGGCCACTGAAGCCCTCTTTTTCTGTGTCGCTCCAGTCTGACATAAGATGCTCCGCTAAAACGGTGGTACGCTACCTTGCGCACCTCATCCCAAATTTCATTGGAGTTTTTATAAGCACTCTCTCCACCCATTTTGTTGTCTAACATCTGAAGCACTTCCCAGTCATCTGGCAAATCAGACTCTACAAGAGGCTGTGAGAGGTGTAGTCTTCTCATCGCATTGATGTAAACACCCGTCTTCTCATACGCAGATTTTACACCTACTATGATGTCAGCTTTTGAGGTTATATCTGTAACAAAAAGCTCTTGCACCATAAGGAGTTCAAGATTTTCAAGTGCTTTGTCTATCTTGTTTATATTTGGGTGGATGTGTGTTAAGTCCTCTCCGACATTGATAACAGCCTTTAAGCGCCCCTCAAGCATCTCATCAACAAGCTCCGGCGTCATAAGACCGACCTCTTTTGGCACTTGATAGTCCGGATCATAGTATGGAAGCATCCCCATATCGCATGCGCCTTGAACATTGTTTTGCCCACGAAGCGGCATAAGTCCCGCTCCCGCTTTGCCGATGTTACCCGTCATAAGAGCGAGATGCGTTATCGCCATAACCGCATAAGAGCCATCGATATGCTCTGTGATGCCAAGCCCCCAAAAAATCATCGACTTTTTAAGCGCATACTCTCTTGCGATTTTTGGAATCATCTTGCTTAAGTACTCATACCCCTCAATCTGCTCAAAATATTTTGGATTTGCAAAAGGGTCGTTTATGATTTTTTCTCTAAATTCTGCAAAACCTTTGGTACGCTCGGCAACAAAACTCTCATCATAAAGCTCTTCACTCATGATGACATAGGCGAGCATGTTAAGAACAAGCAGATTTGCCTCATAAGGAATGATGGCTTTGTACTTTGCAAATTTATGAAGTTTTATCTCTCTGACATCAAAAACCGCCATATTGTCATGCTTTTGCGCTACCTCTACGACACGATTTGCGATGATTGGATGTGCTTCTGTCGTGTTAGAGCCAATAACTATCATAAATTCGCAGTTGTAGATGTCGTTGTAAGGGTTGGTTGCAGCACCCTCTCCGATGGTTGTACGCATCCCTTTGAGTGACGGTGAGTGGCAAACTCTTGCACAGTTATCGACATGCGGCGAGTTAAGCGTATGACGAGTAAATTTTTGGAAAAGATAAACGCTCTCGCATGAAGTCCTAGCCCCGCCGATGGAAGCGACACTTTTGCGTCCATACTTTGCCTGAATCTCTTTTAGCTTCATAGCCGCAGCAGTCGTTGCAGCATCAAGGTCGCTCTCATACCAGACATCGTCAAACTCTACCAAAGAAGAAGCTATCGCCTCTTTGATAGCAGGATTTTTCTCTAAAAAGCTTTTCTTGATTCGCGGGATTCTCAAACGCTCTTTTGAGTCAACAAAATCAAAGCCGTACTTTCCCTTGACACAAAGTTTGCCTTGTGAAACAACACCATCTTTATGTGCAAAAATCCTAACGATTTTATTATCTTTAACATCGGCTGCTATATCGCATCCGACACCGCAGTAGGTACAAACGCTATCTATTGTTTTTGTATTTTCCATAAGATTAAGTCCTTTTGATTAGCGAGTTTATAATTTTATCTCTTAAAAATTGTGGAAGTAAGTTTAGTAGCTTGATGATGCAGTAAAATCTAAGAGGAAAAGGATAAAACCGCTTCTCTTTTTCTATAGCATCATAAATCCTTTTTGCGCCCGCTTCAGTGCTTAGAAAAAACGGCATCTTAAAGCTGTTTTTATCGGTCATTTCACTCTTGATAAATCCGGGTAAAATGTTGATAACTTTTATCCCTTCTTTTTTGTATTTGTATCTCAACCCCTCTGCATAAGCGTTTAATGCTCTTTTAGATGTGCTGTAGGCTAAGGAGGTGGGCATTGTGATGAGCGAAGCCAAAGAGGAAATAAAGACGATTTTTCCGCCTCTTTTTGCTCTAAAGTGCGGTAGTAAAACCTCTAAAATCGCATGGTTGGAGAGGAGATTTGCATCAAAGAGTTTTTGAAAATCATCCATGGGAGTAATCTCTAGCGAGTGTCCAAGCGAAACACCGGCGTTTAAGATAACCATGTCCACATCCCCAATTGCTCTAATTTTTTCTTGAAGCAGAGCAAAGCCAGTAACATCGGCAGTCACAATCTCCACACTTAAAGCCTCTTTTTCAAGCTCCTTGCAGAGTGTTTGCAGCCGCCCTTCTCTTCTGGCAAGAAGAAAAAGCTCATTATCTTTGGTAGCATAAAGCCTTGCCAACGCCTCGCCGATGCCACTACTAGCTCCAGTTATGAGGATTTTCACCTTGTTTATACGATCCTAATCATAACAGGTCTTTGGTTGACAAACTCAAGCCCTTCAAGAGAGCTTATGAGATTTTGGATGTCATGCTCATACGCCGTATGCGTCGAGATAAGCAGGTTTGCGCTGTCATGAGATGCTTGTCTTTGTAAAATCGCCTCAATTGAGATGCTGTTTTCTTCAAATATCTTTGTGATGCGTGCCAAAACGCCTATCTTGTCGGAGACATTGATGCGCAGATAGTATTTAGACTCTATGTTGCCCGCCTCTTTGAGCGTAAGTTTGCCCTCCATCGGTCTGTCAAAACCAAGCATCGGTTTGCTTTTTCCGCTTCTTGCTATATCGATGATGTTTGCCACAACCGCACTCGCCGTTGCATTGCCGCCAGCTCCCGCTCCATAGTAGAGTGTTTCGCCAACTTTATCACCCACAACGCTTATGCCATTCATAACGCCATCTATCTTTGCTATCATCGCCTCTTTTTTGATGAGAGATGCATGAACCCTAAGCTCAACTTCGTTTTTATCTTTTTTTGCGATTCCAAGAAGTTTTATGACATAACCGAACTCTTTGGCAAATGCGATGTCATCTTGAGAGATATTTTGTATCCCTTCAATAAGGATATCTTCTGGTTTTGCATCGATTCCGTAAGCTATGCTTGCTAAGATAAGCAGTTTGTGCGCTGCATCATATCCACCCACATCAAAAGTAGGATCTGCCTCTGCATAGCCAAGCTCTTGCGCCTCTTTTAAGATAACGTCATACGCAACACCCTCGTTTGTCATCTTCGTCATCATATAGTTACACGTTCCGTTCATGATGCCCATGATGGACTCTATGTGGTTTGCAGATAAGCCGTCACGCAACGCATTGATGATGGGGATACCGCCTGCAACACTTGCCTCATACTCAAAAGCGATATCTTGCGCAATCTCTTGAAGCTCGTAACGGTGGTATGCTAAGAGTGCCTTGTTTGCAGTGACAACCGCTTTGCCATTTTTAAGCGCACGTTTTACTATCTTAAGGGGCTCTTCCACACCGCCCATAAGCTCAACGACGATATCTATCTCTTTATCTTCCAAAACATCATCAACATTATCTGAAATCTTGATGCCCAAAGAGCTTCTATCTTTACTCATGTTTTTGACGACACCACTTTTTGCGACTATATCTACACCGGCACGTGCAGAGATAACATCGGCGTTATCTCTTAAGATATTGACGACACTTGCCCCTACGGTTCCAACACCGATGATTCCGACTTTTATCATACTATTTTTTTTCGTCTTGATATTTTTTCAAAAACTCTTTGATATTGCGTGCTGCCTGACGGATACGGTTGTCATTTTCTATAAGTGCAATACGAACATACTCATCGCCGTAAACCCCAAAACCAATCCCCGGAGCAACCGCAACACCTGCCTCTTTAAGAAGTCTCTTTGAAAACTCCAATGAACCCAACTCTTTACAACAATCAGGTAT
>DKFQ01000065.1 GCA_002452425.1 Sulfurimonas sp. UBA6792 | reverse complement strand
TCATCGCACTTATTGGTATCAGTTCGAGAAATTCGCTTTTACTTATCGACTTTACTGCCTCACTCATGAGAGATAGTGGCATGGACAAAGCACAAGCTATCGCATATGCAACAGCAACACGTGCAAAACCTATCTTTTTAACTGCAGCAGCCATCATACTCGCTTCAACGCTTCTAGCAGGTGATGCGGTCTTTGGAGGGCTTGGAGTTGCTCTTATCTTTGGAACAATCGCAGCGGTCATCGCCTCTTTGATTATCGTTCCGATACTTCTTTATAAAGCAGATTTAAACAGACATTTTAATTTGAATGATGAGTAAAATGGAGNNGAGGCTAAAGCCTCACTTCCAAATAATAATCTAATGTTACGCACAATTAGGAGCAAAGCCCCTATTTGTAGCAGGAACACAAGTGTCCCTTGCAACCCCCTGAAGCTACCCGCGTAAAGCGGGAGAAAAAGAGGTTTTACGCACTTTTAGTGCGTAAGGTCAGTTATAATCTCGCGTATTGAACGCTTGAGCAAGCGTCAATTTTAAGAAGTTCACCAAGCGTTTCATCGCTGATAATGTTATCAACCAAGATAACTGCAAGTGCCTGTTTTTTGTCATTTCTAGCAAGTGAGAAGTCTGCAATATTGACATTGTATTTTGCTAACGTTGTGCCGATATTGCCTATAACACCTGGGACATCCTGATTTTTAAGAATAATCATATCCCCTTTAAGCGCGACCTCGATATCAAATCCATCAATAGATACGATTCTAAAGATATTGTCATCAAAAATCGTTGCACTGATAGTTGTCGTTCCACCCTCAGCAGTTGTAAGCTTTATAGTGATAAGGTTTTTATAAACAGATGAGTCATGAAGTGCTTCAAACTCAACTTTTATCCCTTTCTCTTTTGCTACAAAGTCAGCATTTACGTAGTTGATAGTATCGTCACTTATCTGGCTCATCGCACCAACTGCAACAAATGTCGCAAGTGAATCAACATATTTTGCTATCTCACCCTGTCCGCTTACTTTTATCGCAACGATTTGAGATTTGTTAAGCTGAGACTCCAAGAAACCGATTTTTTGTCCCATCTCTAAAAATGGCTTTACAAACGGAGGAATCTTTGTCTCATCAATTGGAAGATTCATAGCGTGTGCATAAGAGATACCTTTTGCCGCAGCGATAGCATTTTCAGCCGCCTGCACACCGATGTTATACTGAGACTCATATGTATTTGCGCCTAAGTGAGGTGAAACTGTAACATTGTCTAAGTCTAAAAGCGGATGGTTTGTTGCCGGCTCTTTCATAAATACATCAATACCGGCAAAACGGATTTTACCGTTTGTTAGCCCCTCATAAAGAGCCTCTTCATTGTAAAGACCGCCTCTTGCACAGTTGATAAGAACAACACCCTCTTTCATCTTTGCAATTTCGTGCTTATCTATCATGTTTGTTGTTTCTTTGTTTTTTGGCGTATGGATAGTGATGATGTCACATGCCAAAATATCTTCAAAATTTTTCGTATAGACCATATTAAGGTCTGTTACTTTGGAAGGGTTGATATATGGGTCGTATGCCACGATATCCATTTCAAACGCCTGCGCTCTCTTTGCTACACGGCTACCGATGTTACCAAAACCGATAACGCCAAGTTTCTTACCTTTTAGCTCATACCCATACCACTTCTCTCTTTTCCAAACTCTCTCATGCTTGAGGTGGTTATGAGAGTATGGGAACATTCTCATACAAGAGAGCATGTGTGCCATTGTTAGTTCAACTGCTGCGATTGTGTTTGCAGTCGGAACGTTCATAACGATGATGCCCTCTTTAGAGCACCCAGGAATATCCACATTATCCACGCCAACACCAGCACGAACGATAGCTTTCATGTTTTTTGCATGCGCAATAAATTTATCATCAACATCAGTGGAACTTCTCGTAATAGCAACATCTGCTTGCTCAATAATTTCTAAAAGTTTCTCTTTATCTTCATCCGCTGCCATGATAAAATGGATGCTTTTATCATTGCGAAGCATCTCTAAGCCAGCTTCATGTATATGATCACAAACTACTATAGTATGTTTTTGCATTATGTATCCTCTTTGTACAGCCCAACAGTGGCTGAAATTTGATAATTTTTTAACACTTCTACAAGAGAGTTTAACTTCTCTCTCTCTTTTGAGTAAATAAGCAACTCTGCAGAGTTTTTATCTTTTTTCAGATAATACTTTAAATTATGACGTTTTAACTCCTCTTTTAAGCAAAAGAGCTGATAAGGATCCATTAAAGGGGCAGAGAGCTTGTAAATCGTTGGTTTTGTTACAACAATCTTCTCATTCAAATCAACTTGAATTAAAACTTCATTTACGGGGTAAAAATATCCTAATTTTTCTGTTTTAGAAAAATGGTTCAACCACACTTGTTGTGGTTGTTCTACAACGACATCACTTTTATGCTCTAAGGGGGTTAGTGCTACGGATGTTTCGTCTGAATTTATTGAAATGAGAAAAAAAAGGATAAAAACAGCCACTCCTACTGCAATGAGAGGAGTGAGCCATCTTAGAATTTTTCGCACATTATTACTTGAATTTATCTTTAATCAAATCACCCAAAGAGTGTGACTCATCATCGTTGATTTCATCTAGCATTGCTTGATTTTTTATATAGTCTAATTGCTTTACAGATAAACGAATACGGTCACGGCGTGTATCAATAACTGCGATTGCTGCTTCGATTTTTTGACCTACAGCCAAATCAGTTTTTTGGAGTGGTGCAAGGTCTTCATCACGGATAAGAGCATCCACACCATCTTCTAGTGAAACAAAAACGCCAAAATCTTTGATATCACGAATAGTTCCCGTTACAACGCTCTTAAGCTTATGTTTTTTAGCAAATGTATCAATCGGGCTCTCTAAAAGTGCTTTTCTGTTAAGAGAAATCTTCTGGTCATCCGGAGAAATTTTTGCAATCTTCACTTCAACTTCGTCTCCAGTTTTCAAAACATCTTTACACTTGACATTTTTGTCCCATGAGATATCTTGATTGTGTAAAAGACCCTCAATGCCATCGATACGAACAAAAGCACCAAAATCTGTCAATGAAGTAACAGTTCCTTTGATTACATCACCCTCTTTATGATTCTTCATAAACTCATCAAAAGGTTTTGCTAAAAGTCTCTTTAGTGAAACACGAAGCTTGTGTGTTTTAGGATTGATTTCAATAACTTCAACATCAATCTCTTGACCAACTGTTAGGTAATCATTTGGATTTTTAACGTTTTTATCCCATGAGATTTCTGAAATGTGTAAGAAACCTTCTATGTCGTTTCCTAAATCAACAAAAACACCATATGCTTCGATATTTGAAACAGTTACAGTGATAGTATCGCCCTCATCCAATTCGCTCTCAACTTCTGCCCAAGGGTCAGACTGAACTGCTTTGATAGAGAGTGAAAGATGTCTCTTGTCTTTATCGTAAGAGATAGCTTTTACCATTACAGTATCACCCTCTTTGTAAAGTTTTGAAGGATTTACTGGTCCTTTGTAGCTTATCTCATTGTAGTGAACTAAACCGTCAACACCACCAACGTCAACAAACATACCATAGCTTGTAATTTTCTTGATAGTTCCCTCGATGATGTTGCCATCTTCCATAAGCTTGTCGATAGCTTCTTTTTTCTTTTTACGCTCATCGTTGAAAAGTTTACGACGAGAGACAACGATAGAGTTTTGCTCTTCATCAATTTTTACAACTTGTGCTTTGATTTTGCGACCAACAACATCTTCGCTCTCTTTAAAAGCCGCTAAAGATTTAGGCATAAAGAATGTTACATCATCAGCTTCTACTACATAACCACCACGGTTTTTCTTAGTAATTACACCGTCAATTACGATATCTTCGAAGTTCTCTTTGTACTTGTCAATGAAATCAATAGTTTTTTGTTGTTCTAAAACTTTTTTGTATGATATCTTAGGACGCTCATTGTAGTATCCTGTTACCATAACTTTGATTTTATCACCAACTTTAAACTTCAATGCGCCATTTTCGCTGATTTCATCTAAACTAAGGATTCCCTCTAGTTTATCGCCAACACCTACTAACGCTCTGTTTTCATCCGCTTGGATTTCAACAATTTCACCCTCAACAATGCGGCTTGTTTCTTGCTGCTTTTCACTTGCAGCAAACATCTCTGCAAAATTTTCTTCTTCTTCAAATGATTCGTTATCGAACGCCATTACCTATCCTCTGTTACATAAAAATTTCGTGAGTATATCCAATTATGAATAATACTTTTATTAATTATTTGAAAATAAGGGTCTAAGATAGAATAAAGAAGCAAAAAAAAGCTTACAAAATAGCCCTAAAGACTATTTTGAATTGCATTAACAACATTTTGTATAATCCAATCAGGGGTAGAAGCACCTGCACTGATACCACAAAGCTCTTTGCCATCAAACCAAGCAAAATCAAGCTCTTTTTCGTCCTCAATATGGTAACTTTCTTTACAATTATCTAGTGCGATTTTAAAAAGCTCTTTTGTGTTGGATGAGTTTTTACCGCCGACAATAATCATAACATCGGCTTTTTTAGCAAGTTTTCGTGCTGCTTCTTGGTTTTCAAATGTTGCGTTACAAATGGTGTTGAAAACTCTTACCTCTTTGTATCTTGGTATAAGATAGTTGGCAATTTCCAAATAATCTTCAACGCTTCTGGTTGTTTGTGCTACAAGCGCGATTCTCTCTTTAAGTTTTAGACCTTCCAAATCTTTTGGTGCGGTTACAACAGTTGCGCCATACTTTGCATAACTCTTCACCCCTTTTATCTCAGGATGGGCATCATCTCCAAAGATGATAATCTCATACCCTTGCTCGCTCATCTCTTGACAAATCTGCTGCGGTTTTGTGACATAAGGACAGGTTGCATCCACAACATCCACTTTTTTTGCTCTAAGCTCTTCAAGCTCATTTTTTGGTATGCCATGCGTTCTGATGACTGCTTTATCGCCTGAAGCAAAGCTGTTGTGATTGTCGGAAAGTCCAACATTAAAATCTTTCTCCAAACGCTCAATCTCTTTGGAGTTGTGGATAAGCGGACCGTATGTTGCAGAGTTTCTATTCTCTTCAGCTATTTTAATGGCTCGTTTAACACCAAAACAAAAACCGTAACTCTCAGCCAGCTCTATCTTCATCTACGCAAACTCCACCTTTGTGATTTTTTGTAAAAGCTCAAAAAAGTTTGGAAAAGAGGTGTTTACACACGCGATATCTTCCACTTCCATCCCACACCTAAGACCCGCTATCATAAAACTCATAGCGATTCTGTGATCTCCATGGCTGTTGATGGTAGCGGATACCAGTTCAGAACCTCGTACGCTATAACCGTCATGAACTTCCTCTACTTCAATACCGCAAGCTCTAAGTCCGTTTACTACAGTTGAGATTCTATCGCTCTCTTTAACTCTAAGTTCCTCTGCATTTTTTACGACACTTACACCATCTGCACACGCAAAAGCGATAGAGAGAGCAGGAAGTTCATCGATAAGCCAAGAGATATTGTCTTCAACCGTTATAGCACGAAGAGGAGCATACTTGACATGTATGTTGCCAATAGGTTCATATTTGCTATCGGTCGTTTCATAAGTTATATTCGCACCCATTCTGCGGAGTGCTTCAAATGCTTCAATGCGTGTAGGATTGAGCGTAACGCCCTCTAAAACAACATCAGAATTTGGAGTAATTGCAGCGGCAACTCCAAAGAAAAATGCACTTGATGGGTCTGCTGGAACTCTTATCTTTAGAGGTGAGAGAAGTTTTTTCATCGGTTTTATTTTAGTTACAAGTCCATTTACTTCTATCTCTGCACCCATACCTTTAAGCATTCTCTCCGTATGGTCTCGGCTAAGTTCCGGCTCGCTGTAGCTACACTCTCCATCAGCTCGCAAAGCCGCCAAAATCATCGCACTCTTGACTTGTGCCGAAGCGATTTTACTCTCATACTTAAATGCACTAAGAGATGCTCCCCTAATGCTTAGCGGTGCCAAATCGCCGTTGTTTCTGCCATCAAGCTTTGCACCGATATCGCGAAGCGGAGCAGTTACCCGCTTCATTGGGCGACGGCGAAGGTATTCATCTCCCGTTAGGACAAAATGTCCCTCTGCCGAACTCAAAAGTCCGCAAAAAAGTCTCATTCCAGTTCCGGAATTGCCACAATCGAGTATCTCACTGCTCTCTTTGATGCCCTCAGAACTTATCTTGATAACCACTCCGTCATCTTCTACCGTTGCACCTAGATTTTTTACGATTTGAAGGGAGTTGAGCGTATCTTCCGCTCTTAAAAAGTTCTCTATCTCGCTTGTTCCATCCGCCAACATGGCAAACATTGCACATCTGTGAGAAATCGATTTATCGGGTGCAATTTGGGAAGTACGGAGCGAAAATCTCTCCGCTTTGCTCACTTTTATGCTTCTCATCTGATGCCTACCTCAAGTTCACGCTTAAGAGCTGTCAAAACAGCGTCCATTGCATTTGTGATGTCCTCTTCTTCAAGTGTTTTATCATTCGACTGAAGCACAAAACGGATAGAGAGACTCATGTTATTCCCTAACGTCGCATCGCTGTACTTATCCACTGGGTAAAAACGCACAAGCTCTTTAATTTGACAAGTCTCAATAACTTCTTTTATCTTTTCATAAAGCATACTTTTGGGCATAACCACGCTTAAATCTCTAAAAGAGGCTTGGTATCTTGAAGTTGTTTTTGCTGTTTTGAGTGCGTATGGCAACCCTTCAAAATTTAGCTCACACATGTAGGTTGTATCTAAATCATAGCTCTCTTCAACATCTGGATGCAGACGAAACATCTCGCCCACACTCTCACCATCTACAAATATTGCAGCACACTGATAAGGGTGTGAAAGTATATGCTTAGTCGTAAACTCACGAAGTTCAAATGAACCGATGATATTTGAGAGTTTCTGTGCAAAAAATGCAAAATCTACTTTTAAAGGCTTTCCTGCATTGGATAAACTCTGAGCCTCTCTATCGCCACATAAAAGAAGAGCCATTTTCAAAGATTCATTTCGCTGTGCATCAAAAACAGAACCGACTTCAAAGAGTCTTACTGAGGCGTAGCCATTTTTGCTGTTGTTAGATGCTGCCTTGAGAAGTCCTGTAAGAAGCGTAGTTCTTAGTGTATCTAGTGTATTTACTATTGGGTTTAACAACTCTTTGTTTGCATCAATCGTCTCAAATCCATACTGTTGTAAAACTTTTTTTTCATCAAAAACAAAATGTACAGATTCAAAAAAACCGCTATAGGCAGCTTTGTGTCTGTATGTCTCTCTTTTTTTGTAGTTAAAGTAGTCATCGCCAAAACTATTTGCTTCTGTAAAAGTAAATGGCTTAGATGCAATGTTGTCAATCCCCACCAAACGAACAATCTCCTCAACGATATCTTGCTTGTTGAGGATATCATGTCTAAATCTTGGCACTACAATAATAAAATTATCTGCTAGAGATTTTGTTGTATCAAACCCTAGATTTTTAAGTATTTTTGTAATTTTTGCTTTATCGATATTTGCACCAATAATTGCATCAATCTCTTTTTTGCTTACACTAATAATTTTATCGTCATATGCTTCTTCTATCTCTATAGTTCCGCCGTACACCAAGGAGTCTGAATGGGAGTCTATCATACCTATGCAGTAATCCAATCCCTGATTTAGCTCTGGTTCACTCCCTCTTGAAGCTCTATAGTAAGCGGTTCCTGATGGGATTTTTTTCTCTTGCATCTTCTTGGAAATTACGTCTGGTGCAATATAAGTTGCTTCAATTAGTACAAGTCCCTCACTAAAAGTTACTTTTGAGATATCCTCTTGTGACACGCCAACAATAGAAGCCACCTTCTCTTTTGTTTTAATGGAAGCAAAGCCATTTGCATCTCTGCTAAGAGATATTTTTGCCATTGTCTCACCTGCAGCACAAAAGAAAGCATGCTCATATGCTCTTAAAACTACCCCGCTGCTGTGTGTTGCATAAACCATAAGAGACTCAATAGCAGACTCTTTTTTCTCTTCAATTTGAGCAAGTCTCATTTTCATAACAAGCGGCAGAACAAAGTTTTTAATATCCACTGCTTTGTAACGAATCTCAACGTCTAAATTATTTTCATGCGAAAGCAATAAAATACGTCCTATACCAACTCGTTTGTCCTCATCTTCACGCAAAACTCTCTCGCGAAGCGGCTTGTCAAAAGCTGCACTCAAATCTCTTGCTACGCCTCTTATACTAAGGCAATCTCCACGGTTTGCAGTCAACTCTATCTCGATAACCGAATCACTAAAGAGAGGATTTGTGCAGAGCTCTTCACCTATTTTGTATTTGCCTATGCTGCTATCTAATTCAAGAATACCCTCTTGAACATCACCAAAACCAATCTCTTTGGAAGAACATATCATACCCTCCGATGCGACGCCACGAAGCACTACTGGCTTGATAAGTGTACCATCGGGCATAACAGCACCCAAAGTTGCAACAACGACATCAAGTCCGGCTCTAACGTTTGATGCACCGCAAACTATCTGCTTAACGCCATCTCCGGTATCCACTTTACAAACATTTAACTTATCTGCATCGGGATGTTTTTCACACTCTAAAACTCTTCCAAAGAGTATCTTTTGAGGAACTTCGTATGTTTTTACACTATCAACTTCTAGTCCAATGGAGTTAAGTGTTTTTAGCAATCGCTCTGTAGAAATCGCACTTAAGTCTATCCACTCGTTTAACCAACTTCTTGTAACTATCATCTAAACTGCTCCAACAACTTAATATCTCCCTCAAAGAGTGAGCGAAGGTCTCCAATCTGATGAATCAGCATAGCAAATCTCTCAACGCCTAAACCAAACGCATAACCACTTACATTTTCATACTTTACCGCGGCAAAAACATTTGGATCAACGATACCGCAGCCTAAAACTTCGAGCCATCCTGTCTTTGAACAAACTCTACACCCCTCGCCTTTACAAAAAACGCAAGAGATATCCACTTCAGCAGATGGTTCTGTAAAAGGGAAAAAGCTAGGACGAAAACGAACTTGAACATCGCCAAACATATACTTTAAAAAGTCTTCCAAGATAAACTTGAGATTTGCAAAAGAGACTTTGCCCTCTTCATCAACCAAAAGTCCCTCCACCTGATGAAACATCGGAGTGTGGGTTATGTCGTAATCTCTTCTAAAAACAGCCCCCGGAGCTATCATGCGGATAGGTGGTTTTGAGGACATCATCGTTCTTATCTGAACAGGAGAGGTGTGCGTGCGAAGAAGCATCTCGTCTTTAAAGTAAAAAGTGTCTTGCATATCACGCGCAGGGTGGTATTTTGGAAGGTTGAGTGCTTCAAAGTTGTTAAAATCGTCCTCTACCATCGTTCCTGTTTTAACGGCAAAATTCATAGACGAGAAGTACTCTACTATCCTATCCATCGTCTGCATTACAGGATGAAGCGCGCCAGCTTCACAAGACATGCTAAACATCGTTACATCTATCGCCTCAGCTCTCATCTTTTCTTGGAGTTCTAATGTTTGAAGCACTATTTTTCTAGCAGTAAGTTCGTTCATAAGTGCATTTTTATGGACATTTAACTCTTGTGCAATTTTTGATTTTTCTTCATCCGGTGCTTCTTTCATTCTGGCAAATTCTGCTGCTAGAACACCCTTTTTACCAAACACAGATATACGAATCTCTTCGATTTTATCAACACTTTGCGCTTCTTGTATCGCATCATACCACTGTTTCAATAGACTCACCCATACTGGAGGGAAACTCCCTCTTAAATTTTATGCGATTATAGTCAAAAATAATTTATATATAGCTTCATTTGTCAATTAGTATGTTACAATAAAACAAAAAAAGGATGCAGAATGTGCCTGTTTTGTAAAATAATTAACCGTGAAATACCCTCAAATATCATCTTAGAAAATGAGGATTTTTTAGCATTTCATGATATCAATCCAAAAGCACCAGTTCATATTTTGGTTATTCCAAAAATGCATGTGGAAAGCTTTCATGAAGTCTCTGGAGAAGTTATGAATGGGATAACTCCGTTTATACAAGAAGTTGCAAAAGAGTTAAGTCTTGACAAAAATGGGTATAGAGTGATAACAAATATAGGAGAAGACGGCGGTCAAGAGGTTAAACATCTTCACTTTCACGTCTTAGGCGGAGCAAAACTTGCATGGTCACATCTAAGCGATGCACATCCAAGAGAGATGATTTAATAAAGTAGAGTATGCCCTATTATGACGGGCAGCTCTCTATCTCTCCTAAATCTATCTTGCTTCCACCACCTGAAATCATCTTCTCATTTTCTCTGATTTTTACTCCATTGTGTGTAATAGAGTAGGAGATGAAGACACTATCTCTTATGGTGTTGATGGTTGAGCAGTAGGTCTCTAACGATGCCATTACCCACCTAGCAGCCATTACATCATCACCGTCTGAATCAAAACTATACTCCAGATGAAGCGTGTTGAACTTTTTTGGAAAATCTTCATTACGCACGGCATCACCCTCTATAACGAGGTTAGAGACTGTTTTG
Organism: Sulfurimonas sp. UBA6792; assembly: GCA_002452425.1. Classification (GTDB taxonomy): domain Bacteria; phylum Campylobacterota; class Campylobacteria; order Campylobacterales; family Sulfurimonadaceae; genus Sulfurimonas. The sequence continues at coordinate 8,890 of DKFQ01000065.1, read as the reverse complement.
CCCTGATTTTTTGGAAGCAAAACAACATCTGTTGCACTGCATGAGATGATGCCTGATAAAAAGTACTCGATAGGTGTTATCTGCGGACAGTCGATGATAAAACTGCTCTTCTCAGTTTTAGCCTCAAACTTCATCTCATTTAAATGTGATATCGTCACTTTCATGCTTATTGCTCCAAAAAGTTTTTAAAATACGCCAACTGTTCTTCTGTTCTTTGCGTAGAAGTTCCACCGGCAGATGTTCTTGCGTTCATAGAGTTTTCAATCGACAAAAACGGTAGTACATCAGCACTTATACGCTCATCTATCTCTTGAAGATACTTTAGTTCTATGTCACTCAAATCGATGCCTAACTCTTCACTTTTTGCAACCGCTTTTCCTGTGATAAAGTGTGCTTCTCTAAAAGGAATGTTGCATTTTTGAACCAGATAATCAGCCAAATCAGTTGCACTCAAATGTCCGATTTTAGAGGCATTTTTCATATAGTGCGGTTTAACCGTCATAGTTTTTATAGCTTCTTTGAGGATTTCAAGAGAAATCTGAGCAGTCTCAACCGCATCAAAAACACCTTCTTTATCCTCTTGCGTATCTTTGTTATATGCAAGTGGAAGCCCTTTCATGACGGTTAGAAGCCCCATCAAAGAGCCATAAACTCTTCCTGTTTTACCGCGTAAGAGTTCCGGAACATCAGGATTTTTCTTTTGCGGCATGATAGAAGAGCCGGTCGAGTACTCATCACTAAGCTCAACAAATCTAAACTCATAGCTAGACCACATAACAAGCTCTTCGCTTAAACGTGAAATATGCATCATCATAGTTGAAATATTAAATAATATCTCAAGTGCAAAATCTCTATCACTTACGGTATCAAGGCAGTTTACACTTGCACTCTCGAAACCTAAAAGCTGAGCTGTCATATCTCTGTCTATCTTGTGCGGTGTTCCCGCAAGTGCAGCACATCCAAGCGGAGAGATATTGTTTCTTGCATGCGAGCTCTCAAATCTCTCAATGTCTCTCTTAAACATCGAAAGATAGGCACTCAAATGAAATGCGAAGTTGATAGGTTGTGCATGCTGCAGATGCGTCATTCCCGGAAGGATAGTTGTTGTATGCTTTGAAGCCACTTCGTAAATCTCACGCATCAAAAACTTCAACCCATCAACAATCTCTAAGTTTTTACGAAGCACATAGCGACGAAAATCAACTGCAACCTGATCGTTTCTGCTTCTTGCCGTATGGAGTTTTTTGCCTGCATCACCAATAATGGCAGTTAAACGCTTCTCAATCCCCATATGAACATCTTCATCAGATATCTTCCACTCAAAAACACCTGATTCAATCTCCTCTTTTACCTGTAAAAGCCCTTGCTCAATTTGCGCAAGTTCATCAGAGGTCAAGATACCCTGCCTTGTAAGCATCTTTGCATGCGCCAAAGAGCCTTCAATATCCTCTTTGTAAAGTTTTCTATCAAACATTATAGAAGCGTTGAATTGATCTAAGAGGGAAGAAGCACTCGCACTGAAGCGACCTGACCACATTTTATCCATGAGTTCTCCAATATGAAAAAGTTTCGTATTTTAGCCAATCTTTATATAAAATGGGGTGGCAAGATAGAAATTTCTATCTTACAAAAAGAAGATGGTTTAGTTACAAGCAGGAACGTTGCCGCTGTCGCTTGCATACTCAAGTAAAAAATCCTTGAGATGTTTAGATGTTTTTGAAAAATCTTTGCTCTCAAAATATTCACGAGAAGGCTCTGCATCTGCCTCTTTGCTTTGCAAATGCATCTCAATAAGTTTTTCACCTTTATTTTTCATAATGCTATTCCACTCTTTTTTTTTCTTCGTGGCAACAAAAGCTTGACCAGCTTTATGACATTTGACACATTTCTTGACAAACTCATTTTGTCCTTTGTAAACAGCTGCATCCAACGCACAAGATGCAAAAATCGACAGAGATAAAACAGAAATTAAAAATTTATTCATATGCTTAACCCTTATAATAATTGCTTATATTACATTACACTTTATTATACGAACCTTAGAATCTTTTAAAATGATATTAAATCACGTTAATTGAAACTTTTCATACAAGTTTTCACTCAAATCCCACACGCCTTTACTTTTGAGCGATTCTACAACACTTGGTGTACACTCAACATCATCAGGCCATCTACGCTCAAATCCATCGAGTGCATTTTTATTTGTTCCATCGACTCCAACCATAAGACCAGAGATAAAAACATCTCTCATGGCGTCCATATTGTTCGTCACTCTCCACAGAAGCATATAGGCGTTATGAATGTCATTTTTAAAAGCATCTACAAAAACAACAACCCGCAGATGCATACTTAAAGGAAGAAGGGCATCAAAGTAGTTTTTCGCATTTTTTGTTTTTCGAATTGCTATTACAGTGATTGGGTTTTTTGTTCTTCGCATAAACTGATGCAAAGTTAGCGCGTCAGGGATAAGTTCTTGAATCTTTTGAAGCAACTCTTCATCTCCTAAAAGATTTGGCGCTTCCACTTTGTTTGCTGCTGTTGCATCGATGCCTAGCTTACCGCCAACTAGTGCTTCTGGAGAAGAGTGGTCAAGTGCATCTAAAATCCCATCGGTGATATAAAGAGACTTCGGTGTAAATCTATCAAGAATATAAGCACTCAACACCTCATAACTCTCCAAATTTGGAGCTTTTTCATCCAGAAAAATAGCATGTTTTACAAAACTCATCTGCCCTGCACCCCAAAAGGCATGCATAAACTGCTTTGCGTGCCCTTTATAAAGTGGCTGCATCTTTGCCAAGATAAGATTATGAAACCCGCAATTCTCTGGCATATGGTAGTCAAGCAAATCTGGAGCTGTTGTTTTTAAGAGTGGGAAAAATATCTTTCCTGTCGCCCAGCCCATATACTTATCTTCAAGCGGCGGTTTGCCTACAACTGTCGCTAGATAAGTTCGCTCTTTTTTCATAGTGATGGCACTTACTTCAAGCACTGGATAAGGTTCTTCAAGTGTATAGTAACCCGTATGGTCTCCAAAAGGTCCCTCTATACGCATCTCTGCCGTGTCCACCCATCCCTCGATAACGTAGTCAACATCATGGGGAATATAGAGCGGATTTGTAAGGGATTTGACAAGTTTAGCGTTCTCTTTTTTGATAAGCCCGTACATCAAAAGCTCATTAACACCATAAGGAAGTGGCGCTGTTGCACACCAAGTGTAGAGCGGGTCTCCGCCGATAGCAATGGTTACGGGCATCTTTTTACCCGCCTTTTGGTACTGGTCAAAAAAGTGCGAAGAGTCTTTATGAATCTGCCAGTGAAGTCCCAGATGGTTTTTATCGTAAATCTGAAGTCTATACATCCCGACATTTACCATCTCGCCATCAAGACTTTGTGTATAAGTCTGCCCCATCGTGATAAAAGGACCACCATCTTGTTCCCATGTCGTGAGTACAGGGATTTTGTAAAGGTCAACTGCATCATCGAGATATCGAATTTGTTGACATGAAGCTTTCATGTTTGTGCGTTTTGGAAAGATATTTTTGAGTGAAAAAAGCTCACTTGCCATAGAGAGTTTGTTGAAAAAACCAGCAGGCATCTTCATGTGAAGAAGCTTTGTAATCTCATCAGCCACAGACTCTATGGTGCGTCCAAAAAGGAGTTCACAGCGTCTATACGACCCAAAAACATTCATCAAAATATTTTCTTCAAACTTTTTGCCACTTTTTTTATCGACAACGTTGGTAAAGAGAAGCGCTTTACCACCATCTTTTTTCTTTACCTCTGCATAGGCTAAATGAGGGATTTCAAGGTAGATATCAAGCTCCTGCTCGATTACTCTTAACTCATCATTTTTTCTCAGTAGCTCAACTGTTTTTTGCATATTTATTTATTTTCCATCATAGCTTCAGCACGCACAAGAAGCTCTTTTGCTCCCTTTGCGATAAACTCTGCTGCTATCTCTCTACCGATGCTTTCATACCCTCTCTTAGATGCAGTTTTCATATCGCTTAACATCTCCGTACCATCAGGAAGACCCAAAGTCGCTCTTATGCTGATGTTTCCATCTTCTAAAACTGTCGCATTTACGCCTATTGGCACTTGACATCCGCCTTGAAGCTCATCGACAAAATCTCTCTCAATAGTCGTCTCAATTCTGCTGTACTCATCTTCAAGACATGCTATGATTTTAAGCACTTCTGGGTCATTTACCGCTTCAATTCCCAAAGCTCCCTGCCCCATGGAAGGCACCATCTCTTCAAGAGAAATCGGGTAAACATGCTTAACTGTATCTAAAAGAGAGAGACGGTTAATACCTGCAGATGCCAAAATAATAGCATCAAACTCACCCTCTTTTAGTTTTCTGATACGTGTGTCAACATTGCCTCTTAAATCTTTGATAATCAAATCTGGACGCAATTTTTGTATCTGCATACGACGGCGGAGTGATGATGTACCTACAACGGCACCTTGTGGAAGTGCATCAATGTTGGTATATTTTTCAGACAAAAGCGCATCTCTTGCATCTTCTCTCTCAGTAATAGCCGCAAGGAGCAAACCATCAGGCATAACCGTCGGAACATCTTTGAGTGAGTGCACAGCGATTTGCGCCTCGCCACGAAGCATCGCCTCTTCAAGCTCTTTTAGAAAAAGACCTTTGCCGCCTATCTTTGAGAGTGCTTTGTCTTGTATGCGGTCTCCCGTTGTAACGATAACATTAAGTGAAACCTCAAGCCCTGGATTTTGCTCCTCTAAAACAGCTTTGATATGGTTTGACTGCCAAAGTGCCAGTTGTGATCCTCTTGTTGCTATAACTAATTTTTTCATCTATTTTGCCTCTTTATATTTCATTTTTGTTCTATCTATCACACCGTCAAAAAACAGAGTCGGAGTGCCATTTACCATAAGTGAGTCAGCTATCTTTAAATCACTTTGCAGATGCTCTGATACCTCTTTTGAGAGAAGCTCAAAAGGTTGGATGTTAGAGTGCATCACTTTGTTGAACTCTTCTAAAATTTTTTCATTTGATCTCTCTTTAGGATTTACGTTGACTTTGTAAAGGTTGAGTACAACATCTTTTGCACCTTTTAGTTCAAGCGCTATTGCCGCTTTTACAAGTTCGACTGCTGCTGGATGGAGCGATTCTAGTGGAAAATGGTAGTAGTAAATGGCAAATTTATTTGGCTCTTTTTTCATATACTCCAATGCTTCAGGAACAAAAGTTTTGCAAAATGGGCATAGTGGGTCTGAAAAAATAGCTATCTTGTACTTTGCGTTTTCATTTCCATAGATAAGATTCTCTTTCTTGTAATGCTCAGGTTTCATCGGCAATGAGACCATCTCGTTCATATCTTTTGCTTGTTCTAAGTCAAAAATCTCTTTTGCGATAACCTCACCATTAGAGAACCAAACCATTTTTTGAACAACCTGTCGCCCATCCTTTTTTAAAATTGCGTCAAACTCAACATAGTAAGCCTTCCAATCATCATGCCCTTTGACATCAGTCACGTTAGTAACTTTGAGTTTAAGTGACTTTATGCTTTGGTTTCCCGCAAACATCTTCTTTAAAAAACCCTCAACTTGCTCACTCGAAGCATCTGCTCGTAAAAAACTACTTAGTATGAGAATTGTCGCTAATAATTTCAACATCAATGACATCACTATCCTTTTCTTTGTTATATTTTTTATACTTTGATTTTACATCATAACGATTAACAAGCATAGACGTAAATACGCTAAACTGGAGTAAAATACCTATAATATCCGTCAAAAAACCCGGAACGATAAGCAAGATAGCACCAACGATTGTAAAAAGATTAAGTCTTTGAAGCTCGTTTAAATCTATAGTGCTATAAGAGACTGCCATCAAATTTTCTCTTAAAGTTGTACGGAAATTTGCAAGTATAGCAAAACCTAAAAATGCGCTAAAAATTATCTCAAAAAAAGTTGCCAATCCGCCGATAGCTGAAGAGATGTTGACAGAAACAAGCACTTCAAAAAAAAGATAAATCAAAAAATAGAGCATTAAGAGAGAAGCTCCACAATCTTGCCGTAAACGGTTTTGGCATCAATAGACAATGTCTCTTTTGTGCGTCTCTCGTAAACCTGCACCATACCGTTTTCAAGCTCTTTTCCGATGATGATAGTGTATGGAAAACCAATGAGTTCCGCATCTTTCATCTTAAAACCAAATCGCTCTTTAGAATCATCAAGTATTACATCGACTCCAGAGTTTTTAAGTCTCGCATAAAGCTCTTCGCCTAATTGCATTTGAGCTTCATCTTTAATGTTTGAAACCATGATATTTACCACATACGGAGCAGTTGCTTTTGTCCATATACACCCGTCTTCATCGTGGTTTTGCTCGATAACTGCCGCTACAAGTCTGCTCACACCTATGCCAAATGTCGCCATCTCAAAAGGTTTTGCTCTGCCGTTTTCATCATTAAAATGTGCTTCAAGCGGTGCAGAATACTTAGTACCTAACTGAAAAATATGCCCGACTTCTATCCCTTTTTTGAAGTGAAGTGCCGCACCGCAAGAGCATTTTTTATCAATTTTTAGCTCTTGAAGCTCCTCGTAAGATTTTGCTTTAAGTGCATCAATCTCCTCTTCGCTCTCATAAATCGTCTCGATATTTGCGCCGTACTCGCACGCCTCGCATACGACAAGCGTATCTTCACCGCTGTTTGCCAAAACGTGAAACTCTTTGCTTCCCTCTCCGCCGATTGCACCGCTATCTGCCGCAACTACTCTAAAGTCAAGTCCAAGTCTTGTGAAAATCTTTTTGTAAGTCTCTTCCATAAGGTCAAACTCTCGCACCATATCTTGGGTACTTGAGTGGAAAGAGTAGCCGTCTTTCATTAAAAATTCCCTACCACGCATCAATCCATATCTCGGTCTTGCTTCATCACGGAACTTTGTGTTTATCTGGTAGAGGTTAAGCGGCAAATCTTTGTAGCTGGTCACTCTGTTTTTTACCATCTCCACCATAGCTTCTTCATTTGTCGGGCTAAGTACAAACTCGTTTTCATGTCTGTCATGGATGCGGAGCATCTCTTTACCCATAGCTTCAGAACGACCGCTTCTCTCCCATAATCCTATAGGTGTGACAAAACTAAGCTGTACCTCTTGGCAACCTGCACGGTCTAGCTCCTCTTTGACAATAGCTCTGATTTTCTCCAAAACAATCTTGCCAAGTGGCATAAAGTTGTAAAGTCCGGCACCCTGCTGGTTGATAAAACCGCCTCTTACCAAAAACTTGTGGCTTGGCAGTGTTGCATCAGAGGGCGCCTCTTTTGCTGTGGGAATAAAAGCTCTACTTCTTCTCAATTTGTTTTTCCTTCTATGATGTTTAATGCATGTTCGCACTTGTATTTGTCTGGCATCTCGCTTCTATCTTTTTGTATCAAAAACTGTACTGCACTTGTAAGCATGTCAGCTTTTGACTCCTCTGAAACAGAGCGCATTTTAGAGCTCATTTGGTGTAAAAAACGTTTCATCGCCTGCTGTGCCATCTTTTTTGCTTGCGCTTCATACTCTTTTGGGATATACCCTTTTTTGATAACACGCTCACTCTCGATTTGCGCCGCTTCAAAGGCTTTTTGATAAATCTCTTTTATCATCGGCTCGATGTTAAGCGTGCTGAGCCACTCAAAAAACTCTACCGTACTTCTGCCGATAATCCCGTGAGCTTTTCGCGCGCTATCTTCTCGAATCCCGATATTTTCATCTACTATGCTTTTTAAATCATCTATCACATAGAGGTTGATTTTATCGCCTTTGTGGTAGTTGATGTCTCGTGGAAGAGCCAAATCAAACCAGTATCTCTCAAAATCACATGATTTGATAATCTCATCAGTGATAATAGGCTCTGGAGCAGAAGTTGCGGTAAATAAAATCTCAAACTCATTGATGGCATTTGCAAGTTCGCTATACTCTAGCACTTTTGCACCGCAATCATATGCGAGTTTTTGGGCATTTTCTCCTGTTCTGTTCATGATATAAACATCCGCTCCGCTTGAGAGAAGATGTTTTGCCGTTATCTCCGACATTTCGCCAACACCAATAACAAGAGCCTTTTTACCCTCAACACTCTCTAAAACAGATTTGAGTTTTGCAACTGCAACGCTTGCTATGGAGACCGGTTTTGAGGAGATATCTGTTGCGTTTCTTACTTTTGCAGCACATTTAAAAGCGTGGTGCATCGCACGTGCAAGTTTTTGCCCACTAAATCCGTTGTCATAAGAGAAACGAAATGCGTCTCTAAGCTGTCCTGCGATTTGTGTTTCACCAACAACCATCGAGTCAAGAGAGGATGCAACGCTAAAGAGATGGTGAATCGCACTGCTGTCATCAAAGATATCAGCTCTTCCCTCAAGCTCTTCGATAGAGATGCCCGATCTTGCCGCAAGCATCTCAAAAATATGCTGCGTTGCCCCCGCAATATCGCTGCAACTACAAAAAACTTCCATACGGTTGCATGTAGAGATAAGGATGGATTCGTTGATAGCTTCGCCCGCATTTAATTTTGTCAAACACCCTTTTGTGGCGTTTTCATCTTTGTAGGAGAGTTTTTCTCTTATCTCAAGCGTTGAATTTTTATGTGAAAAACTTATGTTTAAGTAGTGCATTAGTAACTTCTTTTTATCATGGTTTCTAAAATTTCTATCAGTCCTGCATCCTCTTTGACGGCTTGCATCGCTTCGTTGGATAGTTTTTGCGCTAAAGCAAAAGATTTTTCTATGCTTTTATGCTCTTGCATCTTCTCTTTTATCCAAAGCGTCTCTTCTTTGTCTAAAACTTTTGCATGAAGCCTGCGGAGTCTCTCTTGTTCTGTTGTATTTAGTGCGTGGTAAAGGTAGATGTAGGGGAGTGTGCATTTGCCCTC
>DKFQ01000063.1:9246-10172 GCA_002452425.1 Sulfurimonas sp. UBA6792 | reverse complement strand
AAACACACCGGCATTTAACGAAAATATAAAAGCACCAAAACAAAATATACAAAGAGCAAAAGAGCTTCTAAAAGAGGCAGGTTATGATGCAAAAAATCCTTTTACTTTTGAGATTGCAACCTCAAATTCTAGCGATATAAGACCCTACGCTGCACAGATTTTACAGCACCAGCTTAAAGAAGCAGGAGTGGTCGTAACACTTCGTGTGATGGAGTGGCAGGCATTTTTAAATATGGTGGTTTTTCCTCATAAGTTCGAGAGTGTACTTCTTGGATGGGGGCTCTCACCAACACCTGACCCACATATGTTTTGGCATAGCAAAAGTGATAAAAAAGGCGGATTTAATCTTGTTGGTTATAACGATGCTAGGATGGATGCAATGATAGAAAAGTCTCAAAGCATGGTCGATAGTAAAGAGCTTGCTACCTTGTGGAGGGAGATGTTTGCCATAATTACGGATGCAAATCCCTATCTTTTTTTGTTTATACCAAATTCTATCACAGCAGTTAACAAAAATATAAAACACATTGAGCCAGCCCCTAGCGGTATCTGGCATAACTATATAAAATGGGAGAAATAGTTTGATAATTTTATTTGATTTAGATGGTACGCTTATTGATTCGACCGAAGCGATTTTAGAGTCGTTTCATCACTCTTTAGCAGTACACAATCTTCCTTCTCAAAAGGATGCCAAGATAAAGGAGCTTATCGGGTATCCGCTTGATATTATGTATGGAAATTTGGGAATCAACGCTGTACATGTAGATGCCTTGATAGCGACATACAAAGAGCACTACAGAGATATTTCTAGAGAAAAAACTGAGCTTTTACAAAACGCCAAAGAGGCGGTATTGTTGGCAAAAGAGTTTGCGACTTTGGGGATTGTAACGACAAAAACAGGTTACTACTCCAGAGTGCTTATGGAA
>DKFQ01000063.1:0-9125 GCA_002452425.1 Sulfurimonas sp. UBA6792 | reverse complement strand
CGGTTATGGTACGCACGAATCATTGAAAGAGTTTACAGATATGATATTTAATGATGCATTTGAGGCAATGAAGTATCTTCAAAAGAGAAAAAATAACACATTAGTCTAGGTTGGTAAAAAAGTAACACATATCAAGCTATCTTTAAGAGCAACTTGTCTAAAATAAGAGGCTAATAAGAGAAAAGGAGAGTTTATGCTAGAGATTAGATGGCATAGTCGTGCTGGACAAGGTGCTGTTACAGGTGCCAAAGGTTTGGCAGATGTTATTTCTACAACCGGTAAGCATGTGCAAGCGTTTGCGTTTTACGGATCCGCAAAACGAGGAGCGGCAATGACGGCTTACAACCGCGTAGATGATAAAGTGGTTATGAATCATGAAAAATATATGAGACCTGACTATGTCTTTGTTATTGACCCTGCTTTAGCGATGACTACAGATGTTACTATCAACCATAAAGAGAGTACAAAATACATTATTACCACTCACTTGAGCACTGAGGAGCTTGTAAAGGCGCAACCGAAGTTAGAGGGTAAAGAGGTTTATACTGTTGATTGTATCACTATCGCAAATGAGACTATCGGGCGTGCAATACCAAACACACCAATGCTTGGTGCATTTATGAAAGTTTCTGGAATGTATGACATTGAGTTTTTTAAAGAGAGCATGAAAAGAGTTCTTGGAAAACTGCCGCAAAAAATTATTGATGCTAATATGTTCGCTATTCAGCGTGCATACGATGAAGTAAAGTAAGGAACTGATTATGGCAAAAAAAGGTTGGGATGAGTTTGAAATCGGAGCTATGCTTCGTACATTCGACGGAAAGATAGATGATATCGCTGGAACAAGACAAGAGGATCGTGCATACTCACAAAACAGCTCATACACTGCAAGTGTTGCGGACTGGAGATTAATCAAGCCTGTATTTAACAAAGACTACTGTATTGACTGTCAGTTTTGTTGGATTTACTGTCCAGATGTCTCGATAGTTTCAAGAGATAAAAAACTAATCGGTGTCGATATGGATCACTGTAAAGGGTGTGGAATTTGTGTAGAAGTTTGTCCAACAAATCCAAAATCACTCTTAATGTTCCCAGAACAAGCAGATGAAGAGACAGAGATTGCTAATTGGCCTAAAAAAGATGAGGAGGAAGCGTAATGGCATTTGAAAAAATGGAACTAAAAGATATAGAAGTATGGGACGGAAACCGTGCAGCTGCTCAGGCACTTAGACAAGCTCAAGTAGATGTTGTTGCGGCATACCCGATTACGCCATCGACTCCTATCGTTGAAGGCTACGCACAGTTTACAGCTGATGGATATGTAGAAGGCGAGTTTGTTATGGTTGAATCAGAGCATGCGGCGATGAGCGCATGTATCGGTGCGGCGGCTGCTGGCGGACGTGTTGCAACTGCAACATCTTCTCAAGGCTTTGCACTTATGGTTGAGACACTCTACCAAGCTTCTGGTATGCGCTTGCCAATCGTACTCAATGTGGTAAACCGTGCACTTGCAGCACCTCTTAATGTAAATGGTGACCATTCAGATATGTATTTAGGTCGTGATAGTGGCTGGATTCAGTTTGATGCATACTGCCCACAAGAGGCGTATGACCTCAATCTTATCGCTTTTAAAGTAAGTGAAGACCATGATGTAAGACTTCCTGCGATGGTCAATCAAGATGGTTTTATGACATCACACACTGCTCAAGGTGTCCATACGCTTAGCGATGATGCGGCGTATGGTTTTGTAGGCGAATTTAAACCTATGAATGATATGCTTGACTTCGAACATCCAGTAACGCATGGTGTACAAACGGAAGAAGATTGGCACTTTGAGCATAAGGCACGCCAACACAACGACCTGATGACAAAAGTACATCCTAAGATAAACGCAGCGTTTGCAGAGTTTGAAAAACTCACAGGACGTAAGTACAATCTTGTTGAGAAGTACAATATGGATGATGCTGATGTTTGTGTTGTATGTCTTGGAACGTCCGTTGAAACTGCACGTGAAGTTGCTCTTGAGATGCGAGAACAAGGTATCAAGGCTGGCGTTGTCGGACTTCGTGTTATCCGTCCTTTCCCATTTATGGAAGTTGCAGAAGCGCTCAAGGGTATCAAAGCTATCGCAGCACTTGATAGATCATCTCCAAATGGTGCGGCAGGAATGCTCTTTAATGAAATAGCAGGATCGCTTTTCAATACTGATACAAAAGCACTTCTTTCTGGGTATATTTATGGACTTGGTGGACGCGACTTGACAAAAGCACATCTAACAGCACTCTATAAAGAGCTTCAAGCAAACGTTGATGCGGGCAAAGTAACTACTCCACTACAACAATTTATCGGTGTTCGTGGACCGAAACTAGCGTATTTATAAGGAGACAGGTGTGAGTGAAATAAAAAATATAAAAAACTTAAAAGAGTTTTCGACATCAGCTGACCGTTTTGAGGGTGCAAACCTTCTATGTCCAGGGTGTGCGCACTCTATCATTGTTCGTGAAGTTTTAAATGCAACAAACGATGATATGGTTCTCTCTGCTTCAACAGGTTGTCTTGAAGTTTGTACAGCAGTTTATCCATATACTTCATGGGATGCTTCTTGGATCCATATTGGATTTGAAAACAGCTCAACAGCAGTTGCTGGTGCTGAAACAATGCATAAAGTGTTAAAAAGAAAAGGGCGCTTAAAGCAACCAGATCGTAACCCTAAGTTTGTCTCTTTTGCTGGAGATGGTGCGTCTTATGACATCGGTTTTCAGTGGATTTCTGGATGTATGGAGCGCGGACATAATATTATGCACGTTGTTCTTGACAATGAAGTCTATGCAAATACAGGTGGTCAGAGATCATCTTCTACACCGATAGGTTCTTCTGCAACAACTTCTCCTGCTGGAAAAGTAAGTTATGGGGAGAAGAAAAACAAAAAAGATTTGATGGGCATTATGGCTGCACATGGCATTCCGTATGCAGCGCAAGTTTCTCCAAACAAGTGGAAAGATATGGTAAAGAAGATTCAACACGGTTTTTCTGTTGAAGGACCTGTATTTATCAATGCTGTTTCTCCATGTACAACAGAGTGGAAATTTGACCCTAAAGATACGATGCACTTAGCAGATTTGGCGACAGATACGCTTGTTTTTCCTCTTTATGAGATTATCGATGGTAGAGAGCTTAACATCACTTATAGACCGAAAAACGTTATTCCAGTTGAGGAATATCTCGCTGCTCAAGGACGTTTCAAACACCTCTTTAAAGATGAGTATAAATACTTAATCAAAGAGTGGCAAGAACGTGTAGATGCTCAGTGGGCATACCTACAACGTCGTGAGGAATCTCGCGTATAATTCTCTTTTTTGGCATTTTGCCAAAAAAGATTATAACTCTTTTTTTGCTTCTGAAAAATAGTATCCCTGTGAATAATCAACTCCAATACTCTTTACAATCTCAAATATCTCTTCGTTTTCTACAAACTCTGCAACTGTTTTCATTCCTAGTTTTTTAGAAAAATCAACAATGGTTGAGACGATAAGAAGCGCATTTTTATCTTTATTAAGGTTTTTGATGAGTGAACCGTCAATCTTGAGATAATCTGCCTGCATCTTGATAAGGTACTCAAAATTGCTATAGCCTGTTCCAAAATCATCGATTGCGATTTTGCAGTTATATTTTTTCGCTTCACGGATAAAGTCGGTGATACCATCGAAATTATCTATAGATTCAGACTCTACAATCTCAAAAATAACTCTTGAACCGATATTGTACTCTTGGAGCATTTGAAGGATGTAGGATGTTGTTTGAGGCTCTAAAATATCCAAAATGGAGAGATTGACGGAGAAATGTATATCTTTGTCTTTAAAGAGCTCAAATGCTTGGTATAGGACCGCTCTTGTGATGTCTGCGTACTGTCGTGTCTGTTTTGCTACACCTAAAAAGTGTACGGGAGAGATCGCCTTGGAGTCCTCGACGATTCTTACTAAACACTCGTATTTGTTTTTTTGCAGGGTAACATTATCGATGATAGGCTGATAATAAGCTTGCAGATTTCCCTCTTTGATAGCGTGTGAGAGTTTTCTTGTCCATCGGATGTTTTCTTTGTATTGTTGCTCTAGTGAGATTTCTGGTGTGTAGAGAAGGTAGTCGATATTGCTTTTTTTGGCGATTTTAAGTGCCATGTTTGCTGTTGCAAGAAGTGACTCTTTTGGCTCACATGAGAGACCAGCACTACAAGAGAGAAGAATCTCTTCATTGCGGACATAAAATTTCTTTTTGATAAGCTCTAAAACAGCCTTTGTTTTCTCAACAAGCAGCTCTTTGGAGTAGTCCACAGCCAAGGCGATAAACTCATCTCCTTGAAGTCTGTAAAATTTGAAATTTTTGTCATGTGAGATAAATTCATAAATCTTATCTGCAGTAGATTTGATAACCAAATCACCAAAATCATGTCCGTAAAAATCATTGATTTGTCTAAAGTTATCTATGTTAAAGATGACGATAGAGAGATTTTCCAACCTTTGCATATCGTTGTTTAGTCGGAACCTATTGCCACATCCTGTGAGAGAGTCTGTATTTGCAGCACGCTCAAACTCTTCTCTATGACGCATAATCTCTGTAATGTCAAAACGTATTTGGAAATACTCAATAATGTTGCCATCAAGACTTTTGATAGGAACAATCGTTGTTTTTGTCCAAAAAACCTCTCCTGTTTTTGCTCTATTTTTGATGATGCCATCCCAAAGAGATGAGTGGTTTGCAACATGCTCTTGCGGCGCAATGATGAAATTGAAATTTTCTCCTACAAGCTCTTCTTGGCTAAAGTGGCTTATTTGTAAAAACTTTTCATTTGCATAAGTGATAACACCATGAACATCTGTTCTTAGCAGAATAGTGCTTGAATCAATCGCCTTTTCATACTCTTTGGAGAGGTGCATCGAGCAGTTAAAGTTGTTGGTTGATATCTTGAGCTGGTCTTCAAAATACTTTGTAATCTCTTTTTGGGCTGTTATGTCGGTGCGCATAGCGATATACTCGATGATATCGCCCTCTTTAGAGATAATGGGGCTGATAATGGCTTTGAGCCAATGTGTTGTGCCATCTTTTGAGAGGTTTTTTACCTCTCCTACCCATGGTTGTTTTAAATCTTTGATAGTGTGCCATAGAGCGGCAAATGTTTCTGGGGATGAGGTAGGATGCTTGACAACGTTATGTGTATGTCCAAGAAGCTCCTCTTTTGTGTAACCGCTTAGTTTGCAAAACTCATCATTGACATAGGTGATGATTCCGTTTGCATCTGTTTTTGAGACGATGAAGCCTCCATCTACGGTTGCTTTATACTGCTCTAAAAGAAGAAGAGAACTATCATATTCGCCCTCAAGAACGGTTGCAGAGAAGAGAATCTTTCTTGTGATAGCAAGGAGCAAAAAGGTGACAACAATTGCTGAGATAGCCAAAAAGAGCAGCAGGGTCATAAGTTTGTATGAGGTGGAGTCTAGTTTTTCATTGATAAGCGTATAAACGGTAGCAAAAAGATGGTCCTCTACCTTTTTGAGCGAATCTATACTATGTGTCGCACTCTCAAACCATAGAGCGCTAGAGAGAGTAGCAAGACTCTCTTGTCTTTTGCTTAGAACAATATCTATCATTTCAAGAGAGTTTTGTACTTCTTTGCCTACAAAAGTTTTTTCATAAAAGTGAAGCATCTTTGGGTCTGCGGTAAGTTTAAAATTTTGGGTCTCAAGATGATAGATACTGAGATACTCCATTAAGTGTGAAAAGCTCTCTTCTGAAAAATCTTTATCTGAGAGAATTTGTGTGACAAGCGCTCTGATCTCTCCAAAGAACTCTTTTGCTTGGGAGAGATGGCTGTAGGATTGGATATGGTTTCGATTTGTCTTCTCATCTATAGAGGAGGGGATGATTTTGATGAGGCTTAAAAGCGCTGCTATGTTTTTGGTGTAGTACTCTCGTACCTGATTGGTCGTTTGCTTAGGTAACTGGAGTTGCTCCCTTTGCAGTAAGCTATCAAGAAGCGTGATGGAGTCGTTGTTTATGCAGGTTTTGCAGGAGGTAAAACGGCTTCTTAACTCTTTTATGGAAACATCTGAGGCTTTACGAATCTCTAAAAGCTCTTTGAGTTTTACATCGCTTTTTGCATCTGAGACAATCTGAGTTGTAACTCCTCGCTCAATCTGCAAAAGATGCACAACGCGTGAGATACCCTCTGCTTCCAAAATATGGTGTTTGGAGAACTCTAAATTTTTCTTCTCATCCATGATGTTTGAGATAAAAGTGAGTGAAAAACCTATAACAAAAAAGAGGGGAATTACTAAGAGAATAAGTAATTTTAATTTTAGATCCAATTTCATTTTATAATGCCTAAATTGTTTATTTTTTGATGTGAGTAACGAAAGCTATTTTAGCATAATTGGGGGTTAAAATGAGATAAAATTGTCACAAATTAGTTTTTTTGTAAGGGAAGTTGAGAAAATAGAGAAAAAAAAGAAGCTCCATCCAAAGGAGTGGATGGAGTGCAGAGGTAAAAGCCTAGTAAATTTCTTGGCTTGGGTGGTTAGGTTTGTTTGTTTCAACAGTCCCGTTGTTTGTATCGTACGTTACGATTGTGTCAGCAGCAAGAGCACCTAAAGTTAATGCGATTAGTAAAATCAATGTTTTCATTGTGTATCCTTTTTTGTTAAGAGAGCGTTACCCTCTAGTTTGATAAGCCACTTTGGCAACATATCTTTTCTTGTGTTCAAGAGAAGATAACTTTTAAATCGGAGAAATTTTATCCGATTTTACTTTTAGGCATTATAGAGTTTTTAAAGTAGGTGTTTTCTTTAAGCTTTCTTTTTGTTCTCTCCTTGTTTTGGTGTCATGGTTTCCACTGGGTATTTTTCTCAAAAACTAAAAGCAATATCTCCCTTAGGCTCTCAATCATCTGTGGGTTGAGCTCTTTTTTGTTGCAGTAGAGAAAAAAGGGAACGGTGTTGAGCATCGACTTTTTAAGTCTTTTTCTAAGAGTGGAGACTTCATCGATGGGGATGAGATTTTTACTGCCATAAAGAGAGAAATCTTTTGAAATACCGAGGTTAAAAGAGACGATTTGAAAAGCAAAAGCGACATTTTTCCCACTCTCGTAGTGTGTTACAAAGTTTTGGAGCGAATTTCTCAAGATAGAGAGTTTTGTTTTGCTGATGTAGCCAAAACTTTCACGAAATTGGTACTTTTGTGTCATGCTAAAGCCTAAAACGTCATAAAAATCATTGAGATTTTTCCAAAGCGAGTGGAAGTACTTTTTGCCAAAAAGCACCTCTTCGTAAATCATAAGCATCTTTTGTCTCTCTTTTTCCTTGGAGTATTTAAGTGCAAAATACTCCTCTTTAAAGAGTGAGATAAGCCAGTTTTCATCTAAAAGAGTGATGGTATCAAGCCTCTTTTGGTTAGAGGTCGCATCTAAAAAGCTCCATAGCATGGCGATGTCGCTTCGTTTGGAATTTGTCTTTTTTATAAAATGTTCTTGTGCAAGATGGAGGATAAGATTTTCAAGCATAGCATCTTTTTTTGCTATCTCATGGTTGAAAATCACCTTTTTGTAGAGGTTAAAACGCATCTCAAGCATATGTTCTATATCTAAAATGGCACCCTCAAAAAAACTCACTCTGAACTCTTGGTTTTTTTGGCTTAAAACGCTCTGTTTTGCTATGCGTAGCAAGTCAACTGCTCCGCCGATGTAGCCGCTTGCAAGCATGTCTCGGTTGATGTAGTCAAGTCTGTCTGCATCAATGGTGGCATCGATGAAAGAGTGCAACACGCCAAAATCAAATCCGCCAAATGAGGCATCCTGTAGGATGTAGTCAACTACTTTGTAAACAAGTGCGATGTACTCTCTCTCACTCTCTTTAGCAAAATCTTGGAGTATCTCATAATCTAAAAGCATTTTTGTAAACTCCACTCCCATCGCTTCATGGAGAACTTGACTATTTTTGTTTGTCAGTTTTTCGTAAAAATCTAAAAATTTCTGCTCTTTGGCATTATGCTCTTTTTGTAGCGACAACCTCTCGTAAAGGCTTTGCATCGCATATTCGCTTTGATGTGAAAAAGGCAGATGTCCCGCATCATGTAACAGTCCGACAAGGCGGAGTGCTTGGAGTGAGATAAGATAGGCGTACTTCTCTTTGGCGTTTTGAAGCGGGACAAGGAACTGGTAGAGTGCGCCGTCTTCAAAAAAATCACATTTTTTTATCTTGTTTTTCAAAGAGAGTTCGGTTTCGATTTTTAAGATGACTTTGTATAAATCTTTTAAAAATAGGGAACGAACTTCGCTTTTTGCGTTTAAAAGCGCACCTTTGTACATGTGAGAGGCAAGGTGCATTGTCCCTAGGCTATGGATATATCTTTTGGTGTTGATGGATGGAAAAGCGAAGTAGGCAAGGGCGTTTTGCGTGATGAATTGGAGGCGGCTCAAAATCTTGGTTTGAAGGATTTTGCCTTCAAGCCTTGTATATTCGATGTGGCTGTAAATCGTGTCGTTGATAAATCTATTTGTCACTTAGACCTCTCAAACACCCTCTCGCTAAACTCCGCAAACTTTCCACGCACGGCTTTTTCAAGTTCTATGGCAAACATACTAAGTTCCGGATGTTTTGTCCATGTCTGTTTAAGAAGTGTTGTCAAACCGTTGTTGTATTTGTTTAAGTAAAGGTTGTCTATCTGTCTGTTTGAGCCGATAACAATCGCCATACATGTCTCATCAAGGCGTGAGAGGATAAGCTGTGTCGTCTTTTCACTGCTGTTTTGCCACTCGTCCATGATAACGATAGCCTCGCTGAGAGTACGACCTCGTGCTTCTCCTGGCCAGAGTGTTTGGACGTCGTAGCGTGCCATAAGCTCTTCTGTTTTGGAACGGATAGATTCGGGATTTTCTGCGTTTACCCCTTTTTTGAGCCGTTTTTTGGCTATGAACTCCATGGTGTCACTCAGTGCCATATTGTAGATGCGAAACTTCTCGTCATTGCCTGACAAAAAGCCCACTTCCGCCCCTCTGTCGATGGACTCTATGGAGTTGCGTACATAGACTATCTTGTCATAAAGCCCCTTGTCTATAAGGCGCATTGCCGCCACAAAAG